>JAJZVR010000186.1 GCA_021847065.1 Planctomycetota bacterium | reverse complement strand
CGGCGCTCTTGCATGAGGATTGTTTGTCCACAGGCAAGTCTTGTATAATCTTTGCCATGTCGCAGGTGACCGAACAACCTGAATTTCTTGTTGGATTAAGTGGTCCATACGCATGGGCGTATCGGCATCGCATTCGCCTGTGGTCCGGGTTTCTGCTGTTGATGTTTATACCGATGCTGGGAATTGGCCTGTATCTGAATCCCAGCCCCAAGGGTTTGGCAACACATACGCAACTGGGCCTGCCCCCCTGCGGATTTTATACCGAATATGGCTGGCCCTGCCCGACGTGCGGCTACACGACGGCGGTATCCCATGTGGCCCATGGACAATGGCTCACAGCTCTGGCAACACAGCCCGGTGGAGCAATGGTCGGATTTCTGGCCGTGGCGGGCGTGATTGTCGGTGGCTTGGCTGTGACCACCGGAAAATGGTATGGGCCGTCGTTTTTCTGGTTCGCATGGAACTGGTGGAAAATTCTGATTGGCGCAACGGCGATCATATTGGGTGCATGGGGATATAAAATTCTTATTATGAGTGCATGGTTCCGTCACCACGGGTAGAATCCTCACTTGGCGGAACTTTGGCGTGCGTAAAGCGGATTAAAAAACCGGTCCGTGTGCGGAAGATTCAGGCATGACGGGTATTTCATAGCCAGGAAAAATGAATGAACATTGCTTTTCATATACGTCGATGCGGCAAACCAATGCAATCAACCGGGGCGGTTGTGGTGTTGGCCATACTGGTGTTGTCCATGGGAATGGGCGGCTGCGCATTTCTTGGATTGGCGGCTGAAAACACCATGGGCGTTGCGGTAAAGCCGCAATACCGCGGGTTGAAAAAACAGAGCGTGGCCATTGTGGTATATGAAGATGCCTCAACCATGTTCACCTATCCGCAGGCGCAGCAGGAAGTTTCCGCATTTGTTTCCGCAACGCTTAAAACACATCTTCCAAAAGCGCATATTCTTGATTATCACCTGGTGTTGAATTACCAGAACGCCAATCCCAACTGGGATGTTTTACCCATTAAAACCATCGGCAAGCACTTCGGGGTTTCGCGCGTGCTTTACATTGAATTACTCAATTACACCGTACATGCCCAAGAGACCAATTACGTTCTGCAAGGGGATATTGCCGCCCATGTCGCCGTTTATAATATGAACATTCCAGGCGACGGCGAAGTGTTTCACACCAATATTGACGCCAAATGGCCAAAAAGCGGGCCACTGCCCGGATATAACACCGATGCCAATACGGTACGTATGAATACTTTGCAGCGATTCAGCACAATGCTGGCACGCTGCTTTTACACATGGCATAATCGAGGCAATGGCTATGCGAATTAAAGCATTTAATCTCAAAGCGACTTTACTGGCCACGCTGATAATCACGACGGCTTTTTGTCTGGGCGGTTGTGAATTGGCTTATCTTTTTGCCGGCAACGGCTCTCATGCGGCGCTTTATAAACTGCCGAATAAGAATCGCATTCTGGTGCTTATCGATACTTCCGCCAACAGCCAGTTAAGCATTCATGCCATGGCCACATTGATGACGCTGGTAAATCAAACCCTGTATAAGCACAAATGTGCCGACAGATTTGTACCGGCCTACCGCATTGTGGCTTTGCAGCGGCGCAACCCGGAGCAGTACCACTCCATGGGAATTGCGGATATCGCCCATGCGGTCAACGCCAATGATGTGATTTATGTTTACGTCAAACGCTTTGACATCACGCTCGAAAGTGCGGGCCAACTGACCAAAGGCAGCGCTGATGCGATGGTAAAAGTTGTGGATGAAAACGGCAAACGCCTCTGGCCAAAAACGGGTTCACCGGGAGCGTCCATAACCGCCCGTATTCCCACCTCCACGGCCGTAAGCCAAAGCCCACAGACCGTCGAGGCCGACATGGTCGCGATCCTGGGGCGCCGAATTTCGCGCATTTTTTACCGATACGCCGTCGGCTATCAGCCCAAGTCGGAGTAATTCCGGCCCCGGCCCGATTTTAAAATAATCAAACCCAATAAAAAGCCCTCTGATATGAACGTCAAAGGGCTTTCAAAAAAAGCATTGGAGAGACTTTATCGCATTCACACTGGATTGGAAGGCGGCCTTCGACGACGTGCGAGTAGTCCGATGGCTCCGATAGCCAAAAGGCCCCAGGTTGCCGGCTCCGGCACCGCTGCCAAGCCGGCCGAAGTCAGGTTCCAGCCCACCACATTTAGTGCGACCAGTTCATTTGGACCGAGATTTGGACCGGCAATGCCCGGATCCCCATAGGCGTCCTGCACCTGCGGTGGATTGTTCGGCTGCGCTTGCGCAGGGACAACGCCGTTGCCCCAATCGCCGAAATCGGAAGAATCCGTGCTGCCATTCTGATTAAAATACACCAGGTTGCTTTGTCCCCCGTTAATTGAAAAATAGGAGGATATGCTCGTGCTGGGATTGTAACTTCTGGTACCATCGGCACTGAAGCGGAATAAATCCAGCGGGCCGATGGGGCTGGTTTGATAGCTGCTGGAATTCAGGTTTGATCCGGCTCCACCGATACCCAGAACTTCGTCGATCTCGTGTGCGGCGACCGCCTGGAGATCGTATTTGCCGGAATTTTGTGTACTGGTTCTATTGAGATTCATGCTACTTAAATTTAGCGAAATAGTGCTGTCGTAGCCTGTGGTGACTCCAGAAGGTTCCCCCAAAGCCCGCAGCAGCGGCAGTGTGAGATCAACATTGGTGCTGCTATTTCCGGGAACCGGGTTGCTTCCAGGCAGTGTGGCGTCGGCAGTCGTCTGGTAAGTTGAGGGTGTCGCGTTGCTCTGAAGATTGGAAACATAAGTGGAGTACCCCAAGGCGTTAAAATAGGTGTTGCTTTGCCCAAGGCCGGAACTCATGTTTTTAAAATCAATGTTAACCGTGACGGGGTTGGCAATGTAACTGTCAATGGCGGTTATGGCATTATTGATATCGGCCTCGTAAGCAGCAGCGTTTGACGGCGAATAGCTCGTGAATGTACTGTCAAATGTAGGCACGATAATCAGTGCGTGGGCCGGTGCTGCCATACCCGCAACACCTGCCACAGTTGCCGCAAAGGCCGCTGCGAAAAAACGGGACGAGCCACTGGATAGATACGCGGTACGGGGAAAACGACCAATAAATTTGGCGAACATAAAAACTCCTCTTTCCCGAAAAGGAAGAAACGAACCCCAGTCCAACCAACCAGATCGAATCCGATCTATCGCGGACCACGATGCATTCGCAAAAATTGCGGATGCGATTACTTGTGTGTTCGCGCATTGCAACAACCGAAGCAGTCAGCGCTGCATGAGAGAACCAGTTTAGTTTAATGCGGTATGAAGAGATGTCAAGCAAAAAATCGACTTTTTATTACCGTTCACCTTTGTATTTCGTGATCAGGCATTTACTAGAAACATGCCACCAATGCTATGAAAAAGTTCGTGTGTTCTTATTTGCGAATGCTGTGGTTGGCACGTTGTCCGATAACGTGCGCCGTTCTTCGTTCCGGCGCGCCAAGATTTTTATGCGACTATATTTTCTCAGTGCCCGAATCGCGATGTGTTTTTTCTCAAAAAAAACGCCAGGCTCCGGTGGGAAAAATAAGTACATTACCTTCGAACAGGCGGCTCATGCAGTGGCTTGGGTTATCGAGGTCGGACTGGAACGCCATCGGCATAGGGTGCAGGTCTAAATAATGCTGAGCTGACCCAAATTCCGTATTGTCGCAGCCACCATAATTATTCCGCAACATGCCAATCGCTGCCATTGCGGATTACGCGTCGATACAGTGTGTCGCGTTCGACGGGGATATAGCCGGTTTCCACCACCAGGCGGCGGAGGTCTTCTACCGTCTGCTCCTGATGCTTGTTACCTGATCCGCCTTCACGCTTGGTGATGTCATACCAGACCACTGTGCCATCAAGATCATCAACACCAAAGTTTAAACTGACCTGCGAAAGTTTCATGCTTTGCATAATCCAGAAGGCTTTGACATGCGGAAAATTCGGCAGCATGAGACGAGAAATTGCCAGCATTTTCATATCTTCCAGCCCGGTGTTGCCGGGCAGGTGGCCCAATTCACTGCCATCGGGAATAAAGGAAAGTGGAATAATGCACTGAAAGCCCGGCGCGTCATCCTGCAGTTCGCGCAGTTTGATTAAATGCCGCACCCGCTCGGCTCGGGTTTCAACATGACCATAAAGAATGGTGGCATTCGTTTTAATACCCAACTCATGTGCCGTGCGATGCACGCGCATCCAACCGTCACTGCGGAGCTTGCCTTTGAATACTTCATCATGCACGCGATCATCAAACACTTCCGCGCCACCGCCGGGCATGGACCCAAGGCCATGTTCGCGCAATGCTTCGAGAACTTCCTGAACTGAAAGTTTGGATATGCGGCAAAAATGATCTATTTCAATGGCGGTAAAGCACTTGAGATGCAGGCGCGGATAGCGTTTCTTGATGCCGCTGAGCATTTCCAGGTACCAGGCGAATGGCAGCCACGGATGCAGACCGCCGACAATATGAACTTCTGTGGCACCGGCGGCATCGACTTGCCCGGCAATGCGATAAATTTCTTCCAAGTCATATTCATAAGCGCCCTGCTCACCCCGCTTACGGTGAAATTCGCAGAACTTGCAGGAAAGTGCACAGATATTGGAATAGTTGATATGGCGATTGATATTGTAATAGGCTATTCTGCCGTGCATGGCTTGGCGTACTGCATTGGCCAATGCACCGATGGTAAATATATCGCGTGAATTCCACAGGGCCATGCCATCATCAAAATCCAGCCGCCGGCCTGATAGCACTTTTTCAGCCACGGGCCGGAGAGCCGGATCAGCAATATCCGCCGGATCAATAGTCGAAGAGATCGGTCTTTCGCCGGGAACAATTGGACCGGTTCGGGATAAAGTCGGTATTTCAACAGGAAGCATGGCGTTATATCTCCGTGCGCAACAAGTAGGGGCCTGTCCTAGGGCACTGAATTATAGCCAGTTTCAGAGATTTTTGAAAATTTGTAAGCCGCTTGCCAGCCGATTGGGTATACGGGACGTTACGCGGGTTGGCGCTACGTGCGGAAAAGCCAGCAGCATACATGCCGCCATTAAGATATCCGATCTCCACCCCCATGGCTTTCGCATGCCGGGCCGCCACCGATGGAGTCATCGAGCAGATGAACCCGCAGAAGAGCCTTAGTCACTAAATGACAACGTTACAGGCGACAGGAAGCTTAGATCAGGTTTATTGTGCGCAGCCGTCAACCGGAAGCTCTGAATACCATCAATCCGTGCCCGCAGGGCATTGAGGAACTTAAGCTCGTCCTTGCGGCTGGGATTGGGCATTCCATTGGGCTGATTGGGATAGGCCACATCCAGATAATGGTTGTAGGCTGCGATAGCCTGTTGATACAGCACCACGGCCCTGGCCAAGTCCTGATCAGCAGCATCACCGAGGCGAAAGCGGCGGTTGTTATTCTGCCAGGCTACCAGACCCCGGAATAACTCGTGCTCCGCTTTTTCCAGAGATTCATAATATTGCACTTCGACAATATGTTGTGTATGGACATATTTCTGATATGGATATTTGACCAGATATTTCTTGAATGCCTCGATTGAGCGCGGTGCATTGACCTTCACGTTCCGATAGCAGTCATCAACATTCTCCACCCGGGCCGGAAAACGTCGCAGCATTTTCTTTTCGGAATCAAGATTAAAAATGCGATTGGTTACCCGCTGGGCATAGAACAGATCATCGCGGCACCAGCAGCGCAAGGTCATCGGTGGCCAGGATTCCAACACCTGCCGCCCCATGTCCGTCGGTCCCGGCACCGTGTGCAAGGCGCGTTGATACTCCTGATAGGCAAAATAAAAGACGCTTAAGCCGTAGCGATAATGCATGCCATTGACTTCCACGCCGTGGCCTGGAGGCCCTTTTCCCGACCGGGATGGCAACAGTTTGATATGAAATTGGGGCTGATGGACGATGTAATACACTTCCGCCAACGTGCTGAGCTGGGAACTGACTTTTCCCGGTTGATACCGGTAAAGATGCGCCAGATCATAGCGCCAGCGGGCGGTGTAATACCGCCGTTCAAAACTTGTGCCGAGCTTGAGGAAAAAATCGTTGGCTTCGTTCATGATCATGTTGGCATTGTCAGGAACGTATTTTTCGCCCTTATATAGATATATTAATCCATCCAGAACCCATTTGTACTTGGTGTTCATATCATGGAATTGCGCGGATAAATTGTAGGACTGATTCCAGGCATTGAATATATAAGCCGACCCGAAATAGGGTTCCAACGCGGCAATGGCGTTGTAATCGGTTTCCAGCGGTACCCAGTCATGATTGTTTTTGTCATTTTCCGCATTTTCCCAAAGGACCATCGCCAGAATGCCGCGGAACCCGCCGAGCGTCAGGCGGGGAAACGTCATTATCAGATCACCGACACTCTTATTGTGGTTGGTAACGAGCTTGGAGCGGCGGGTGCGTAACGGCGATTGAATGAAAAATATACCGGCCAGGAGGATCACGGCGATGGCGACGCAGACAACCTGATCGCGTCGGGCCTGACTGCGCATGCGAATCATGAGCTTGCCGGAGCTTGCCGCCGGACGAACGGGTTCAGGGGGAGGCAGTGGAATATTGGATGACATTACGCCAACTCCTGTTTTCTCAGCAGCAGATAGCCGATCGCCAGTGTCGGCAAGATGCAGGCCACTGTCCAGATAATGTCCAGCAGGACAATTTCAAAGGGCATATCCTTGGATCGGACAATAAAATGCAGGGAATTATACCGCGTGAAATCCGGCATCAGATGCACGGTTACCCAGAGTATATGCACCATGACATTGGTAATAAATGTGCCGATCTGATAATACCAGACATGCTTCATCCGGGCGTCCTGCACATAATCAAAAAGCTCAAGGCCACCGGATTGAAAAAGGCTTTGCACAAAATGGAATAAATTACCCAGAATGTACGCCACCATCGCCGTGAGCATGGCCACCGGCCAACCCAAAGCGGTGCTCGCGGTCACGCCAATGGAGATAATCAGCACGATCTCGCAGAGAATAACCATTTCGCTTTTGAAAAGATTCCATATAAAGCTTGATGGCGGTTGCATGATGATCATGGAATCATCTTTAACTTTGAACCAGTGCCCCGGCACTTCGCTGCGCAAATTGATAATCAGGTCACCAGCCCCCAGCAATGTCGCTGGAAGCTTAATGGCGGTAATCCGCTTTTCATTGACATAAACGGATAAAGTCTTCCGAACCCTAGGCTTATCGATATTGTACGCGACAATTTGCGCCATGGGCGCCAGTGCTTCATTGGATTGCTTATCAACGCTGATTACCATGTGAAGCGTGAAATTCCCATTGGGTCCAATGGGAATTTGCCGTTGATCCACGTTTTTAAAATCCCACGAAGCCACTTCGGGTTTAATTTGCGGATGCCGGATGCTGGGACCGACAATTTCCTGTTTGCCATTGTCTTTAAATCCGGTGATTACCGGATTGGCTTTTGGAGCGATCATACCGGAATGATGGGCGGTGCGGTTGGTATCCAAACTCACCGCGATGCAACTCGTGTCGCTGGGTGGCCGCAATCCGTTACCAATGCCAAGGTACACACCCGATTCCGGGCAGGTTACTTTCAGAACCACCGGGCCGGGATTGTAAATCTGACCGGTCTGCGGATTAACATAACTGAAAAATGCGGTCGGATTTTTTGGCATCCAGACAGCTTGACCGCTGGCGTTGAGGGTCAATGTACTTTCCTGCGTATTCATGGGATTGCTGCGTTGCACCAAGGTAACTTGAATCTGCACAGGCTGGGTGGAAGGCAGGGCATGAACGACCACAAAATGAAAATCAAACATGGGCCGGTAATATTC
>JAJZVR010000185.1 GCA_021847065.1 Planctomycetota bacterium | reverse complement strand
TTTCTCGCCGATGGCCAACAGGCTTAGACCGTTGCCGATATTCATGGCATCCACAGCTTTAACCACGGGAAGTGACCATTGGAAGAGTTTAATTTGTCGGGCCGTCAGGGCCGCGCGGCCCCGCCATTTGTTAAATCGCCACGCCCAGGCGCCTACGGTGTTGTACTGGGACATGTGACTGATCTTAAATCCGGCTTGAGTGATAACCGCGCGCAAGGATTCCTGGCTGTAACGCCGCCGATGCCCCAGCGCCTGATCGCATGGACTCATCAACGCCGGATTGGCCGGCACAAGCACAATGAGCTTCCCCCCCGGCTCAAGGAGGTCGTAAAACCGTTTGAGCGCCACGCCCTCATCAGCCACGTGTTCGAGCATGTTCAGGCAGACGACCGTATCAATGCGTTCATCACGCACATTGAATTCCGCATTGGGGTCGGCGACATCCGCCTTGATTACGCGGATATTTTCCAGATGACCGAAACGCCGGCGCGTCATTTCGACAAAAAATTCATTTCCATCCGTGCATATAAGCCGGGGGCGATCCAGCAATAATTCCGCAAAATTTCCGATTCCGCATCCGGTTTCCAGAACGCGCGAACCGATAAACGGGCGAAACTTATCGAAATCCCACCGGCTGACACGGCGCGTGCGGCGAAAGGTCTGGAGGAGAAAATATTCTTCATTGGTCGTAAAACGTGTATCGAGAAAGCAACACCGTATCAGTGTGGTCAAGGCCTCAATCGCGTCTTTAAAGCCGATTTTTTTTCCTTCCGCGGCAGTGCGGCCATGATAGCTGATCGGCACTTCATATATACGTATGCCCCACTGCGCCAGGCGGGCGGTGATTTCAGGTTCAATACCGAAGCGCTGTGCCCGCAAGGGGGTTTGCAGAAGAATATCCGCCCGCACGGCTTTATAACATGTTTCCATATCTGTTAAATTCAAATCCAGAAACATATTGGTCAGCAGCGTAAGAATTCTATTGGCCACGGCATGCCAGAACAGCAGCACACGCCGCTGGCCGGAAAAAGCGAATCGCGAGCCAAACACGGCATCCGCCTTACCTTCAACAATGGGAGCCAGAAGCACCGCAAAATCCCGCGGATCATATTCCAAATCCGCGTCCTGAATCAGCACGATATCGCCGGTGACATGTGTTATCGCCGTATGGATTGCCGCCGCCTTGCCGGCATTTTTTTCATGCTGGAAAATCCGGACTCGCGGATCAGCCGCCGCAAGCTCCTGAAGGATCTCCCAGGAATTATCCCGGCTGCAATCATCCACACAAATTAATTCAATGGGAACGGGGCACGGTGCGGAGAGAACCCGCCCCACAATGGTGCGCAGCGTGCGCGATTCATTGTAAATGGGCATTAAAACACTTAAAAGGCGATAACTTGTCGTCAAGTAAGGCTCCAACACTGCCAGCGAAAGAATCTTCACCGATATACAGGTAATTTAGTCGCAATCACCGATAAATTCCAACGCCGCAGTTAACTAAATAAAAAATAGTTGCAATGGGCTTCAACGGGCAATCTCGATAGCCATCGGGATTAGGCGTTTGATAAGCAGCCAAGAGATTAGCGGGGATAGCGGGGACGATCATGAACAGCATACCGTCCAGTCGGTTTTGATGGTCGTGGGATTTGCCGATGATGGAGAAAGATTCATATCAACGAGTATCTTCATGATGCCTGTTTGGCCAGCGCGATGTCGAACTCCTCGCTGCGCCACGCCGCATACGCCAACGCGGCCCTGACATCCGATTCCTCAAGATAGGGGTACGCGAGAAGAATTTCCGGAACCGAGCGTCCCGTCGCCAAAAGTCCGACGACCATTCCAACGGTAACGCGCAGCCCGCGAATACACGGCTTTCCTCCCATCACCGCAGGATTCCGCGTAATGCGTTCCCGATCGTCTAAGTCGCCAATATACATGTCACATATTATAACGAACCGCAAAACGATAACAACACGGCCAGCATAGCGCGTAGCAAGCTTCAACGATCAACTCAATAAATAAAAAAAGCCGGAAGCAAAGCTTCCGGCTTTTTGAATATCCCAATTGGCGTATAAAAATCAGCGTTTGCTGAACTGATACGCTCTACGGGCACCACGCAGACCGTATTTCTTACGTTCTTTCATACGGCTGTCACGGGTAAGGAACCCACCGTCCTGCATGGACTTGCGTAAGGTGGCGTCATAAAGTGTCAACGCTCTTCCCAGCCCCTGTAAAATTGCTCCGGACTGCCCCGTATGGCCACCGCCATGGACATTGACCAGTACATCCATCGAGCCAGCCAAGTTAGCTGACACCAACGGTGCATTGACCATGGTGCGGTCGCGTGATTCGGTGAAAAAGGAATCCAACGGGCGATCGTTCACAATGAATTTACCCTGACCGGCTACGAGCCGAACACGGGCAACGGACTTCTTCCGTCGGCCTGTGCCAAGATAATAGGTTTTGCCGCCGGCTGTAATAACGCCACGGGGCTTGATAGCCGGCGCTGCTGATGATGATGTTGTGGTTTCAGTCATTTCTGTTTGCCTCTGCCTTTATGTTACCCCGGCAAGCCGGGAATCGTTGGTCTGTTATTTCATGAAAACTTCAGCACTTCAGGCCGTTGGGCCGCGTGCGGGTGCTTATCATCCTTAAAGCATTTAAGTTTGGTGAACATCTTCACGCCCATGGTGGTCTTGGGAAGCATGCGACGGACGGCCAATTCAAACACCGTTTCGGGGTGCCGATTCAGCAAATCCCGCAGAGGCTTGACCTTGTGGCCACCGGGATAATAGGTGTAATAATCATATTCGCGTTGATCCAGCTTACGGCCTGAAACCTTAATTTTGCTGGTATTGATGACGATAATGTAATCGCCGACATCAACAGTTGGCGTGTAGGTGGGTTTATGCTTCCCCATCAGGTGTGTGGCAACTTTGGTAGCCAGCCGCCCGAGGGTTTGATCAGCGGCATCCACAATATACCAGCGGTTATCGGTGTGGCCGACACGGGCTAACGTTGTGCGGCCTGCCGGCTTGGCGATGCGGTGACGGGTTGGATTGGCGGTTGTTGTCATATTCTACTCAATATCTAGAAAATACTACTCATCACTCGGCGGCGGCTGGGATTCTAACACTTAGTACCCCGGGGTTCCGCCATGCCCGAAAACTTCAAATTGTAAAGTTTTCGCCGAATATGTCAATGCCATAGGGATAGGTTCAACAGTTTATACACAAATAATGGCTGTCATGATCGGTGGCACCCCGTTTCACTGGGCCAACTTTCCCGGTATATTGTGGGTTTTGCCACGGCGACCGGAAAGTCGCGTGGCTGGATGTTTTTCAGATTTAGGTTGAAACGAGCCAGATGACAACAGAACAATCACCGGAAGTATCACCCAAACCGGCTGCGGATTATCGCACCACGCTGAATCTGCCCAAGACCAGCTTTGATATGAAGGCCAATCTAACCCAGCGTGAGCCGGGAATTCTGGCCCGCTGGCAAACGGAAAACCTGTATCAGCGCATTCGCTCGCGTCCGCATACGCTGGACAAGTGGGTACTGCATGATGGCCCCCCCTACGCCAATGGCGATATTCACATGGGCCACCTGATCAACAAAGTATTAAAGGATATGGTCGTAAAGTACCGCACCATGCAGGGGCACGATGCGCCTTATATCCCCGGCTGGGATTGCCATGGCCTGCCGATCGAAAGTGCCATTCAGAAGGAACTTGGGCCGAAAATGCGCGAATTATCCGTTGGAGATATCCGCCAGCGTTGCCGCGATTATGCGATGAAATATGTCAAATTGCAGTCTGATTCCTTTGAACGCCTGGGAATTCTGGGGCAGTTTGATAAGCCCTACCTCACACTTGATCCCGCTTATGAAGGCGGCGTACTGGATGTGCTGGGAAGTCTGCTGCAACGCGAATTGGTATTCCGCCAGCGCAAGCCCGTGCATTGGTGTACCTTTGATCAAACCGCCCTGGCGGAAGCCGAACTGGAATATGCCAACAAAAAAGATACGTCTATATTTGTCAGATTTTCCATGGATTTAACCACCGGCTCCTGGCCAGCGGCATGGGGCACCAAGCCTCCCCACGCCCATTTGCTGATCTGGACCACCACCCCCTGGACCATCCCCGCCAATCGGGCGGTTGCGGTGCATCCGGAACATCACTATGCCGTGGCAAGTTATGAGCATAACGGTCCGCAGGTTCTGATACTGGCGGCCAAGCGGATTCCGGCCACCATGCTGCAAGCGGGCATTGCTCATTACAAAATTTCCGAGTCCATAACCGGCGCGGATTTAATTGCCGCGGGCATCGGGTACCGCCATCCGTTGGACAGCACTCGCCTGCAATCGATTATCGCAGCAGATTATGTCACGCTGGATGATGGAACGGGGTTGGTCCATATTGCCCCTGGCCACGGCACGGAGGATTATCAAACCGGTCGTAAGGCCGGGCTGGAAGTCTATTGTCCGGTGCTCTCTGATGGCCGATATGACCAGAGCGTGCCGGATTTCCTGCGGGGGCAGAGCATCTGGCAATCCAATGAATTGGTCGTGCAGCGCCTGGCGGATACGGGACTGCTGTTTCATCGTCAGGAAATTGAACACAGCTATCCACACTGCTGGCGGTGCCGCAAGGCCACGATTCTGCGCGCCACTGAGCAATGGTTTGTCCGAGCCAGCGGCAACAGCCCGCTTTTGCAAACCGCGAAGAAATTTATTGATGAGGTGCAATGGATTCCCGCCTGGGGCAAAAACCGCATTGCGGGCATGTTGGAAACCCGGCCCGACTGGTGCATTTCACGGCAGCGGTCATGGGGCGTGCCGATCCCGGCATTTTTCGCCGCCGATGGTGAAATTTTGCTGACGGAAAAATCGGTTCGGCGAGTCGCGGAATATGTGCGCCAACATGGTGCCGATTGCTGGTATACGCATTCGCCTGAACAAATTCTGGGCACCACACATTGGGTGGATACCGCACTGACCGCCGAGGGAACAACGCGGGCCGAGCATCGCTTTAATACCCGTGAACTGCGCAAGGGCAATGACATTCTGGATGTGTGGTTTGAATCCGGTGCTTCGCATCATGCGGTTTTGGAGAGCACCCATCCGGAACTGGGGTATCCGGCGAATATGTATCTGGAAGGCTCTGACCAGCACCGCGGCTGGTTTCAGGCATCGCTGCTGGAAGCGGCGGGATACCGCGATACGCCGCCATTCAAGCAGATCCTCACGCATGGCTTTATTGTGGACAGCCACGGGCACAAAATGTCGAAAAGCCAGGGCAATGACATTAAAGTTTCCGATGCGTTAAAACAAAATGGCGCCGATGTGTTGCGCCTTTGGGTAGCCAGCGTGGATTATCAGGATGATATGCCATGCTCCCGCGAATTGCTGGAACGCACCAGTGATGCGTATCGTAAAATCCGCAACACCATCCGCTATCTGCTGGGGAATTTATATGATTTCGATATGCGGAAAAATATCACCGCGCCGGAACCTTACAGCATCGACACCTGGATGCTGGGCCGATTGGCGGCCATGACCCGCGAAGTTCATGCGGCGTTTGATCAATACGAATTCCACAAAGTTTTCCGCGCTTTATATGATTTTTGTAACGTGGATATCTCGACCATTTATGCCAAAGCCATTAAAGATCGGCTGTACTGCGAACTGCCGGATAATCCGCGGCGGCGGGCGTCGCAAAGTGTCTGTGCCAAGTTACTGGTTTATCTGGTGGAACTCTGCGCGCCCATCCTGGTCTTTACCGCCGATGAAGTGTGCCAGATCACCCAGGAATTGCCGGGGCTGAAAAATATATTTGGCGATTGCATTCATACTCATTTGTTCACAACTCCGCCGGAAGCGCCGAAGCCGGAGTTGCTGGCCCATTGGGAATCGCTTATGCCGCTGGTGCAGGACGGCCTTAAGCAACTCGACACGCTTAAAAAATCCAGCGGGCTGGGCAATGCGCTGGACAGCGAGGCGGTGATCAACGTTCCGGCCGAGCACCCGATGGCGGCGCTGATGAATCAGTACGGGCAGGAAATTGAAGATGTATTGGGAGCCGGGTTCCACCGGATCATTGCCGGCGAGAAATTATCCGTGGAGATCATGGACACCCGGGAAAAATATCCGAGTTGCGCCCGCTCCTGGAAGCGCCGCCCGGATGTCGGCAGCAATTCCGAATATCCGGATTTATCAGCGCGTGACGCGGCGGTAGTCAAGACATTGACCAAGTAATGCCATTGCACAACGGTCTTTGAATGGGTATCACGAGCCAAATGCCCGTGTAATTCCAAGCGATTGGCATATTCGGGCGGATGGCTTGCCAAGGTGCCGAATTTGCAAGTTTGACGGGGGCGTTCGGCACGTTAACCGGTTAAGTTTTTTATTTGTGCCTTGATTTGTTCAATTTGTTTTTGAATTTCGGTTTTTTGCAGTTTCAGGGCGGCAATATGTTTGGCACTGGCGAAGCCCTCGTCGTTGGTGATATGGAACTCCACATTTACCAGGGCCACATTCTGCTTGGCCAACGATACGCGCAATATGGCCGCAAGATACTGATGTTGCGCTTTTTCGGATGCACCGGATTTCATCGCGACGGCATACGCTAAACCTGACCGCCCCATCGCATTCTGCGCCTCGGCCAGTGCGTACTGCGCATGGACATACTGAATCCATATTTTCCGGGGATCATTGGGGTTGAGGTGGCGTTTTTTCTGGCCCCAGAATTGCATATTTTGCGCATTGGAATCCAACAGTGCCTGCGACCGCGCGGAAAGTTCGTCCGATTGCAGTTGCCGAATCTTGGTGACATTTGTGGTTTTGGATAACTGCTTTAATTCATGCAACTCATCGAACGCCTGCGTAGCCAGCCAAAGCTGTTGGTCACTTTTTGCCTCCTGGCGCAGATGCGATAAAAACAATTTTGCCTGCTGCCCCACTTGTGCTGCCGTTAAATTATTGGCGGCACGGAATTGTGCATGAGCAACATCCCAGGCCACCCACGCGGCCTGGAGGCGGGCGTATGCGTACTGCAGTTTCGCCACGCAGCGTTCGACCCGCCAATTCGTCCAGGTGGCATGTTTCGCATGGACCAGTTGCCACAACCGCCGCCGGGCGGAATCAATTTTCCGGGCGATCGGCAACTGTGGGCGTATGTATGCGGCAAAACCTGGATCATGCCAATATTTTTCCGCCGCTTGCAGATATTGCACCTCGGAAACGCGCCGGATAACCAACGTAGCGGGAACTTTTCCGTTACTGTTAAAAACTTTCATCGAAAGCACGGCAGAATTGCGGTGATACCGAATGTTGGGGTATATCCAATTATCAAAACAGAGGGGAAAATCCAGCAAGGATTGCGAGGCATGTTGAATGCCGCGAAATTGCATGGCTATCTGCGGATCATCAGCCAAAATATCCGCCGGGTCAACACGCTGTCCCGGCCGCAGATGAGGCCCTGCCGCCACCGTGTGATAAGGGTCATGCGTACCGAGGTACAACCAGCCAAATGGGCCGATGGAAACATGCCAGGCCCGGAATTCAATTAATTCATCGAGCAGAAAAGTCTGTGGCTTACCATGGATTTTGAAGCGCACGAGAATCAACACCGGTTGTCCGCGAATGGATCCAAAATCAGTAAGGTCAGGCGACCAGTTGGTCGCGGAATAATAACCGATTGCGTGGAAGGCTTGTTTGAAAATATGGCGGGTGGTCTGAACGCTAAGTACCGTTTCATGAAGAAAATTACTGGGCCGGCCACATAATGCCACATCAAGCCAATCGGTGAGGTGTTGATTCCAAAACGCGGCCGGGATTGTAAATTCATGCTTTTGCCTGTTAATTTTTGGTGCGGCCAGGACTACGGTATTATCGGCTGCGATTACTGTGGGTTTGGCGGATGCCG
The DNA here is from genome assembly GCA_021847065.1 of Planctomycetota bacterium. Classification (GTDB taxonomy): domain Bacteria; phylum Planctomycetota; class Phycisphaerae; order WQYP01; family WQYP01; genus JAMDCX01. Next base: position 50 of record JAJZVR010000185.1, on the reverse strand, counting down.
GAGCTGAAGCACCTATAAACGCCGCTGTTAAAACTGTGCCGATGAAAAGT
>JAJZVR010000184.1 GCA_021847065.1 Planctomycetota bacterium | reverse complement strand
ACGCCATTCTTATGGCGGCGGGCAGCCATCCGCTGGCGCTGCGGCCATCGCTGGAACGTTTGGGATTGCAGGACCATCGGGCCGGGCCGCTGCTGGAATTGGCCCGCGGATTGAATCAATCCGCGAAAGAAACCAAGCTGCTGGAACTGCTGGCGAAAAACCGTTCGGAAAAAACATTGGTGTTCGCAAACTTCCGGGCCACGCTGGATCATCTCGCTGGGTTGCTGGAGCGGAACGGCATTGGGTTTGTATTATTCACGGGCAGTCAAAGCCAGTTGGAAAAGGAACTGGCCATTGACCAATTCAAGCATGATATTCCCGTGATGTTATGCTCGGATTCCGGTGGCGAAGGCTTTAACCTGCAATTCTGCAATACGCTTATTAATTTTGATTTGCCGTGGAATCCCATGCGCATTGAACAGCGCATTGGTCGCGTGCATCGCATCGGGCAGACGCGTGACGTATTTGTATTTAACCTCTGTACGCGCGGTTCGCTGGAGGAGAAAATCCTCGCCGTACTGAATGACAAATTGCGGATGTTTGAACTGGTGGTGGGAGAAATTGGCTCGATTCTGGGCAATACTGAAAAAGGTGAAGATTTTGAATCGCTGGTGCTGGATTTGTGGCTCAAATCGCGCAGTGCGGATGATTTAGATACCGCGTTTGGCGATCTTGGCGATTCGCTCATTGAGGCACAAGGCGAATATCTGAAAACCAAGGAGCTTGATGAAGCTCTTTTCGGAGAGGATTTTGCATGACCACCGCAATCGATCAGCGAATGAAATCGTTTGCCGTTTCACTGCTGGAAAGTGGTGGGGGGCTTATTGAGTGGCCAGAGCATTTGAAAAGCGGATTTGCCATATTGCCCCCGCAAACCGCCGCGTTATTGGAATGCCCGGAGAATACGGAAATTACCGCTGAATCGGTGGAGCGCGGCCTGACCATCAATCTGGCATCCATGTTTTTGCAGCGGGCCGAACGCCTTTTCCCACGCGATACCTCAGCGATGGCATTGAAAATTGACACACTTTATTTGAAAAAATCAGCCATGGATGAGCCGGTGGCCCGGGCGTTTGCGTTTCCCAACGCGCGGGTGAAAGTTCTGGGTGCCTCCGCGGACCGCGTGGAATATCAGTTCTGGCATTTTGCGGCAGCCATTGAATCCGATGAAAAATGGGAAGATGTGGTTGGTGTGACCATCAACAGTCGAAGTCACGCCCGACTGGAGATGCCCGATCCGCTGAACAACTACGATGCCCACCCGACCCGGCTGGATCAGGTACCGGTTGATTTCGCGGCTGCAACGGCTCAGGCAGCGGCAGTGGCAGGGGCAAAGGCGTCCGGATTTATCCGGCGCCTGGAAGAGCGGATGGACCGGGATATGAAACGACTTAAAAGCTATTATCACGCCCTGCTTGATGACGCATCGGATCGCTCGCGCCGCACTGTGGCTGAACCGGATAAGACGGATGCCCGCGCCAAAGCTGTTGAATTGGAATTGGATCGCAAAACCGAGGAACTGCGCGAACGTTACACGCTTCGACCATCGTTGCGACCCGTAGCGCTGGTAAGGCTGGATGCCCCGGCATTGGCTGTAACACTAAATGCCCAACGCCGGGATGGAGAAAAGCAATTCAACATTTATTGGAACGCCATGACCAAAACCCTTGAGCCTCTGGCGTGCAGCGCGTGCGGCGAGGGGATATTCAGCATTCATTTTGCGGAGGGGTTTGTTCCTTTGTGCGGTGCATGTGCTCATAAATAAGTAAAAAAGGGCAGGGCGATGGCCAAGGAATATAAGCAACCCGGTGCCTCTTCTGATGCTGGAAAAGAAATGTTCCGAATTCTGGGACGGGTGGTGGTGATGGCCGCGATTTACGGGATCGTTCACGACCAGATTACCGCGCGCATTTATCCAGCCTATTTCAATGTTGATCATCCAGACTTGGGATATCCGGCGATATTCCATAGCAGCAGCCCAACGGTGCTGGCGTTCGCATGGGGAATTGTCGCAACGGTTCCGTTGGCAACCGTGCTGGGATCGATGATCGCCATTTCGGCACAGGCGGGCAGTTACCCAAGAATATCCGCTCGGCAATTGCTTAAGCCCTTGTTGGCGGTATTCAGTGGCATGGCCATCATGGCCATCGCGGGAGGATTGTGGGGTTATCATGCGTGGCGACCAGACTCAAAATTGTTTGTGGCGCGGCGGGAAATGACAGATTTCTGTGCCCATCTGATGTCTTATTGCGGCGGCCTATTGGGGGCATTGGCGCTGGTGATATGGATTGTTATTCACCGGCGCAGCGCGAAACGCACGGATGCGTAGCGTTGGCGTTTCGGGGTGTGGCCAAAGTGGCGCGCAATTTTTTTAAGGCCAGGCACTGGATGCTATTGAGCTTCGGGTAAGTGGAGTATATTTATCAGAGGCTCAGCGGTGCCTGGAAATTGGTGCCGTTTGAATTCTGAAAGCTTTACATGTGAGGAGTAATAATGCAACGAGAAATGCGAAACAGTGTGTCACTGATGAAGCGCAGAGAATTTTGCACGCGACTGGCTGTGGCCGGGGTAGTGCTGGTGGCTGGTTCCGAGCATTTGGCCAAGGCCGCGGTATCCTGGAATCAACTGCCGGTTTCGCCGGTGGTCCATGCGGATCGCCGCGTTACATTCCTGTTCCAGGATGCGCAGGCAAAATCGGTGGTTCTGGGAATGGGGGGAATACCGCCTGCGCCAATGAAAAAAAATGTCCATGGCATGTGGAAAGTGACGGTAGGCCCGCTGGAGCCGGAAATTTATTCCTATGCGTTTACCGTTGATGGCGTGCGCATTTTAGATCCGCTGAATCCATGGGTGAAGCCGAACCTGTATTATTCCGCCAGCATGATACTTGTACCCGGGCATCCGCCATCGCTGTGGGAAGATTGCGACGTACCGCACGGTGTGGTGCAGCAGCATTATTATCATTCTAAAATCGTCGGTGATAATCGCGATTACCATGTATATACGCCGCCGGGGTATAATCCTGCCGATAAGCAGACATATCCGGTGCTTTATCTGCTGCACGGCTACAGCGATGAGGCGGGTGGCTGGAGCAAGGTTGGAAGAGCCAATTTTATACTTGATAATCTCATCGCGCAGGGAAAGGCCCAGAAAATGATTGTGGTTATGCCACTGGGGTACGGGGATTTAGCAGTGATTTCCCGTACCGGGCCGGGATTAAGCCAGCCGCAGTTGTATCAAAGCAATCTGAAAAAATTCCAGGCCACGCTGTTTACCGAAGTTATGCCCCGCATCGCCGGGCAATACCGGATTAAAACCCATCGTGATCAGACCGCGATTGCCGGATTATCCATGGGGGGTGGAGAGTCATTGTCTGTGGGGTTAAATAACCTCAATCGTTTTGCATGGATTGTGGGCATGAGTTCATATATGAACACCGATGGCCCGAATTTCTCCAGGGTTTTTCCGACGTTGAATAAAAAAGATAACGCCCGCATCAAGCTGCTTTGGATTGCCTGCGGCAAGCAGGATCCGATTGTGGCAAAGGCCAACCATCATCTGGATGCGTGGCTGGCTGGAAAGGGCATTGACTTTACGCCGGTATGGACGCCCGGCCAACACGCCTGGCGGGTATGGCGCGGGAATCTTTCCACGTTTGCCCCGCTGTTGTTTAAGCCGCAAACGTAGTGCGTGCGTAGCCTGATGCGGGAGCATCATGGTTCGACGCGGAACGGGGTTTGGTGGAAATATCGAATCTCCCAGTCAATGGCTGCGTCGGTACTGCCGATGGGGTGATGGCGCAGTCTTGTATATCGTTTCGCAGCCAACTTGATGCTTCCGCATCAAGCTAAGGGGTGGTGTGGCGTGTGCTGATGGTTTATGTGTGAAACAAAACCGGCCAGTCTTGCCCTGCTGGCCGGTTGGGATCTACTGCACCTGATGGCCGCGCCATCAGATGCAAGAAAGGAAAAATATCAAGGTTGGTCTTGATAATCTGGGCTGAATACCTGCCGCCAGCCGGTTGTGAACGGGGCGGTGCCACCGTCGTTCCAAACAGGGGGATTCGTCGCGCCGGGCACAATTGTCGGCTGACCGGCCGGTGCCCAAGTATCGGGCCATTTCATGGTTTGGCAATGACCATCCAAGAATGCGACGTTCATCTCGCCAGAGTGGATGGTGGTGTTGATGTTGCTGGTGCTTGCAATCGCGGCGCTGTCAGTGGCCGTGGGAGTGTTGGGGTTTTTCGGTGAGCTAAAGGCTTCGTAGGTGCCCGGGGCGGTACCAGTAACCGCCCATGTTGCGACATCGGCGGTTGTCTTCCAACCGCCGGCGGTGTCGTACCCACCGTCGCAAATTACTATGGATTGTGATGGGGCGTTCACGCTGGCGATGGCGTAGGCGTTGTACATGGGGGATTCGTAGGCCCCTGCCAAGTAGTTCGGGTTATAATCCTCGGGCTGATTGCTGGCGTTCAGGCGGTACGATCCGGGAAGGTTCTGGTAGGGTTGTGCGGAGGCGATGGGTGTGGTTGGCAGCGACGAGTATCGCAGTTGGCCGCTTCCGGTCCTGTTATAGTCGTCCTGCGTGTCCGCCGGGTCCTGCAAGACCCCGAATGTGACGTATTTGTCCACGACCAGCACTTGGTCCCAGTTCAGTGCGGGTGAAGCGGTGCTCGAGCCGTAGCCCCATATCTGTGGAGCACCCATGTACGCGCCGTCGGATGCCGTCGGGTCAGCAGTCGTCCCATACCCATTATTCGACCCCTTGACCATATAGCCATTGTGTTGATGGGAAAACATAACCAATGACTGGGCGATGGTCCGTTGATTGGCCAGGCAGGCAACGGTTTCGGATTCTGCCTTGGCTGCAGCCAGGGCGGGAATCAGAAGGGCAATAAGGATGGCGATAATGGATACCACCACAAGAATTTCAATAAGCGTAAAGGCTCTGTGTGATAATCGATGGGACGCCGAACCATAATGGGTTGGTTTATAGGCCATGTTCATTTCCTCTCGTAAAGGTTTGCGACATTCTCGCCTGCCGGTCATAATATGGACTTCGGCTAATAGAATGGTACATCATGCGGGGGCTAGAAGTAAAGAAAAATCCGGAATATTTTACTTATCGGGCGGCAAGGCTATATCACTATGCGATAAAAACTGGCTGCTACACAATCTGCTGCCTATTATGTTATCTGCTCCCAAGTGGTTGGGAGTTTACAGCAAACAGAATTGGAGTTAATCATGGCGATGATGCGTGCAGTTCAGGTTCCCTGTGCCAAAGGGGCTTTTGAGTTGGTCGAAAGGCCCATTCCCGAGCCGGGCGTGGCTGATATTCGAATTAAAGTTGAAGCCTGCGGGGTGTGCCACAGTGATATGTTTGTCAAAGAGGGATTATTTCCGGGAATCAGTTACCCGCGAATTCCCGGACATGAAATTATTGGCACGGTTGATGCCGTTGGCAGGTCGGTAAAAACCTTCCAGCCCGGGCAGCGGGTGGGTGTGGGTTGGCATGGGGGGCATTGTTTTGTGTGCGATCCGTGCCGACGGGGAGATTTTATTCATTGCGGCAAACAACAGATTGCCGGCATCAGTTATGACGGCGGCTATGCGGACTACTGCGTGGTTCCGCAGGAATCAGTTGCCGTTGTGTCGGAAGGTTTGGATCCGACCAATGCCGCACCGCTGATGTGCGCGGGCGTGACAACCTATAACGCCCTGCGGAACAGCGGAGCCAGATCAGGTGATGTGGTGGCCATACAGGGCCTGGGCGGGTTGGGACATTTAGGCGTGCAGTTTGCCAGAGCCATGGGTTTTCGCACGGTGGCCATTTCCGGATCAGACTCCAAGCGTGAATTGGCGGCCAAGCTCGGTGCGCATGAATATGTCGATACGTCCAAGCAATCGCCGGCGCAGGCGTTGAAGAAATGGGGTGGTGCGCATGTTATTTTGGCCACGGCACCGGACAGCAAATCCATGCAGCCGCTGATTGCGGGACTGGGGATCGGCGGCAGACTGGTGATTGTTGGCGCGGGTACTGACGCCATCCCGGTTTCACCGCTGCAACTTATCGGCGAAACCAAAACCATTTCCGGCTGGCCATCGGGCACAGCGATGGATTCACAAGATACGATGAACTTCGCGGCCTTGACGGGTATTAAGGTGATGGTGGAAAAATTTCCGCTGGAAAAGGCTGTGGATGCTTACGAGCACATGATGGCCAATAAGGTCCGATTCCGTGCGGTACTGGTGATGTAAGCGCTGGCGGGCAAACGCCATGAATTTAAGAGCGGCCACGCCAGGCGATGGGTTTGCCGAGCAGGTGCCGGGCCAGAGCTTACCATTGGATGATGACCAACCGGCCCGGTCGGCAGCCATAAAGACCATCCGGTCATATTGTGCGTGCTGTGCCAAATTCCAGCAGGCATGTTGTTTGCCGCACCAGCCTTCAGGCAACGCGGTGGATTCCAGCAGCCTGACGCGCGGGAAAGTTCATTGGAGAATTATTAACTCTGCGTTAAAATGGTTTTCATGGTTGGGAACTTGATGCTGTCGGATACGCAGGTGCTGGTGAATACAGATTCCGCTGATTTAATAACGTCGATTGAGCAACTGCGGAGCGTGCTGCCCGCCATTACCGATTCCATGGCGGCGACCATGGCCGGGATTGCCCAGCGATATACCTTTCGGCTGCCGCGATTTTACGCTGAAAAGATTCTTCTAAACGATATACATGATCCGCTGTGGGCGTTGGCATTACCCAACGCAGGCGAGTTGGCTGATACGGGGGAAGAGCGATGGGATGCGTTTCAACTGGCGGATCGGGCGGTGAATCATCCGCGGTGGATTCAGAAATATCGTTATGAAGCGCTGCTGCGGGTAACGGATTTCTGCAGCGGGTTGTGCCGGTATTGCTATCTGAAAAACCGGGATGTTACGCCGGGGCGCATTTCGCATCAGGAAATTGATGCCATGTTTGATCAGGCGGAACAATCACCGCAGCGACGGGAATTACGCGAAATTATTTTAAGCGGCGGCGATCCGCTGGCGGTTCCGGCTGGAGTACTGGAACATTTTGCGATGCGTATGGATCGCCTGAATAAAACCGTTTCCCGGCGGATTACCGTGACCATTCACACCCGCGAGCCGGTCTGGTATCCGCAGCGGATTCTGGGCAATGCCGCGTTGCATCAGGCGCTGAAAAAATTATCTCCCGCATCGTATATTCTTCATGTGGTGCACCCGCGTGAAGTCACGCCGGAATTGCATCAGGCGATGCTGGCGCTCACAGAACTCTCTGATTCCCGCCGCCCGCTGATGATGTCACAGCATCCGCTGTTTCGCGGAATCAATGACAGTGCCGCCATTATTACAGATATGTATGACCGTATGGATTCCGGGCCGGTGGTGTTTAAGCCGTATTATCTGATCCATCCGTTTCCGGATGGCACGTTGCCGGAGCATCGGCTCACGTTGCTGGAAAGTCAGAAGATTCTGCGCGATCTGGCTTCCGCGCCGGGCACGCGCGTGCCTTTGCTTACCATTCCCACGCCAATGGGTAAATGCGTTATTGGCCCATACGAGCAACTCACGGACCGGGGCGGCTATTATCTGCTGCACACAAAAGACGGCGTGCCGGTGCAATACGCTATTTCCCCGCATTACGATCCCGCGGAAACCAGGGAGCACATTCCAATTATGCCGGAAATTCACCGCGCCGCGGTGGTGTGAAACGTCAGGCGACGTTGTTCTTCACGGCGGGAGAATCGATTGGGGATCATGGCCGAGAAGTTTTAATCTCAACAGGGTCAATGCCATCTGACTGCTGCGCAGGCGAACGCTGTGCCGGTCGCCGGAGAAATGGCATGTTCTTATGTAAAGGTCATCCGGCGATTGTGGTCCCGCAATGCTGATATAGACCAATCCAACGGGCTTTTCCGGGCTACCACCATCGGGGCCGGCAATACCGGTTATGCCGATGGCCCAGGTGGCCTGGGCCTGCTTCCGCGCCTGCGTGGCCATGG
>JAJZVR010000183.1 GCA_021847065.1 Planctomycetota bacterium | reverse complement strand
TGGCCGTCCACTGTTGTGCGCCGGCCGGGCTGCGGGTAAGTTCCCATTCATAGCCGAAGAGACTCTGAAAAAAGTTATTGCTCCATTTTGTGGGTGTGGTGGTCCAGGTAACTTCAGGTCCGCCACCGATGGTATCGCCGCCTTTTCCGGTGCCGAAGCTATTTTTCCAGCCAAGGCCCTGCTCTTCAATAGGGGCTGCTTCCGGCTCGGGTCCCACATGCGAGACCGGGGCGGCACCATGACTTTTTCCGAAAGTGTGGCCGCCGGCGATAAGGGCAACGGTTTCTTCATCATTCATGGCCATGCGTGCAAAGGTTTCGCGGATGTCCTTGGCGGCAGCAATGGGATCAGGGTTGCCATTGGGGCCTTCAGGATTGACATAGATCAGCCCCATCTGGACGGCAGCGAGTGGATTGGCGAGTTCGTGGTCGCCATGGTAGCGCTCATCGGCAAGCCATTTGCCTTCAGGCCCCCAATAGACCGATTCATCCGGTTCCCAGACATCCTGTCGGCCGCCGCCGAATCCGAAGGTTTTAAAGCCCATGGATTCAAGCGCGACGGTACCGGCGAGAATCAGCAAGTCGGCCCATGAAATTTTGCGGCCATATTTCTGTTTAATCGGCCAAAGCAATCGGCGAGCTTTGTCAAGATTAACATTGTCTGGCCAGCTATTAAGCGGCGCAAAACGCTGTTGCCCTGAGCCGGCGCCACCGCGTCCGTCGCCGATACGATATGTACCGGCGGCGTGCCAGGCCATGCGGATAAACAGGGGGCCGTAATGCCCAAAGTCGGCCGGCCACCAGTCCTGCGAGTTAGTCATCAGCGCCGTGAGATCTTTTTGCAAGGCGGAAAGGTCAAGGCTCTTAAATTCTGCGGCGTAGTGAAAGTCGGTGCCCATTGGATTGGATAAAGAGGAATTCTGATAGAGCACCCTGAGATTTAACTGCTCGGGCCACCAGCCCGAAATGGGCTTGGCGCTGGCGGCAGTGGGGTGGAATGGGCATTTTAATTCGTTAGACATAAGAACTTTTCCTTTCAGTTATGACTACCGGTATCGCTGCACGAAAGCGATCTATTCCGGTTGCTCGAATGGTGGAAAGCCATATTCCGAGCGACCGGAACATTATTCATTACAGAAATGTACGCAGTGGAAGATGAAATGTAAAATATACATGCGCTATATTTTTGATAGGAAAAACCTATTGCCGCTTTCCCTGGGCAGTTCGGTTGCGCGACGCGCAGTGTGGAACTGGGCCTGTTGCCTTTTGAGAGATTCGGCGATGATGCAGTCGGTGTGGAATCGGGCGGTTATCCTGGACGGACATGAACGATTAACTCCACTTCCACGGCGGCGTTGAGGGGAAGGGCGGATGCACCGACGGCGGCGCGGGCGTGGCGGCCAGCGTCTGCGAAGATGGACAGGAGTAAATCGCTGGCACCGTTGGCGATCTGCGGTTGCTGGTCAAAGCCGGGATCGCATTGCACAAATACGCCGAGGCGGACGATTTGCAGTACCCGAGGCCAATCGGTGTTTACGGCGTCGCGGAGCACCGCCAAGGCGTTGATTGTGGCCAGACGGGCGGCTTGTTTGGCGGTGGGAATATCTATTGCCGCGGGCACAGAACCGACGTAAACCACCTTGCCATCCCGGCTGGGCAATTGCCCGCTGATGTAAACAAACCCGCCGGCCTCCACAAACGGCACATAGGCCGCTACAGGTTTGGGGGCGGGTGGAAGAATAATATCCAAGCGTTTCAGGTTTTCATCAATGACAGACATTGTAACAAATCCTTATAATATAAAACTCTAAATGCAACGATACATTTTTTGTTCCGCCGAATCGGTTTCGCCCTCGACAAAGCGGTTTAAGAGCAACAGACTGAACTGCCACATAACCCATATTTCAATACCAAATGATAGAAATCCAAGTAATCCCGGTACAGGCATTTCGAAATAGCGGATGTGCTGCCAGAATCCGAGAAAAGGCAGATGATAGGTCCATTTAGCCAAGGCCCAGTAATTCCAGAATTCCCAGAGAAAGCCGCATGTCAGGCCACCAAACATCAGTGAAAAGGTGCGCCCCCAGCGTCCGGCGCTCCAATCTCCGATGATGCTCGGGCGGCCAGACCAATAATTAATCGGGTCCAAAAGGAAGATCCAACTGACCCAAAGCATGAGATCGGCAATGGGGCTTTGCTCAATAAACGGCCCGACGAAAAACAGTACGCCCAAGAGTAAACAGATGATCTGTAAAGGCCGGGGGATGCGCACAGAGTTTCTGGCGTTCCATTTTCTCAGTCCGCAACGCATCCATAATTCCGCGGTCAGCAGCATGGCCGGCGCGATTGCGGCAAAGGCCAGCAGATAGCCGGTAAAGCGATCCAAATGGTTTGCGGGAATGCCCTGATAGTTCCATGCGTGCAGGCCCGTGGCGGGATCGACCATGAAATAAAAGTTGATCCAATCGAAAAAGCACCATGCCGGGACCGACCAGAGCCATAAGGCGGCCATGCGAAAGCGATAGGTTTTGAGCCAATTGAAGTTATCCCATCGGCTTAAAGCGCCGAGAAGAAAAGGGAGGAATCCGGACCAGATCAGCGGCGTAAAATTTACGCGGATAATCCTCCCGAATTCAGCATACGGCCCGATGAGAAAATGGTGTACGGAGAGAACCAGGATTAATTCCAGAATTGCCATTATGGTTATGCCGCAGCCAAGTGGCACGTTTCCCGTGCGTTTCGTGGGCGCGTAATGATTATCAGACGTTCTGCGTGGCGGATTCATTACGCAGTGGTATAGCGGATTACAATGACAATGGCAATTTGCCGGGGCCATTTTAGAGGACATAACTGAGGCAGCAGCACTAATATCAGACGCATGGGCCGTAAAAAGTGATGATTTGTCACAAAATTAACCGATTTTATTCAACTTTCAGTCATCCACATATGCTGTGGTAGCCGAATAAATATATGTTGACGTGACAAGGAGGTCGCTGATGTAATCCGTTGGATGTTTTAAGCGGAGTATCAATCATGGCGGCCTGTATTAAAATTGTTCTGTCCGGCAACCCTGCCACGCGAGAAGTGAATCAAGCGAGTTTGCCGAGCCACAGTGTGGTGTTTCGGAATTCAGAGCCGGGGCGACATCCGGCATTTACTGATTTTATGATTCAATGCTCAGATCGGCCCATGGCACGACCAAAACAGAACAATCATCGGAATGCAGCGGAATAATTGTGGGCCGGTTGGGCCCAGGTTGCCTGCCGGAGCGGATAGAAGGTTTGGCGAAAAATTATCTGGTAATAGGCCGACATTCCTGTTGAGGATGCGCGGTGCGGTTTTTCGAGAGGGGTGATCTGAGCCTAAGGAGGCATAAATCATGGGCATCACGATAAAAAAACATGGTTTTTCATTAATCGAGCTGCTGGTGGTGGTCGTGAGTATCATGATCCTGACCGGAATAACTCTGGCTTCGCTTGGGCGCGCCAAAGAATTTGCGAGAGTAACCGCCTGCCTGTCGAATCTGCATCAATTGTCTCTGGCGGCGATTGCATACTCTGTGAACGGTAAAGGGGCATTTCCTTCGGACTGTCAAACCCCGGGCAACTACTGGTATCCGCAGATATCAAGCTATGACAGCGGTATTGCCTCCAACGGATTATGTCCGGATGCTTTGGCACCGTCATCAGGAATCGGAACGGCGATGCTGGCCTGGGGCAAAATAAGTATGTCCGGTCCGCCATATTCGGCGGGATACCCGTGGGCTGGCGGCGTTACTTCCAGTTACGGCATGAATACGTATGTAGACCCCGGCGATTATATTCCTCTAATCGCATCTTTTGGAGCCATTACTGTCGGCGGGAATCAGACCTATCGTGGCGATATAGAATCAGCCACCGGAATAGGCGGAAATGGAAATGTCAATATCTATGGAAGTCTGAAGTCGGGCGGTGCGATAAGTTTAACGGGAGGAACGTATGTATCCGGTTCGCAAATTCCAAATATACCGGATGTGCAACCGCCGAGTGTTTCGGACACATTTCAATATATTGAGCAGACGTACAACCCCTCTCCAGTGACGAGTTCCAAGCTCATTGATTTCTCGCAGAACGCCTACCAGATCATCAATGGCAATTTTAACCCCAGCGGTCAAATTCAAATTATTGGCAGTGGAACACTTCTGGTAACGGGCAATGTCGATATATCCGGTTATTTCCCAGCTAACGGGTCTGGCTCGGCCAGTATGAATATTGTTGCGTTGGGGAACGTAAGTTTTTCAGGCCAAACCAATATTTCCGGTGCTATTTATGCCGGAGGAAATCTCTCCATTGATGGAAGGAGCGGGGCCGGTGTTGCACTGCAAGGCGAGATTGTAACTGGCGGTGGTTATTCCAGCCAAGGCAAGGCCGTGATGAACCAAGGGCCCGTTCCACCATGGGATCCGCGCGTTCGCGGTGGTCAGTTAGTCTCGAACCAGCCATTGTTTCTCGACTCGATCTGGGTGGATGGGACTCCGCAGCCGCAAGACCCGGTTCCGGCAAATCTTCAGCTCGGTGCGTATAACTTAAGCACTGCGGACGAGATGGGAAGATTTTGCATCAATCGGCATGTCGGGCAGGTGAACGTATCGTTTACGGACGGTTCGGCGCATACGGTGCCCCTGTCGCTATTATGGCAGTTGCAATGGTCTTCCGCGTATACGCCACAAAATGTCGTCGTGCCAATGTCGTGGTAACTTACAGTACGCCAGCCATGCCGGTTTGTATCGGCTTAACCACAAATTCCCTCGGATCAGTGATGCGGCCGGTCAAGGCACTGGCCGCCACAGTTAGTGGACTGGCGAGATAAACGGCGGCCTGCATAGATCCCATGCGTCCCGGGAAATTCCGATTGGTCGTGCTGATGCACACTTCCGTGCCACCGAGGCGGCCAAAGGTGTCCGGCGGGCCGCCAAGGCAGGCGCTGCAACCGCTGGGGCCTACTTTGCATCCGGCATCGAGCAGAATATCTTCCACGCTCTTTTCGTTCGGACCTTTTTCCACCCCCACAAGATTAAGGCGCTTCATATCGGAATGAACTTCGGTGGAACCGGGAACAACATAAGTCGGTACTTTGACCTCTCGGCCCTTGAGAATGCTCGCGGCAAAAATCATATCGGTGATTTTTCCACCGGTGCAACTGCCAATATATGCCTGATCCACTTTTACATCCCGGCAATTGCGGGCGGTGTCCCGATTATCCGGAGAATGCGGCTTGGCCACCAGCGGTTCAATTGTTGAAAGATCCCATTGTTTCTCATAACAATATTGGGCATTGGCATCGTCGGTGAAAATCTCCCAGTTCTTTATGCGGCTGCGGTGGCGCACATACTGCAAGGTCTTTTCATCCACATCACAGACGCCATTTTTGCCGCCGGCTTCAATAGCCATATTGGTCAAGGTCATGCGATCTTCAAGCGTTAAGGAACTGATTCCCTGCCCGGCAAAGTACATGGTTTTGTACGTGGCACCGGCGACGCCAATATCGCCGATCACAAGCAGAATTAAATCTTTAGCAGTGAGATAGGGTGGAATTTCGCCATGAAATTTGAATTTCATGGTCGGGGGCACCTTAAGCCAGGTTTTGCCGGTACCCAAGGTAAACGCGGCATCGGTATTGCCAACACCGGTGGCAAACTGTCCGAACGCACCGGCGGTGCAGGTATGGCTGTCGGTGCCGAGAAGAATTTCGCCGGGGCGCACATGGCCTTCTTCCGGCAAAGCCTTGTGGCAGACGCCCTTGTAGGTGGTTTTGTTCGGATCGAGATACGGGTTGGGCATGCCCAGTTCATTTTTTACAAATTCCGGGTCATAGTAAAACGGCAGTCCCTGTTCACGCACAAAATCACGGAGAATCTGCACATTACGATGGCATTTCTGATCGGCTGTGAAAATGTAGTGATCGGGAATAATCACCACACGCTGTTTGTCCCAAACTTTGGCATTGCGGCCAAACTTTTCGTGAAATATGCCGATGGTTCCCGGCCCGCAAACATCATGCGTCATGAGAATATCCACATCCACCCAGATATTATCGCCGGGTTGAACATGTTTACGGCCCGAATGTTTGGCCATGATCTTTTCAGTAATTGTCATTCCAGCCATCGCCAGGAATCTCCATTAGAACGCCATCACGCCGCAGCCATCCGCGGACAGACATTGTATTATAGTAGACTTGTCGATTAAAGAAACTCCCGATCTTTCGGCTTGTGCGTCTGGGTGTGGCCATGTTTTTTGGCAGGTGCCGAGATTTTCGCTGGAGACGCGCGGGCCAAGGCCACGCGGCTAAAATGGAATGTCGCGATGCTGGGCCACGAAAATCAGTGATGGGGTGAAGGATTGTAAAATTTCCGGCGGTACCAGCGCGGTGTGAAACGGTAGACCGTGGATGTTTGTATCTGGAACCTATTTCGCTTCCAGCCGTGATGCTTCCGCATCAGGCTAACGCTGGCCTGGGTAAAATGTCATGCAACCGGCGGTGTGCGCTGGTGCGGCAACGGATTTATTGATTTTCCAAAACCGCGTTTAGCAGTGCTTGAGATTTTGGGCCATGCGCGGTGAGGTACCAGCGGCGGTTGTCGTCATCAAGGGCTTCGCCACGCACCAGGAGGTAATCGTCAGGCAGTAGATCAGCCACGCGGGAGGCCCATTCAATGGCTACAATCCCGTCTTGCTCCAATAGTTCGGATAAGCCTACGGCGGTGAATGCGTCAGAATCTTTTATGCGGTACGCATCAAGATGATAGACGGTTTTGCTGCGTGGATTGTCGGGTATGGCTTGGTAAATGTTTAACAGCACATAAGAAGGGCTGTTGACCAAGCCAATATCCGCGACTTCCGCTCCGAGGCTGATGCCGCGAACCATTTGGGTTTTACCGGTTCCCAGCATTCCTTCCAGGGCCATACATTGTCCGCCCTGCGCAAATTCTCCGATCCGTTGGCCAAGTGTTACGGTTTCCTCCACGGATCGGGTAATGATTTCCACGGCGTTATATTTACTATTCATGCGTCACCACCCGAATATTCCCATCCGCCCTCCGGCCAGGACTGCTTAATGCCCTGTTGATCGGTCAGAGTCAGTTCGCCTGGCGCAGCAGTTACGCGGCCAATAATGGTGATGGGAATATCCACATCAAAATGGGCCAATTTCCGGGCATCATCAGAATCGGCAGCGAATAATAGTTCATAATCTTCACCATCGCACAGGGCATGATGCAGCGCGGATTTCTGATCCCGCTGTTGAAGTAAACGGGCATCTTCATGAATGGGGATCCAGGAAGCGTCAATTGCCGCACCCGTTGCGGATGCGGTCATCATGCGTGGTAAATCCATGGCAAGCCCATCGGATATATCCATCATGGCGTGGATAGTGATCGCGCCGGCCAGCCGTTCAGACAAGGCAATGCGTGGTGTAAAATCCATGTGTCGGCCCAAAATGCTACCGCCAAGCTTTCCGGTAACGCACAGAGCGTCGCCGGCCTTGGCACCGGAGCGGCGGATTGGGGGACGACTGGATACCCCCAGAGCCGCCACGGTAATGGCCAGACGCTGATTCCAAACTGCGGTATCTCCGCCGACAATCGGGCAGTTAAACGCCGCCGCCGCCATTTGACATCCGTTAAAGAGGTCCCGCATCATCGCGGTGTCGGCCGATTTCGGCAGTGCCACGGAAATAAGGATTGCCGCGGGTGTGCACGCCATGGCGGCACAGTCTGAAAGGCAGCGATTGACCGCCTTTTTACCGACAGCGTCAGGGGCGTGCTGGCGTAAATCAAAATGCACCTGATCCAAGGCTTGATCAATTTTCAGCAAAGCCAAGTGTGAAAAATCCCCTCCCGGCAGATTAATCGCCGCCATATCATCGCCCACACCAATGTGAACGGCGGGGTAGTGTTTGGCGTTGCGGGCAATCCAATCAAGTATGTCATTTTCCTTCATGGCCGGAATTATACCGCCGGGAGCGGTGAATTCGCAGTGGCAGTTGTGCGGCTGCAAGAACCCGCACAACGGGGTTG
>JAJZVR010000005.1 GCA_021847065.1 Planctomycetota bacterium | reverse complement strand
CTGATGGGCGAAGAATCGTTTATATTCTTCAGTAATCAACCGGGGATGATTGACAAACAGCACGATGGTGGGGGGGCGGACATCAATTTGCGTCGCATAATAAACTTTAACGGTCTTGCCTTCCTGACTGCTCGGGCCACGCAATTGCAGAATATCCTCCACCGCCTTGTTCAACTGTCCGGTAGTTAACCGCGTGGAGGCCTGTTCGAAAAGTGAAAACGCCAGGCGGACAATCTGCGATTGATCGGCATCGGTCTTGGCACTGATGCAGGCTACCGGCGCGTGCCTTAATTGCGGGAAGCGTTTGGCGGCATAATCACCATAGCTTTCCACCGTGGCCTGTTCACCCACAAGATCCCATTTGTTAATCACCAGAATCACCGGCCGGAATTCTTCCTGAACATACGCCGCAAGTTTCTGATCCACATCGCTGATATCCGCCGTGGAGTCAATCAGCAGCAGCACCACATCCGCTCGGCGGATGGATCGCTGCGCCCGGTGAAAGCTGTAAAACTCCAGGTCATTGTTAGTCATCCGTGCCCGTTTGCGCACACCGGCGGTGTCAATAACTGTAATGGTGCGGCCTTCAATTTCCATGCGCACGTCAATGCTGTCGCGGGTGGTGCCGGCCACCTCGGAAACAATGACCCGCTCTCCACCGGCCAACGTGTTTATCAACGTGCTTTTTCCGGCATTGCGTTTTCCCACTACCGCTAGCTTGAGTTCAGATTCGGCGGGCGTAACTTTGGCGCTGCGTCCCAGATGACGAAAAATTCCTTTCAGCAGTTCGTCCTTGCCCCGTCGGTGCTGGCAGGAAATCATGACCATCTCGTCAAAACCCAGTGCGAAAAATTCTGTTGCGTTGGATGCCAAATTTGGCCCATCCACTTTGTTGACCGTCAGAATCACGGGTTTGGCAAATGGGCGAATCAGCCGTGCCACCGCTGTATCCAGCGGCACCGGGCCGGTTTTTGCGTCCACGACAAACAGCAGCACATCCGCGGATTCAATGGCCCGGCGAATCTGATCCTGAATTTGTTCAGTGAGATTATCCGGGTCCTCAATGCCATAGCCACCGGTATCAACGAGTTCAAAACTTCGGCCATCGCTTTCAACAATATTTGATACGCGGTCGCGTGTTACGCCCGCCGTGGGATCCACAATGGATATACGCTTGCCTGACAGCATGTTCAGCAAACTGGATTTTCCGACGTTAGGCCGGCCAACGATGGCAACAATGGGTATGGGCATACGAATTCCTTTGGTATCAGGCGGTGCGTCCGCAGCAGTGCTTATATTTCTTTCCACTGCCGCATGGGCAGGGATCATTGCGGCCAACTCTGGGGCCGGCGTTGACAATCGGGTCCATCGGTGGCTCACTGTCATCGGCTTCCGGTGCCGGGGCTTCCGCCGGAGCGGCCTGTAATTCTCTGGCTGCGGCGCTTTCGCCCACACCATAGGATTCATTGGCGTCAAAGAGTTCTTCCTGTCCCTCATATACGTTGCGCATGTCACCGGCGCTGGCAATACGCATACGGAAAATAACATCCGTGACTTTTTCCCGCAGATTCTTCAGGAACTCATCAAACAGCCGCGAACCTTCCCGCTTATATTCAATGACCGGATCCCGCTGGGCAATTCCGCGTAAGCCAATGGTGTCGCGCAACTGATCCATCGCATAGAGGTGATCCTTCCATGTGACGTCATAAATCTGTAAAAGCACGGTGCGTTCCAGCTCGGTAAGTTCGCGCCGCAGGAAAGCGTGCGCCAATTCACCGATGCGCTCGCGGCGTTCCTCCGGCGGTTCGCCCTCAAATTCATCAACCGAGGCCTGCGTGACAAACCGATCGGAAACCCAGGCGGAAAGCATGCGTGATTCCTGAAGTTTTGCCACCGCATCATCAATTTGTTTATCAATGGTTTCATGGGTTTCCCGGGAAATATCAATAAGCCGCTGCCGCAGTTTCTCTGTGGCAAGGCTTCGGATTTCGTCTCCGGAAATGGGCGTTCCGAATTTGGCCTTCACCCATACCGCCAATTGTTCGGAGGCGTAAACATTTTCAATGCCTCCGGCACCGGCTGTCGCTTCCATCGCGTAATCCACCGGATAGCTTATTTCACGCTGTTGATACGCCTTCCGGGCGTTGTTAAGAATCAATTCAATGGCCTGATCCTGTGTTTTTCCCGTTAAATCCGCAACTGGAATATTGAATTCAAATTTATCATTGGCCCACTGCGCCAACTGCTGCTGCGGATAGCCTTTCACCAGATATTTGGCCAGCGGGTTGACGTCTTTATGATCAATAAGATCAAGCGCCTTTTCCACCAGCGTGTCAATAATTTCATCGCGTTGCATTTTCTTCAACTGCGCCTGACTGATCTGTACTTTGAACTGACTCATCGCCCAGGAGGACATTCCCGCGTAATCATAATCTTCCGGATGCGCATCGGGATCCATAAATTCTGAAATGGCGCTGTGAATATTGCTGCGCGCGTCTTCACGGGCCTTATCCTTAATCGTCATTTCCAGCACCGCCAATTCCGTATCCCGCAAATCCTGAGGATCAATGACCGTGTTGAACGTCAAACGCACCCATTCCGCCACACATGTCGCCACATAATCTCTGTCAAGATAATGCGCCACCGCATCGCGCACTGAGTCGCCGATGGTGTCAAAAATAATTTCCTGCAAATTCCGGCCTTCCAGAATCGCCTGCCGCGACGTGTAAAAGAAATTGCGCTGATAATTGCGGACTTCATCATATTCCAGCAGGTTTTTTCGGATACCGAAATTGCGCTCCTCAACTTTCTTTTGCGCTCGGGCTACAGCCTTGGAAACCATGCCGTGTTCAATAGCTTCGTCTTCTTTCATGCCCAGGCTCTGCAGGGCCTTGAGCATAAAATCGCCGGCGAACAGCCGCATGAGATCATCTTCCAGGCTTAAGAAAAACCGTGACATGCCCGGATCGCCCTGTCGGCCCGATCGCCCGCGAAGCTGGTTGTCAATTCGCCGCGATTCGTGGCGTTCCGTGCCCAGCACAAATAATCCGCCCGCCTCCAGCACGCCCGGAGCCAGGGAAATATCCGTACCGCGCCCCGCCATATTCGTGGCAATCGTGACACGTCCGACGGTTTGCCCCTGCTTGTTGACCTGTTGTGTACCGGCTTTCGCAATAATTTCCGCTTCACGTTCATGATTTTTAGCGTTCAGCACTTCATGTTCTATGCCATGCTGCCGCGTGAGGATTTGTGAGAGTCGCTCGGATTTTTCCACACTCGTTGTGCCCACGAGCACGGGCTGTCCGCGTTCTGTCACTTCTTTTATCTGCTCGACAATTGCCGCCCATTTCGCATTTTCATTCATGAAAATGAGATCTTCAAAATCCTGTCGTGTCAGGGGCCGGTTGGTGGGAATCGTGACCACTTCCAGCTTATAAATTTTTCCGAACTCTTCAGATTCGGTCATCGCGGTACCGGTCATGCCCGCGATACGCTTGTAGAGTTTGAAAAAGTTTTGCAGAGTAATGGTGGCCATGGTTTGGGTTTCGGGTTTTACCGTAACGCGTTCCTTGGCTTCCACCGCCTGATGCAGGCCGTCGCTCCATTGGCGGCCCACCATCAAACGGCCTGTGGACTCATCAACGATAATGACTTCGCCTTTTTGCACCACATAATCTTTGTCAATTTCATACACAACATGGGCGCGCAATGCCTGCTCCAGCAGGTGCGGCCAATCCATGTTGCCACCAACATAAAACGACCCGACTCCCGCAAATTCCTGCGCCTTGCGGATACCTTCATGCGTCAAATGTGCGGTTTTGCGATCCAGTTCCACTTCATACAGCTGCACCTGCTTGGCCAACTCCGCCTCCGCCACCACCAGTTCTTTTTGCGCCTCGGCTATCGATGCCTGAATGGTGGCGATTTTAGCGGCATCTCCGCGCGCGTTTTTCATATCGCCTTCAGAGCCTTTAATTTTCCGCTTAAGTGCTTCCACGCGCGCATTGGCCATGTCCCATGGCTTTTGAGCCGCAATAAGTTTGCGGGTTACTTCATCGGCCTGCCGATAGCGCGGAGAATCATCATGGGCCGGCCCGCTGATAATCAGCGGCGTGCGGGCTTCATCAATCAGCACGCTGTCCACTTCATCCACAATGGCAAAATCCAGGGGGCCTTGCACCTGTTCGGCCAGAGATTGTTTCATGTTATCGCGCAGATAATCAAAGCCGAATTCACTGTTGGTGCCGTATGTCACGGTGCATTGATAGGCTTTTTGTCGCGGTTCATTGTCCATGTGGGATTGCACATACCCCACCGACATGCCCAGTGCAAAAAACGCCGGTGCCACCCACGCCGCATCGCGCCGCACCAGATAATCATTAACCGTCACAACATGGCAATGCTTGCCGGAAAGGCCCATGAGAAAACACGACAGCGGTGCCACAAAGGTTTTACCTTCACCGGTGGCCATTTCCGCAATTTTTCCATCATATAAAACCATGCCGCCGATAAGCTGCACATCAAATGGCCGCGCGCGGTAGGGGGGTCGGGCATCGGGCACCGCATCACGGATGGCTTGATACAGATCCGGGGGAATTTCCACAAACCGCCAGTCATGCTCACCGACACATTTGGCCTTGACCTGCTGATATTGCGCCAAGGCTTCAGGTGTAAGCTTGCCGGCATCAAAAGAATATGCCGGGTTAAAGGCATTGCGCAAACCGATATTCCGATCCATGGATTCCCGCATGAGCGCAAAAGCTTCCGGCAAAAGTGCCAGGTCGGTTTCGCCATCAGCCATGCGTTTCCGCAGTTCGTCCGCCTTGGCCCGCATCTGCGCATCGGTCAATACGCGGATGGCCGGTTCGAATGCGTTAATCGCTTCCACGCGCTGGCGATAGGCTTTAATCAGCCGACCATTGCGCGAGCCGAAAATTTTAGTCATTGATTTATTTAGAAACTCTGTAACCATAAAACCCTCTTAATTGTGCTTATAGGGATAATACATGCCCGAATGTGCCGGTAAAATAACTGAACACCATGCTCATGAATCAAAGCGTGGATGGTGGTGGGCGGGCGGCAAAGACGCGCATAAATCTGCCGTGCGGCCGCAGAATGGCAGCTATCATGTTCACCCGCAGCTCATTGCCGGGACGAGAGGGGCTGGTAATGTGTGTTCTGTTCTGGCAACCATGATGCCACGCATGAAGCACTTGAGCGGTTGCCACCGCCCAGAAACTTAATCCGGGCGGCATCCAGTGGGCGGAAAAACGGCCTGCTGCGACGGAAACGCTGGCGGTCCGGCGATGTTTGGCTGATGCATGTAGCGTTGCCGCGGGAATCGCCAAAAGCCGCCCCATCCAGGTGATCGGACCCGGCACTGTCGCGGCATTCTGCCCCTGCGCCGCGGGCATCCATAACATTGCCATAAGGCAAGACATGGCCGTGATCGCGGGAGAATGTCTACTTAACCGGTGCATATTTCCGCCGTTTCCATTTAACTGCTGTTGAGTATACCATAGAATAGCTAGGATTCATATCCTCCGAGATGTCTCAGATTACGGCACCAAGGTAGTTGTGACACGATAAAAGGTGCGAAATGAACAAGCTCAATATGCATGATCTTCGCCCAACTCACGATGCGTTCGAGTCTCCGCGAGACCGTCACTTGCCTCCAGGCGATGGGGGCGCGGCGTTACTGCGACTTCGTCCGACTTTATCGCCTGCACACAATGGGAGCATTTTTTATTACCCGTGCTAAACGCACCATGAATTTTGGTGTGGGCCAGCGTCTTGCGGTTCCACGGGGCGGATCCATCTCATCGGATTGGCTCATCCGACGGCGCGGGACGATGTCGCGAAAACTTTGCTGCTCTGCGGTCGCCGCCGCCCCCCATTAACTCAATCGCCATTGCGCTGCAGAAACTGTCACAGGCCCCGGCCGGGGAAGAATCGTGGCTGTTGCTTGCAAGCGCGGCTCACTTGGGGTCTACTTGGAAGCTTCTGCTCGATGGCATTTTTTGTTGCGGCAAAAAATAGAGCAGGAGAAAGTCGAACGCGTGAGAACTTATCGCTGGAGCTTACGCGGCGTTAGATTTGGGTGGCTTTCGGCGATATAAAAAAAACGGAGATGGCGTGACGAAAATACCGGTGGTTTTATCCTGGAGTGGCGGCAAAGACTGTGCGATGGCACTCTATGAGCTTTCGCGCAGTGCGGACTATCAGGTTGTTGCACTGCTTACCACGGTTTCGGAAGAATATAAACGCATCAGCCACCATGGCATGCGGGAAGAATTGCTTGAGCTGCAGGCCCAGGCCATTGGCATTCGGCTGGATAAAATTTATTTGCCATCAAACAATTCCCACCCCTGCACCAATGCGGTTTATGAGCAGATCATGGGCGACGCGATGCGCCGATATATCCGGCAGGGCGTGGATACGGGGGGCTTCGGAGATTTATTTCTTGAGGACTTGCGAGCGTGGCGTGAAAAAAATCTCGCAGCGATCGGTATGCGGGCGGTATTTCCCCTGTGGAAACGTCCGACCAGCGAACTGGCGCGGGAAATTATTAATCTGGGCTTCAAGGGCTATTTGTCTTGCGTAGAAGGCAAGGTTGGGCCGGGATTTGCGGGGCGGAGTTTTGATGCAGAGTTGCTCGCTGATCTACCGGCCACCATAGACCCCTGTGGAGAAAATGGAGAATTTCATACGTTTGTATACGCTGGCCCGATTTTTTCGCAGCCAGTGGGTACGCAAGTGGGGCAGATCGTGGTACGCGACGGGCGCTATTACGCGGATTTGTTGTCGGCTGAGGCGCTGCAGCAAAAACAGGCGGACGCATCAGCGATTCCGCCGGTGCGGTAATGCGGCAAAATGGGCCGGCTCGATTTCGTCAGCGGACACGGACGGTAAAGGACTTGTTAAGACTGGCGTTGTGTTTTAAGCTACCGGGTTGATGTGTGATTGATTCACGATTGTAGAAGGTGTTTTTATTATGAGCAGCGGCGAATTTACCAATGTACAGGTTCCAGCGCATGGGCAAGCCATTACCATGGGAGCAGACAAAAAGCTGCATGTTCCAGATCATCCGATATTGCCATTTATTGAAGGTGACGGCACCGGACCGGATATCTGGCGGGCCAGCGTGCGGGTGTTTGATGCAGCGGTGGAAAAATCCTATAAGGGCAAACGGAAAATTGCCTGGATGGAAGTCTACGCCGGTGAGAAATCATTCCTGAAATTCAAAACCGGTGAGCCTGCCGGGGATGCCAAAGCGTGGCTGCCTGATGACACTGTTCATGCGTTTCGCAAATTTCTCGTGGGTATTAAAGGGCCGCTGACCACGCCGGTGGGTGGTGGAATACGTTCCTTAAATGTGGCGTTACGGCAACAGTTGGACTTATACGTATGCGTGCGGCCCGTGCGGTATTTTGCCGGTGTGCCGAGTCCGGTAAAGCGTCCTGAAGCCGTTAACATGGTCATTTACCGTGAAAATACCGAAGATATTTATGCCGGTATCGAATGGGCCGCGGGTTCACCGGAAGCTCAAAAAATTTTGAAATTCATTGAGGCTGAATTCCCCCAGACATTTAAGAAAGTCCGTTTCCCGGCGACTTCCGGCGTGGGCATCAAACCGGTCAGCAAGGATGGTTCGCAACGGCTCATTGGGGCGGCCATTGATTATGCCATCGCCCATAAGCGTAAAAGCGTCACGCTGGTGCATAAGGGCAACATCATGAAATACACGGAAGGGGCCTTCCGTGACTGGGGCTATCAACTGGCCAAGGAGAAATTTGGGGCCGTTGAAATTGATGGTGGCCCCTGGTGCAAGCTGCCCAATGGTATTGTCATTAAAGATTCCATAGCGGATATTACACTTCAGCAGGTACTTACGCGGCCTGAAGAATTTGATGTTATTGCCACATTGAACCTCAACGGCGATTACTTAAGTGACGCTCTGGCGGCGCAGGTGGGTGGCATTGGTATTGCACCGGGGGGCAATATTAACTGTGATACCGGCCATGCTGTGTTTGAAGCCACCCACGGAACCGCGCCAAAATATGCCAATCAGGATAAGGTTAACCCCGGCAGCGTCATACTCTCAGGTGTGATGATGCTGGAGCATCTGGGGTGGCAGGAAGCGGCAGATTCGATCGTCAAGAGTTTGGAACGGACCATCGGCGATAAAGTTGTGACGTATGACTTTGCACGGCTCATGAGTGGTGCTAAAGAGGTGAAATGCAGTGAATTCGCCGATGCTCTTATTCGCAATTTGGCGTGAAGCTTGCCTGCTGCCTATAATGAGGGTGTCTGAAAGCTCGGGAGCAAGGCGCAACGCGGAATTGGATGATTCGCGTGGGCGTGTGAGGCTCCTGCTCCAAAACGCCGGGCAAATTGGGGACAAAAAGTCGCTTGCAGCGACGGCGTGCAGGCTATAAGGTATATGGTTGAACCAAGGGCTTGGCGATGCAAGATCCCACGGTTTGAAGGCGGCTCTGACTGGTGAATAGTCAGTTGGAACTCGTGAAGGTAATCATTAGTGTCCGCATTGCGGCAAAGGATTGACTATGAGTGAACAATTTAAGGATAAAATAGTGCTGGTTGTGGATGATGATGCCGATGTGCTGGCAACCATCACAGCTGCCTTGTCAACGACTGGTGCCAAAGTTATCTCCGCTGGAGATGGCAATACAGCCGTGGAAATGGCGGAGAAAGACCAGCCGGACCTTATTGTTCTGGACATGATGTTACCCAAACGCAGCGGCTTTCTGGTGGTAGAGCGGATCAAAGCCCGCAAACCTAAAGGCAGCAAGCCGTTTGTTATCATGATTACCGGCAATATGGGAACGCGTCATAAAACCTATGCCGAAACGTTGGGCGTTGATGATTACATCAACAAACCCTTTCGCATTGACCGGCTGATTATGTCCATGGACAAATTACTAAACCCGGCCCCGGCAGCTTCGTAATTCCGCTGCATAGGCCGCTGCAATTGGATCCTGCTTATGCCGGAGCTTCCAGAAGTTCAGGAAGTTCGCCGCACCCTTGAGCCATTCGTGCTCAATGTGGCCATTGTTGGTGTAACCGTTCTACGGAAAAGCTATATCCGCGCGGGTGTCGGAACCGTTTCTGCATTGGTCGGGCGGAAGATTCATCGGACGCTTCGCCATGGCAAAAAGCTCTTTTGTATTTTTGATGATGGTCAGGTGCTGCTGATTCACCTCGGAATGAGTGGTTGCATTGATTGTTGTAAGCCCGACGTGCCGCGTCGGCCACACACTCACTTTTCGATGCGGCTGGCAACTGGCTTTGAATTCCGGATGGAAGACCCGCGTCGGTTCGGAGGGTTGTGGCATTATTCCAGTTGGGCTTTGGCGGAAAAATCAGAAATAACCGGAAAAATGGGCGTTGATGCCCTGGATGTTACTGCATCGCATTTTGCGGCGTGGCGCAATATGCGTGGCCGATTAAAGGCGAATTTGCTGTCTCAGCGCACAGTAGCAGGATTGGGGAATATATATGTTGATGAGTCGCTTTGGCTGGCGCGCCTCCATCCACTGCAGGTGCTGGAAAATATCCGGGAGAAGCACAAAGTATCGCTTGCCGGGGCCATCCGCACGGTGTTAAACAAATCCATTACCATGGGTGGAACCACCTTGCGTGATTATCGCAACGTCGCACAACAGAAGGGGCAATTCGCCCAAAGTCTGTGCGTCTATGGCCGGGCGGGCTTGCCGTGCTTGCGCTGCGGCAACAAGTTGATTTCCAAGGTTATCAGTGGCCGCACAACCGTCTTTTGCGGCCAATGCCAGCGACGAATCTGACATGTCGCGTCATGAATGATCATGGCGTCTTGACTCAGGGGCCGATTACCTTTGCAGCGCACAATTAAATAGTTGCCATTGTCGCGCCGGCCTCAAGGAGTTTATAATCCAAGTGCCGAGAATCGTATAAACGCTTAATGAGGTGCGGATATTTATGGAAGAAGTTGGAGCATTTGATCTTCATGCGGCGTTTTTGCGCCGTGCGGAGCGGGACATTAAATCTTTTCTGGAAGCGTTTGCAATCCGACTCGAAGAATCCCTTCCGGGACAGGTGGAAGTGCATCGGAAGAAGGACTCGCTGTTTGCAAAAACGCAGCACGTCGTGGGTATTACCATTCATCTGGGAGCGAATCGGTTTGTGCTGGACAACTCCGGCCATGGTCTGCATTTAAGCCGGTGCAATGAGGTGCGCGGTATTGTGCTGAAAAATGAGGAATTGCAACTGCCGGACTGGCTAAGCAGTCTCAACAAGGAACTTGGAGCCATGTCCGCCAGTATAGCTGGTGCTCAGGGGCTGTTGCACGAATTTTTGATGAATTAGATATTTTGCCTTGCAAGCCGGTCTGCTAATCGCTATAAAACCATCAGAGGGTTTCTTGCATGTGCTTTAAAGAGACCGGAAAACTATCACGGTTCCTGTTAAAAGGGATTTGCCATGTCGCTGCTTGGACGAGTGTTAGGACAAAATCAAGATCCGGATCGGCAGCGGCATCAGGCTGAACAATTAGCTCGTAATCAGGCTTGGGAAACCGCATTAACCAATCAGACTCTGCCGGATTTCGTCAAACAGCGCCTCGCAGATACAAAATCGGGAAAGTTGCCTTGGGTTTCCACCGGATCGGTGGGGGCGTTGTTGTCTCAAAGATCGCATGGCATACATCCTCTCGGGATGGTATCCGGAAATTGCTGGTATCACTACGGTTATTCCTGGACACGCGGACATTACGACGGCTGGCATACCGCCATCGATCGTATGCAGCATGAGGCGACGTTAATGGGGGCCAATGCGGTGGTGGATGTCAAAATGAGCGCCACCCGCATGGAAGGTACCGGTGAAGACCAGATGGATTATGCAGTGCTCGGAACGGCGGTGCGCATTGCCGGCCTGGCCACACCGCGCGTACCGGTGATCGCAACGGTGTCCGCGCTTGAATTTGCCCGCTTGATGGAATCCGGCATTCTTCCGGTTGGTTTAGCCATTGGTGCGCACTATAACTGGCATTATTCATACAGAAATGCCGCCGGTCAGGGTTCATGGTGGAATCAGGAATTGCGTGAGTTGTCCGATTTTATGACCGATGTTCGTCGCGCTGCTTTAAGCCAATTGGCTACCGATGCAGCGCGAATGGGGACCGGTGTTCTGGCCCGGGTGCAATTTTCAGAATTGTTACGTGGAGAACCGCTCGAACAAGACCCGCGGCAGCGGTTTCTCGGGCGGCATATCGCCTTCGGCACGGCGGTGCTCCATGAGCCACGCCGCCATATATCGTTGGGGTTAAGACCCGTATTCAGCGTAAGTGATGGAAAAATGACACCGGTAATGCCTACCGAAAAGGAGATTATCTAAATGGCGGACGAAACAAGCTCTCAAGCAAATCCGGCGTTGGCCGGCCTGCCCAAACACGCACTGGAACGCTTGCAGGGCCTGCGTGAAGCGGGGCAAAGCGGCGGTATATTCACATCAGATTTATCGGTCAACGAGTTTCTGATGGTCCGTGAAGCGGGCTTTGAACCGCTGGGGCTGGTGGTAGGCTCATGTATTTATCATGTGGGCATTCAGTATGGTTCCTGGGGACAAAATCAGGAATTAAATGTGATTTCCCAAGCCATGTATCAGGCCCGAGAACTGGCCATGACCCGCATGGAACAAGAAGCGCTGACACTTATGGCCGATGGCGTTGTGGGCGTGCGGCTGGAAGTTAAACGCTTGGGCTGGGACAGCGATATTTTGGAATTCATGGCAATTGGCACTGCCATCGCCCACAGCGCCGGCCATCCCGGATTTAAAGGGCCGAAAGGTATGCCGTTTACATCCGATCTCTCCGGGCAGGATTTCTGGATGCTCCTGCGGGCGGGGCATCGGCCATTGGCCATGGTGATGGGATCGTGCGTGTATCATGTTGCGCACCAGGGCGTATTTAAGGCGATGGGCAACGTCGGGCGGAATGTGGAAATTACCCAATTTACCCAGGCCATGTATGATGCGCGAGAACTGGCCATGGAACGTATGCAGAATGAAGCCAAAGAGTCCGGGGCGGACGGCGTAGTGGGCGTACAGTTGCATGAAGGGTCGCATAACTGGCAACCGCATGTCATTGAATTCTTCGCGGTAGGCACCGCAGTTAAGCCTATTGAGGATAAAGCACTGATTCCCGAACCGGCTTCACCGCAAATTGTCATACCGGTAAATGATTAAGTATTCTGATATAAAGCAATAACATTAATAGGAGTTTTGTGATGAGTAATATGTTTCGCCGGGCTGCGGAAATTATTGAGGCCAAGGTCAATAAATTTCTGAATCATGCTGAAAATCCTGATGAAGCATTGGATTTATCTTACGAGAAAATGCTAAGCGCTTTGCAGGAAACCAAGCGCCATCTGGCCGATGTGGTCACGGAACAAAAAACGCTGGAGCGGCAGATGCTTGCCGCACAAAGCGACTCCCACCGGGCGGAAAACGATGCGCGCATGGCGTTGCAGGCCGGGCGGGAAGATCTTGCCAAAGCCGCCCTGACGGAAAAGCAGGCTGCGGATCAGAAGGCCGCTTCGCTCAAAGATGCCAGCGAGCATGTTGCGGCCCAGTCACAAAAGCTCATCACCTATGAAAAGCAGCTTGAAGACCGTATTGATCAATTCCGTACGCAAAAAGAGGTTATGAAGAGCCAGTATGACGCCGCGAAAGCCCAGGTAACGGTCAATGAAAGCTTGGCCGGCATTGGAAATCAGCTTGGTAATGTGGGTGATGCGCTGCAACGGGCCAAGGACAAAACCAATCAAATGCAATCCCGGGCTGATGCGATGGAATCACTGACGGAGGCCGGCGTTTTGGATGACGGCGTGGATGGTCGCACCAAAACCGAACGTGATCTTGACGCCCTGCGCGCGAGTTCCGGCGTGGATGCCGACCTCGCCCGTCTGAAAGGCGAAATCGGTCAAACCAAACAACTGCCTTCGGGATAAGGCCATTGGCGCAAAATAGCCGATGCTATCGCGGCATTGAAAAAGAAAAAGCCCTGTGCGAGTCACTCGCACAGGGCTTTAATATGTATTGTTACGCTATCCAATATGCGATATGTACGGAAACATTCGCCGGGTTACGCCAGTAGCACGTACCGCATGGGGTAATCAGATCGTTCTGAGTGTTACCTGCTAATTAATCAAGATGTTTCCACATCATCTTCAGGTATTGCCCCATGATAATCCCGGATTCAGCGGGACATTTTCTTGCGTGGCATCAGGAACAAGCACGCACCACCCAGCACCATCAAGGCCAGAGTGGCGGGTTCGGGAACAGCCGACGGATCATTAATAAAGCCGATACCGGCCGGTCCGCCCAGGCCCGTGACAATCGGGGTCAACACCCCGGTGCTGAAGTTCAGCATATCCAAGCTGTGATTGGTTTTATCAGATGAATAAGCCTGATTCAATGTAAAGCCATTATTGGCCGTCAACGCATAAACCACGTTATTTTTTACATCGGAAAATAACAGCGTGCCTTTGGAGGCCGTGGCGAAACCGGTGTCATCGGTGTTGACCGGATTGCCACTGGCATTGGTGAGATTCAACAGTGAAATGCTCTGATTTGGACCCGGGTTGGTAACTTCGGTTAACTGTGCTCCGCTTTCATTGGACAATAGCAGACTGCCATTCGGCGTGAGATTCAAGGAGTCAGGATCAAACACGTTCATCTGGGTGCTTTGACCGGTAATGGCATTGGTTGCCATATCATTGCCCCAGACCACGCCCATCGCGGTGGCTGTCGCGGGATAAGAATTGGGATTCGCATTAACCTGGTAAATCACCGGATGGCTGTTAACCTGACCGGGGCCGTCGCCACCGTTGTCGGGATTTGACCCGGAGGCATACAGATTGCCGTTGACAAATTGCAGGCCGTCAAAGCCGCCGCCATGGACAGACGGGGTGGGATAGCCATAACGCATTTGCGATCCCGTCGCGGTGTTGATGACGGTCAATGTGGAGTTGCCATCTTCATTTTGATCGGTGTAGAGCATGCCATTGCTTCCCATGGCCATGCCTTCGATATGTCCGGTTACGTTAAAGTGATTAACCAGTTGACCGGTCAGTGTATATTGTGCCACAACGCTTTGACCGCCGTCACTGCCATCGGACATGACATTGTTGCCCCATCCGATAAATACGCTGTTACCGGCAACGGTTATGTCATCTGGTGCGCTGACAACTTGTGAAGCGCCGGGAATAATTCCCTGATTTAAACCCGGTACTGTAAATGGTGAGGCGAATGTGGTCAGCGAATACCCGGCGGCAACGGTGGGGCTGGCGTTGACGTGGGCGACACCTGCCGCCAGGGTGGCCGTGCTGGCCAGTGCCATGGTGATGGCTGCAAACATTTGTGAGTTGATGCGACGCATGATGAGTTCCTCCTGAAGAAATAAAGTATGGATCAGAGCAACATCGCTTGATCTCTGAAAATCAGGATATCGGAATCGTATTTGCGTAATATTAGAGAAAAAGAAATGTTGCGCATGCCCCCCCACTGTTGCATTTTAACGGAAGAGTTTTGATGATAGGGCATGGAAGGCAGCCTTTTTTGGAGGATCACACCATGGAAAAAACGATTATTGATGAATATGTTCGGCAGGCATCCGTATTACCTGCGGCCATTAAGGGATTATCATCTGCGGAGCTTAACGCTCGCCCGGTGTCCAACACCTGGAGTATCCGGCAGATTGTCATGCACCTCATGGACAGTGATTTAATTGCATCCGACCGCATGAAACGCATTATCGCGGAAGATAATCCGACGCTCATCGGATTTGATGAAAGTGCTTTTGCTTCTAAACTATTTTATGACCACCTTGATGCGGTAATGGCCGCGGACGTATTTGCCAAAAACCGCTTGCTGACTGGTGATATTTTATATCGCCTGCCCGTGGAGGCGTTTGCTCGCGCCGGCACGCACAATCAGCGGGGGCGCGTGACACTCGGTGATCTGGTAAAAATGTATGTCCAACACCTGGATCATCACATGAAATTTATCAAGCACAAACGCCAGTTGCTCGGCAAGCCATTGTGAACATTCAGCCGTGGTCTACCCCGGTGCATCGAGATTGATGCATGCCCGCACAATAAAGCGTTCCATGTTACGCTGCGGGTCTCCGAGGCTGGTTTTTGCCGCCATGTCGGCTTCCAGCAATGCGGCGCTGACGCGACGGCTTCCATCGACGCCCCAACGGCGGGCGGAATTCATGACGGCACTGGCCCGCGGTGGCGGCCAGAGCCTGAGTTCCTTAATGATTTGATTGTCGCTTAGCCTTCGATCCAGCATTTCCCGGGCCTTGAGCACTTGGCTTAGCCAGAAAAATATCGCGCCAACCAGTGTAAAACCGATGCGGGTATCCATTTGCCACAACTCTGTATGACGGCTTAGCGCGTCTTTGGCATTTCCCGCAGCCAGTGCATCAATGAGGCTCCATACCACCTGTTCATGTTGAAACCCAACGAGTTCATCGACCATCGCAGTGGTAATCACCGGCTGTTTATCCGCATACAACGCCAGTTTCGCCAATTCGCTTTCCAGCCGCGCAAGATCAGTACCCACAAGTTCCGCCAAGCGAATGGCCGCCTGGGGATCAATCGTCTTGTCGAAATCCGCTCGGGCGTGCTGGGTAAGCCAACGCGGAACCTCCTCTTCCTTCATCGCCTGGCAGAAAATGACAGCCCCTTGTTTATCCAGGAATTTGTGCAGGCGTGTGGTTTTCAACCAGTTATCGCAGATTAATACCAGCGTGGTGTTGTCACTGGGAGCTTCAGCATAGCGCAAAATAAGATCACGCGGTGACGTGCCGCCCGACGTTGCCGGCGGCTCGGATTCCTCTTCATCACCGTCTTGAGAGGATTCGGGATTATTGCCACCGCGCGCTTTTAACAGCATATCCGCAGGTTCAAGCACTACGAGTTTGCGGCTTGAGAACATGCCGAAGGTCCGGCATTCATCCAGCAATGCGGTAACCGATACATTGGGTTCCAGGCGAATATAACCCGCATCCATGGACGCTTCATCCAGTGCCGCCTGCCGGATACGCCCAAGCCATTGCCGGCGCAGAAAGGACTCCGTTCCCGCCAGTACCATGACCGGATGAATTTGAATGTTAGATTCACTCTGCTTAGCAGCCATGCCGGTATGTTAATTCCGAGCCGCTGTAATTGCCAACTGCGATAGCCAATCATGTCATTGGCAATCATCATGAACCAGTTGATCGGCGATGCTATCCCGGAGAGCGAACAGGTGCTCAAGTGAATCTATAATGTTCGTCGGTTTCCGGTTCAGCGGTGACCACCCGAAACCAGCAGGGTTTCGCCGGTAACCCATGCCGAGTCGTCCGACGCAAGGTAGACAACCGCGGCCGCGATGTCCTGCGGTTGACCAATGCGGCCAAGTGGCGCGGCCTTAACGTATTGATCATGAAAATCACCGGTTGTGAAGCCATTGAGAACTGCGCCTTCGGTCTCCACCAACCCCGGACGCACGGCGTTGACCCGGATTCTGCGTGCGCCGAGTTCCTTCGCCAGCGATGCGGTAATGGTATCCACCGCGCCCTTGGTTGCGCTGTAAATCGCCGCATTCGCCGGTGCCAGCGTGCTCACAAGCGAACTGATGTTGATCACATTGCCGCCGGCGGCGCTGAAATATTTCAGTGCCTCCTGCGTCGTGAGAACCAGGCCCAGCACATTCAAATTGAATTGTTTATGGAAATGCTCCTCGGTGATTTTCTCCAGTGGTGCGAATTCGTAGATTCCCGCATTGTTCACAAGAATATCCAGGCGTCCGAAGGCCTTCTTTGTTTCGCTGAACAGACGGTCAATGTCCGCTTTCTTGGAAACGTCGCCCTGCACAGCGACTGCCTTGCCGCCCGCCGCCGTGATGGCGGCAACGACGGTATCGGCACCGGACCGGCTTGAGGCGTAGTTCACGACAACCGACGCGCCTTCCGCCGCCAGCGCCTTGGCAATAGCGGCTCCAATACCCTTGGACGCTCCCGTGACAACCGCAACTTTTCCTGCGAGCTTACCCATGAGAATCTCCTTTAATAATATCTGCACTTAAGTCCGGCCCCGGAATAACGCCCGGGCGTCCGCTTAGTTGCATAGTTCCGAATATTAGAACTCATGGAACGGCAAGTCAAGTTCGGGTATAGTACACTGCCATGAGACCTCTTTTTCATCCATCGGTTCAGGACATTACCCTCGAAGGCATACTGCACGCACTCTCTGACCCCGTGCGTGCAGCGATCTATGCCGATATTGTTGCATCCGATTGCCCGCATGCCTGCGCGGATTTTCTGAACATCAACGAGCAGGCCATACCCAAATCAACACTCTCGCAGCACTTCAAGGCGCTTCGGGATGCGGGGTTAATCCGCAGCGAACGTCGCGGTGTTCAAATGCACAACACCGCGCGGTGCGCGGAAATAGAAGGTCGATTTCCAGGCCTGATCAAGGCCATCATTAACGCTTATCATGTGCAGTCAATGGGACGCCCGCATGCCGGCAATCCCGCAATGCGGAAGCATGCCGGCCATGTTGGCAGAAGTAAATCGAAGAGCCGTCGTCCGATTCAGTAGGAGCCTAAGTTATGCTGCCGTGCAGTCTCGATAAACAACGCGCGCGACATGAACTGGTGAAAACCCTTGCGGCGCTGGGGAAAATTAAGTCACTCCAATCCGCCATTGTATGTGAAACAAAATTATAGATTCTCCGCAAGCCTTTTTTCAGCCGGGAATAATGACCATCGACCGGCCCCGCCACATCTGGTGATTCCGTAACCACCGCTTATATGCTTCAATTCGGCAGGAAATAACCTCGGCAATTGCGAGAATCATAAAGCGGGATTATGCTTGCCCATTGCAAAGCGGAAATTGGGAAAGCCAGATTCATCGGCAAAACAATACTGGCATTTGTAACGTGCAGGAGACAGGGATTGCAGATTAGTCTTGAGCAAGTTGAGCCGGTATTAAAACTATATAATGCGGGTTTATACCTGCAGGCGTATCAAAAGTCGCAGCATATCGCGCCATTACCGCAATGGCGTTCAACCGCGGGCCGGATCATGGCGGGGCGATTGGCCGGGAATCTTGGTAGTTCGCAGTTGGGCAAAATACTGCACTATCGGGCCTATCGCGAAGATCCGGATGCGCCTGAAGCATGGTATTACTATGCGCATGTACTATTAAATCAGCACGGCCCGCTCGATGCATGGCAATTTATCCGCGCTCATGCCATGCCGGATTGTGCCCCTGCTGAATTGCGGTCCAACTGGTACGGAATCCAAGCCCGGATTGCAGGAATAATGCGGGATTTCATGGTCGCAGGCAAAATGTTGGATGCAGCTGATGAAATATTTCCAGATGACCCCTGGCTGGCGGTAGAACGATGCACTGTTTTGGAGCGGCAGGATTGCTATGACGCGGCGCTTTCCGCGGTTATGCGAGGCTTGGAAATCCGGCCTTGGTATCGGCCCGCCGTACAATCCGCCGCGCATCTCATGCAACTGCTGGATAAGGATGACCAAGCACTGGAACTATTGACGCAGGCAACGCAGCGAATGGAAAGTGTGGCACTCGTATTGCAACTCGCGACGCTGCAAACGGAATTGCGGAGTTACCAGGATGCCCGGATGAATTTTTCCAGAGCGTTCGATCTCGCCCCCTTAATGGATAAACAATTACGTGACTGGCTTATGGGAACTCAGTCAGATGCGGCTTATTTTTGCGGCGATGTTTGCGCCGCCGCCGAGCTTGCCGCCAAATCTAAGAATCGTTTCTATCAGAAGATCGCCGCCAAATTAAAGGCCGCCGATGGAAGCGCTTCGCGCGTCATGCTGCCGGTGGGTTTTGTCCGGCAACACCACCTGACCTGTGGCCCCGCGGTGGTCGCAAGCCTTGGACGATTCTGGAATAAGCCCATCGATCATCTCGCTTTGGCGCATGAAATTTGCTACGACGGAACGCCGGACCGCGCCTTGCGACAATGGGCCGGTGATCATGGTTGGTTGGTCCGGGAATTTCGTGTGACCTGGGAAACCAGCCGACAACTTATTGACCGCGGTATACCATTCGCCCTTGCCACTGTCGAACCGGCCAGCGCCCATCTGCAGGCCGTTATCGGCTACGACGAATTACGCGGCACGCTGATTATTCGTGACCCCTACATTCGTCCGGCGATCGAATTTGTCTCTGAGCTGACACTGGAACGTTACGCCTCCACCGGACCGCTGGGAATTGTGCTTGTCCCTATCGAACAACAGCAGTTGCTCGAAGGGGTTCATCTTTGCGATGCATCGCTTTACGATGGGCTTCACGACGTAAATGCCGCGTTGCATCGGCATGACCGCCATTGCGCCTGCGCCGCGCTGGAATCCATGCGGGCGGCCGCCCCCGATCACCGTCTGACGCTGACGGCGGAACAGGCTCTTGCCGCCTACGATGCGGATCCCGGAACATTGCTGGCGTGCTACGAAAAATTGCTGGCCCAATATCCGCATAATTCGGGATTGCTTTTAGGAAAGATCGAGTGTCTTCGGACATTGGCGCGACGCGACCAGCGTATCGAGATGCTTCAAAAGATATGTGAATCCAGAGAAGCGCATCCGATATTTCGGAATCTCTATGCCAGAGAGCTCATGGACGATGCCCGGAATTTCGGCACGGTTCGTCAAATATTGCGGCGGGTGATTCGCGCTATGCCCCTGGCCGCGGGATCATACGCTGATTTGGCCGGTGTACTTTGGGATCAACGTGCATTTGATCAAGCCCTGGAACTTTATCGCTTTGCCTGCTGCCTTGACGATAAAAATGAACGCTTCGCGCGATCCTATTTCATCGCTTCTCGGCACTTTAAGCAGGAAATTGACGTACTCGGACTGTTGCAAGAGCGGTTTAATAAATTTGGTGCCAGAACCGGGCGGCCCGCCGGTCTGTTGTTCTGGGCTTTGGAGGAATTGGATCGAACCGCCGAAGCTTTTGACATGCTGCAGCAAGCCCTTCGTTTATTGCCGGAAGATGGTTCGCTGCTGCTGCTGGCGGCAAATGCCAACGCCCGTCATGGACGGCTGCAGCAGGCTGATGAGTATATGGACAAAGCCCGGGGAGTCTGTCCGCAGCGCGAATGGCTGCGTGTGGCAGCGGATATTGTCCTTTACAAGGGTGATCCGCGTGAAGCGCTGACACTCTGGCGGAAAATAGTGGATGCCGAACCTCTGGCCATGGACGCGCAGCGGCGGGTGACAGAACTGCTGGCTCAAAGCGTTGGAAATAGCGAGGCAGAGTCATACCTCGATGCACAGTGTGAAAAGTTTCCGCACCACTATCCACTATTACAGTTGCGGGTTATTTGGTTCCGGGATCAGTCGCCCGACCGATATTTAGGCGCCGTGCGGGATCTAATGGGTCTGCACCCCAATGACGCATGGACGCGTCGAGAATTGGTTGCGGCGTTGCTGAATATACAGGATGTGGATCAGGCCGCGGTGGGGGCACAAATGGCCTTGACGCTTGAACCCAACAGTCCTGCTTCGCACAATTATTATGCCTCGGTGGCAATGCGGCAGGGAAGACACCCGGAGGCGATCAACGCTCTCAAAAAGGCCATTGGTCTGTCTGTTGATTACACGCCCGCAATCCATCAATTGCTCGCCAGTGAAAATACACCAGCGGGTCGCAAAGAGGCCTTGGCCTTTATTCATTCCGAGATTGTCCGCCAGACCATATTTGGCGAATGTCTGTCGGCATACCGTGCGCAGGCGGTGCAGGTACTGGACGCTCAGGAGGTGCTTGAATCGCTTCGAGCCGCGCTCAAGGCACGCCCCGATCTTTGGCAAGCCTGGTCCGTCGTAACGCTGCAACTCACACAAATGGGCAAACTGGAAGATGCCCTGGTCAACGGGCGTGCCGCGGTGGAAAAATTCAACTTGTTGCCGAAACTTTTTCTTGACTTGGCAGGCGTTTATGGTGCCATGGGCAATATCGACGGACAACGGACAGCGCTTCAACAGGCGCTGGAGATAGATCGCTGCTGGAGCGAACCCGCCCGACAACTCGCCGCGCTCTACACCCGTTCGGGCGACCTGGTAAAAGCGCGAATGGTTCTGGAGGAAATTATTTCCCGCAGCCCGTTTGATGTGCGTAATCATGGAATGTTGGCGGATATACTTTGGCGCATGGGTGTGCGCCGGAAAGCCTTGGAGCAATTGCAACGTGCAATCCAATTTGAACCTGATTATCCATGGGGCTGGGATGCGCTGAAATCATGGAGCCAAGAACTTAAACAGCCGGATGTTTCGCTCACGCTCGCCCGACAACTTACCCAAAGCCGTTCCGGCGACAGCCGGGTATGGCTTAATTTGGCGCGAATGTTGCAGTTGCCGGAACAATTTGATGAGCGACTGACCGCATATAACCGTGCCATTGCAGCCGACCCTCGAAATATTGAAGCGTATGATGAGCGAGCCTGCGGTCTCGCCGAGGCGGGGCGCCTGGAAGAAGCCCTCGCCGCCTGCCATCCCGAAGTATTTAATGGCGATGTCCCATTTGAGCTGCGGGGACGGGCCGCTTGGATTTTATATCGTCGCGGGCGGCGTGCCGAAGCCATTGCCCAAATGGCTGAATTGGTTAAGGAATCTCCTCGTTACTACTGGGGAACCTGTCGACTCGTCGAATGGTACAATGAGTCGGGCGATAAGAAGCGGTACCTTCAAATGGCCGAGACATTGGTTCGTCTTTGGCCGGTAGCTCCCATTGCGTATGGCTATCTTGGTGATGCCCACCGGGAAAATGGCAATATGATCGCCGCCCGAGACAACTTCCGGCGTGCTGTTGAATTGGATGCTGCATACACCTATGCCGTCGGCAATCTTTTTGATATGGAGTTAGCCGCTGGAAATCTTGCCGATGCCGCTAAATTGGAAAAGCAACTCAGCCAACATGCCACTCCTGATCGCTCGTTAATGGCCCGTCTGGAAATGGCCGCCGCACGCAATGATAAAAAAATGGCGATGACCGAACTGATCAGCCTCTGCCGGATGCCCGCCGCGCAACCATGGCTGCTGGAGCGGGCATTGGAGGTGCTTGCTAAAAGGAACTGGAGTGATTCAATCGGGTATTACGTTCGCGAAGCGCTCAATCAGGACGACTGCAATGCGATCATCAGTGAATTGTCCGTGCGTTGCCTGGCACGCCGAAATAAATGGCAGTTGTGCCGGGAGTTTGTTGATTCATTAAGCACTGACGCCCGAGCACTGCATTTAGCCTTGCTGGAATTTATTCAACAGCTTGCCGACCATAACAAGTTTCAGATGTTTGCATGGTTGATGCGCCGTTACCGTAAAATTCTTTGCGGAGCTACCGAATTATGGGGAAAAACAGGCTATGCTCTAAAACGCTTTGGCCGATATCGCCGGGTTATCGCGTGGATGCGCGATTGGCGTGACCGTGCTGATGTGCAGCCATGGATGTTGGCGAACCTTGCTGCTTCCTACCGAGCTATCGGTCATCGGCTTAAGGCGATTCACATCAACCAGTTCGCGGTAAAAATGGGTGGTGAACCCACCGGTCGAGCCATTCACGCTTTGTGGTTGGCGGCAGATGCGGTACTTGTCAAGCAGCCTGCCGCCGCGGAGGCGTGGTTGACTCAAGCCGTTGTTACGCCCAACAGCCCGCCATATCACCGGTTTATCAAAGC
This sequence comes from Planctomycetota bacterium, assembly GCA_021847065.1. GTDB lineage: Bacteria > Planctomycetota > Phycisphaerae > WQYP01 > WQYP01 > JAMDCX01. The sequence goes on along the minus strand of JAJZVR010000005.1, from coordinate 15,474 downwards.
TCTCACGGACACTGTTTTGCAGCGCTACGATAAACCAAAAGTTCCTTTCGCGGCCACGCGGAAGCAAATTATTGCCGCCAAATTGCTGTTTCCCGGCTTCCAGAGAACCAGGGAAATAAGAGCCTTATATCGCCATTGTCTGTTAAGAATCGCTGCCTCAAATGTCGGACTTTCGGGTATGATATGGTGCTGGCGGGAAGCACTGAAGTCGCTGTGAGCGGTGGGCTGGAACGATCTCGCTTCCATTGAGGTGCTATGAAATCACTTGGCATGTTTCAACGGATAATAAAATCACCTGCCGATGGCCCCGTCGCATGTCGCGTTGACCTCTTGCGCACAGATATTGTGGCGCTGCGAGCTTTCCTCTTATTCTTGGCTTGTTTGACGATTGCAACTTCGCGCGCCGATGCCGGTTCCCGTCTCACTGCCCGGACTGAATTGGTAAAAATCATTGCGGCGATGGGGACGGTTAAGTCCGTTCAATCCGCCTTTGTATGTGAAAAAAAATTGCAGGTGCTCCGGAAACCGTTTTTCAGCCTGGGGGTTATTACCATCGCCCGGCCCCGGCAAGTGCGGTTTCAAACCAATTGGCCGTATCGATCCTGCTATATTCTCTCGGGACGAAATATTTTTATGCGCAACGAATCGGATTCACATTGGCGCACCGGCACGGTGGATTCCCAACCCGCCATCGGCATTGTTATGCGGCAATTCGCGGCCTGGTCTCTGGGTAACGCCGAAAAAGTCAGCGCCGAATATCGGATCAGCATGAGTCGTGCGGTGCGCCCCATGCCGCAAATTCCCCATGTTCCCGGCAAAGCTCCCAAGATCGTCCATAAATCACCATCCATGCAGCTTTCACTGTTCACGTTGCGCCCGCGCCGGGGAGTGCTCAGGCAGGCCGTTGAGGAAATTCAATTGGGTTTTGCAATGCGTGCAAACGTGGATAAAACCGCAAACAACGCGCGCCGCCCCCATTTAACATTCATTCGTATTGTCTCCAAAAATGGCGATCAAAGCCTGTTCTGGCTGCGCCATACCAAAGTTAATCTCCGATTAAATCCGCACAGTTTCGCGCCGGTGGGGCCGGCATGAAGGATTCGGATTATTCGGGCGTCCCACCAAGCAGTGCTTCGCAATCTGATCGGCTCGCGGGGCTGATGTTGCGCTGGTACGAACTCTTGCGGGCACATCGCCTTATTTTAACCGCTGTGCTGCTGATTCTCGGTGGCCTGCTGTTTGCCGCATCGAATAACATCGTGTGGCAAACCAGTCTGCTGAGTTTTTTTTCCGCCCATAGTGCGGCCATACATGATGTGCGACTATCCGAGGATCGCAACGGTCTGGCCGATGCGATGCGGCTGGATGTGCATTTTGCCTCTGGCCAGCCGGGCAATCTGCGGGCCGCAGTTCAATTATTGGCTCATGGTCTGCAAAAAACGCATGAGTTTTCAACTCTTTGGTATGGTGCATCGGAATCCCGACAACTGCAGGCACAAATCGCCCTGCGAAATAGCGCGCCGATTCTCCTTTCACATTCACAGCTCAATATTTTCCACCACCGCCTTTCTTCACATTGGCTGGATCGGCATTTTCATCAGCAGGTGGAAAAAATGGCCGGGCCGGCCGGGCAGATGATCGCCGCGCAATTGCAGTATGATCCACTGGATATGCGGCAGTTGCTGCTGGCACGGCTTAAATCTCTTAGTCCCGGAACGGGGGCGCATTTTTCCGGTTCGGCGCTGGTCAGTGGCAATGACCGTCACGCCATGATGATTCTGGCGCCGCCTTTCAGGCCGCAAAATGTTGCAAAATCAGAAAAGATGCTGGCAATCATCCGTGCGGCGATTGCCCAAGCGCAAAAGAAAATGCCGACTCTGCGCGTATGGATGGTGGGGCCTTACCGAAACTTTGTGGAGAATCAGCGTCTGGTAAAGCGAGATCTCAAAATCATTTCAATTGTCGGAACGCTTCTGGTGGCCGGCGTTATCGCCATTTATTTCCGGCGCATCGGCGCTGTGGTCGTGTGCCTGATTCCGCCCATGGTGGGGCTGGGAACAGCTTTGGGCATCGCGGGCCTGTTGCGATTGCACATTCCTTTAATCGTCCTGGGTTTCGACGGACTTTTATGCGGAGCCACCACGGATTATGGCATCCAACTTATGGCGGCCATGAATCGTATGGCACGGCGCGCGGGGCGGTTTGAAAGCAATATGCCAGCTCTGGCGGCGCGGGAATTATTGGGCCCCATCTCCATGAGCGTCTGCACCAGCATGACCGGCTACGGCGCGCTGGCGGCAAGTTCCGCCCCCGGCCTCCAGGCGCTGGGCCTGTTTATCGCCGGTGCCACCGGGTGTATTTGGCTGGTAACATTCCTCGTGTTACCGGCATATTTGGGGCCATGGGTCTGCCGATCCACCAAAGCCGCCGAGAACACCCAGGCACGCATTTCACCTGATCATCCCCCAATCGATGGGCAAGAAAATACGTCCCCGGTCGAGATGAATCTTAAAGCCAATATGGAAAATAATACCGGTACGAGTTTAAATGATTCGACAACCACAGTCCCTCCTTCGCGCAACGCGGTGTCCTCATCTCTCAGATCGGCTTATTGGATGCGTCCCGGATTACTGAAAGTCTTCGCAACGTTCGCATTTATTCTCATCACGTTCTGGCTGGCTAGCCGGGCACTTATCGTCGGCTATACCGCCAACGGGCGCTCTTTGGATGGCTCCTCCGTAGCGCTTAAGCAGGATCAAACCATGTTCGCCAAGGTATGGGGGCATCTGCGCCAATCAGGCGTAATTACCATTCATCAGCCCTCCGCTGCCCAAGCCTTAAGCGAATTGCAAATATTAGATCACACTCTTGCTATTCTCAAAACCCGGCACCTGATCGCCGGTTATACCACCCCGTCCGCCATTCTTCCTGATCCACTGACCGCCGAACGCCGCCTGGCGGCGTGGCGGGCATTCTGGAATCCTCAACAAATCAACCGCGCCAAAATGCTGCTCGCCCATGCCGCCTCCGCAGCGGACTTGCGCTCCGATGCCTTTGATGCCGCGGTAAAATCCTGGCAATCTCCAAACATTGCCGAATCGGCATTGCCGCGTTTACAACAATCCCCGGCAAGCTTGTTTCCCGGTGTGGTGGAAATTCTCCCGCATGACATCTCCATATCTTCCACCGTGCAACTCAATGCGTCCCTGTCACCTAAGCTCGCCACGCAATGGGCTGCGGAAGTGCGGCATGATCTGCCGGCGGTGTCCATCATTTGCGGCCAGGTGTTGTATCTCAACGCATCGTATCATGCCCGGATGGAGGCCAAACATCTGTTCCCCTGGGTGGCATTGCTGATTTTAATTCCTCTCTGGATTTATTTTCGACGCCTGGATATAGCGGCCATCGCGGCTGTGTCGCTGGGCGTTGGCTTTATCTGGTTGCTGGGCGTCGCACAGTGGTGGGGCGGTGGTTTGAATCTCCTTAGCTTGGTGCCAATGTTATTCACCATGGGTGTGGCTGTGGATTATGGTATCTATGCCGCCAGCGATCCGGCGCTCCGGACGCTTACAGTAGGCGCGGGAAACCGCAATTCCGCCACTTTCCTTTGTGCGGCAACAACCATTCTGGGCACCGCAGCTATGATTCTGGCGGGCCACCCCGTTTTACACTGGATTGGTATGACTCTGACCGCCGGAATTCTCGGTGGCTATCTGGCCAGTTACTTTATCGTCGGGCCGCTGGTAAGACTTATTCTTCATCCACCGGCAGCGGCGGGGGGCCAACGTATTTTCCGTGTGGTGCTCAATGCCTGGCGCGCAGCGGTGTTGCTGGTAATTGTGATTCTGCTGATCGGTGTATTAGGTGGTTGTTGCAGCGTGCCGCCGCCGTTGGCCTATCGTCCGCCAATAACACCGCCCCCGACACCCGCCGCCGCCCAGAAATCGCTGTTAGCATTTCCCCGCCAATGTAATAAGCAGTTTTTTGCCGATGTGAACTGGCAAGGTCATCAATTCAGTATGATCGGGCAGGTAAAAGGCCACGCGCTTGGCACCCTACGCGTAACGTGTGCTTCAGAATTTGGAACACTGCTCTGTGATGTGCGTGTTTGCGGGACCAAGCCCACGGTACTGCACAAAGCCGCAGATTTTCCTGAAAGCCTGGCTAAGTATTTGGCGGTGGATACAGCTTTAGCGCTGCGACTGCCCGCAAACCTGACTTCCCGGCCACAACAGTTTAATACCGGCAATCACACTCTTATCCTCAAAGGCCATCATCACTACGCGACGTTCGCCGGACCGGCGGGTTATTTGCGTGTTTGCCGAGTCACCAGTGCGCAGCGGAACATTGAAATTCAATATCAAAACTATGACCGGGGAACTTTCCCGCACAAATTACTGATCTGGGATGCTGGCCATTGTCTGCTATTGACCATAAACTTTGATGCAAAATGAAGATTGTAAAATCAGGACGCTCTGTGATAAAAAAACGCGGATCAACAAAAACGCCGAGTAAAAGCCACGCTCCCCAAATCGGTGAGCATTTATTCTGGCCGGTAAAGCGCTGGCAGGCATTACAGCTTAATGCCTTGCGCCGGCATATCCGTCATGCGGATAAATCACGCCTTTACGCCGGGCGTTTGCCCCATTCCATAAAAACATTGCAGCACCTCACAGATTGCGTGCTGACCGATAAAGACCAACTGGCGGCAGTTGGCGACGCGGCCTTTGCCTGCAAGCCTGATGCTGTGCGGGAATGGGTCACAACTTCCGGTACCACCGGCAAGCCCCTGCGGGTGCCGCTGACCGCGGCAGATTTGCAGCGCCTGGCGGAAAATGAGGCGGTGGCGCTGAATATTGCCGGACTATGCCAGGGTGATACCTTGACTCTGGCATTGGCACTTGATCGTATGTTTGTGGCGGGCCTGGCGTATTGGCTTGGCGCCCAGAAACTGGGGGTGGCGTGCATCCGTGCCGGATCGGCGTATGCGGCACAGCTTGATATTCTGCAATCTTTGCTCTGCGGCGATCGCCGAAATTATGTTATCACCGTGCCGTCGCTGCTGGCCGGTGCTTGCGGCACAGCGCCAGGCGATAATCAATCGTCAGTAATTCAGGCGGTCATCGGAATTGGCGAGCCACTGCGCACCGCGGCGTTAATTCCCAATGCATTGGCCCATCGCCTGACCGATACATTGCGCGTTCCGGCTCTAAGCACCTATGCGTGTACCGAAACCTGCTGCACCTTTGCCGAAGGCCCAAAGTGCATAGGCGGACATTTGAACCCCGCATTGGCGGCGGTGGAAATTCTCGATGATCACGGTGCCACCGTTCCAACCGGTACGCTCGGTGAAGTGGTCGTCACGCCCTTAGGTGTCCAGGCCATGCCACTGGTGCGGTTTCGCACCGGCGATATTGCCGCACTATACACCGATCCATGCCCCTGTGGCCGCACCACGCCGCGGCTGGGTCCCATCGTGGGGCGTAAGCGGCAATTACTGAAAGTTCGCGGCTCAAGTCTTTTCCCATCCGCCATCTTTGATTGCCTCAGCAGCATCCCGGAAGTGCAGGATTACGCCGTCGTGGCCCATCGCGAGCATGATTTAAGTGATCGCGTGGAACTCCACGTATGCCTCACACGCAACACCGCGGCCATCCGTGATCGTCTGGCGCTGAAAGTCCGCGCACTGTTGAAGGTTCACCCCCAAATCACCATTACCAGCATCGCCGCCATCCGCCAATTACAAAGCGCCGCCAATCCCCGCAAACCCGCACGCTTTATCGACCACCGCCCCACATCCGCCAAAACCTAGCCGCCAAAATATCAGCGGCCGCTGCTGCCGCCGCAGATCCGTTGATCGTTGAACAGGTGAACAGGTGAGCCCCGGTTAGGCAAAGGTTTGCGAATCCTATTATCACGTTGCCGTTCGCCCATACAGGCGCTCAAGAGACGATATTATCTCACTTCGCCCGTGCTCAGCAGCGAAGTCTCGGGTCATTTGCAGCACCGCAGAAAACGGCATCCCCTCCTTTTCCAAAACGTAGTCCCGCAATGACGCAGTTACGCGGTGTTGCAATTCATTGTATCCCCGCAGTACGCACGGCTCAATTACGCGGTCCGTCCCCGCCTCGTAGGTGGAGCGGGCGCAGACGGTGAGTTCGTGGGCAAGCCGCGCAAGAAAATAAATCTTTTCCGTGTCCGAGAACGAATCAATTCCCATGATTCCGCCTTCAAAAAGTGAGCCGTCGTTACTTGGTAATCTTACCCTTCCAGATCAGGAAGATATGGGCTTGGTGCAAAAAGCAGCGAGCGCTGCGATAACTCCCTTGTCACGCGCCCGAGTAGCGACCGATCACAAGACACCCAATACACGTAAAGGTCGTAATCGAGCCCGACCATGAGCGGCCGGTTCCGGCAGACCATTTCCAATGGCCAGCGATGAAAGACATGCGAATAGTCGAGGAACTCATCAATGAACGGCAGCGAGTCTCCCTCGATCAGAAAGCCACCCACCCACGTTGTTAAGTCGAGGTTCACGCCATGCCGCCTCAGAAAGGCTATTTTCGCAGCGGCCCGGCCGTCGTTGGCCAACTCGGGCGTGAACCAGGTTTGCGGATTCCCCTTGTGTTTTACCACAAAACCCTCTGCACCAAGCAACTCAAGCAACTCGGACACACCCGTTGCCGTGCGCCTGATATTATCCCTGTTCCATACTGCCCGCCCCAGCGTGTTCCATTGCTCCTCCGGCCGCTCATCAACGACACCTGCCGCCACGTAAAGATATTCCGGTTCTGGCGAAAGTTCCTCGACGGTTTCTCGCGCCTTCTCATCGCAAAACCGCTCGTATGAAAACGGTGACATCGCGAGAACCTGGGGAAGATCAACTGCGTCTATGGTTGTTATTTTCATTTGGTAAAATCCTTCGGCTCTCACATCATCCAGATTGAATTGTACCCGCGGTCAGGCTGGATATCGTTCTTTCGTGTATCCCGGCCCGCCGCAGCCGCGGAAGGGTAAACAGTCACCGTTTCGTGTGCCTGGCATCCCCCGGGACAACCGCTTTCACCGCTACACCTATGTGGGTTTTTGAAACGCGATCAGGTCAGCAACGCTGCAAGACCACTCGGATACACCATTCTCCCCTGCGTCAATCACGATGAGCCGTATTACAACGGCAACTGCCCCTAAAGTCCAATAGGAGTGGGTGATCCACAGATTTCTCAGATTACACAAAATACGTTAGTAGACGACAGGCGGACGGTGGGATTGAAAGTTCTACAGTATCCGCCGGGCACGGACGCCTAACAATAAATGATGCATGGTAAATTGTCCGTCGGGCCTTTGGTGTTGGGTGTCGATGCTCCACCGGTGATTCTGTATAGCCCCGGACGGGGTCTTAGCTTTCGCCTGAAGCCGTAAGCGCGACCTCCATTTCTTTTTTTCTATTTCTCTTAGGACAGATTGGAGTGCTTGATCCATCCGGTCATCCATAACATATCCAATCATTCCCCCGCATGGCAGGCCCGAAGAGTATTTGCCCTCAGCGAACCGGATGACTCCCTCATCAACGTACTTGTTCGCAAGACTTTTGAAGCCGGAAGTCGTGGTGACATGAAGGCGTTTGCATTCAGCCGTAAAGAAAATAGTTTGCCTTGCGTGGCTGGGTGGGTAAAAGCGAATATCATTCCTTCCATCCTGGGTGCCGAGATTCGGTTCGATGCACGGTTCCTCCAAGCTAACGAAACATAACCATTTACGGCCCCCATCGTCATAGGCAGCAATGAGCGCCTTACGAAAAAGGGCTGTGATCGAAGTTTCGCAACTAACAACTTTGGGAATAGAAAAAGTATCCCAAGTCTCAAGAATTAGCCGCATCACATTACCGGCAAATCCGTTGGGAAATAGTTTCTTTCGCAACGCGCTGGTCGAGCCGGAATGGCTTAATCGCGCCATCCATCTTCCTCCATCATTCGGGTCAAAATCTCGTCGGCATCGTTCAAGGCGGCGGTGTTCGTCCAGTGGCGGCGGGCCAGCGGTTTCAGGATGTGAACGCGATCCGGTTCGTACAATACGAAGCCTCGAAGTACGCGGGCAACGGACCCGTCCCGCGCGGTAACATCACGCAGCTTTTCAAGCACGCTGGCCACGCGAGGTTCGGATGGCGACTCCTTATATTCCCTGGACCTCCCGCCAATGCCCAACGTAATCAGCGCTAGCCCCAGATCGCTCGCTAGGGCGCACTGAGTCCAGAGCGCTTTTTGCACCCTGCTCCAGCCGCGAAAGGTTTTGATCAATGTTTCCGCATATTCCTCTCGGTGAGTTGGCGTCGAGCGTTGCACGGTGAGAAGTTTTTTTGAATCGAGCGACCCGGGTGTGGAACTGGGGCGAAACATATTTACCGTGTCCTCGATGAGTTGCCTCTCCCAATCGCAAACTGTGAAATATTCATAGACGAGCTTGTTAAGGTGTTTTTGTGTTTCCAGCACCAGCGACTTGCGGCGCGAACGATTTTGCAGGGCGTCAGGCTGTCCACGGAGCTTCCGCAAGCATTCGGCGCATGCAAGAACGATTCTCCTGCTTCGGGCCGGATCATCTGTGTCCCTCGGCAATGGGAATGGGAGAGCCAGGATTTCTTCTAATCGTGCAATGTCACGCTCTATTCCAATGTTGGCGGTTGTATGGAACAGAAAGTACTGCGCAAGCGAACTGGAAAATACAGCGGTTAGAAACAGCAGTTCATCCTCCTCCTCCTTCGGCGCGCAAATTGACTGAAAATCATCCTGAAAAAGGACATCAAAATCGGAGAACAGAAATTTTGTGCAAGCCTTGTTGATAAGTAATAAGGGGGCCTTAAATAATAATGGGATCTTCGCCCTATGAAGGCCTGCATTTTCGTATAGCTCACCAACGGGCTTACATTCATCCCGCGACAGGACCAAGCCCGAAACCTGGCTGTTGGCAGAAAGAAAAAGATCCGATCTTTTCCAGAACAACTGATGTGGCGTTTTCGTACTTGCGCTCGCAGGCTGAAATCCCTGTCCCTTGTACCAACAGTACTTCGGAGGATTGGCTGCCGCGCCTGGATTCCGCGGAGGTTCATTTACCATCCGATTCAGGCGCGGCATCCTCAACAGCCGCTCTAAAAGCCGGAGGTCACGTGGCGTCCCCCAGTGCTGTTTTTTCCACGCTGCAGCGGCCTCGCCGCGTTCCGCGGCCGAGACAATATCCGACTCAAACAGCGTTTTCCGGTCTTCGGGAAATATGGGGATTAGCGCCTCCCGCGGGTCGAGCAGTTCAGCTTTTGGCGTGACGAAATCAAAAACGCCCAACAATTCCCCATCGTCGCGCGGCTGGTAACGGCTAATCACGCATGGGCAAGTTGCCGAAGGAAATAGTATGCGACGCCAATCTGCTAATAGCCACACCACTTCCAACCGCTGCTTCCTTATCCATGCGGCTTGAAAACGATCGGTGTTATTGCTCAGAAAGACTCGCGACGGCAATATCTGGCAGACACGGCCGCCTGGCCTGAGGTGCAATCCAGCTTTCCACATAAATGCGATGGCCAGTTCGTGTGCCGGAATCAGGGTTGGACCCAGTTGTTCCCTTTTTGTCTTTGCCTGCATTTCGCTCAAATATGGATTTGTGGTTGCGGAAAAAAGCCACGCATAGGCGTTCTGAGCGGGATGGTGGCTCACCCAGGGCGGATTGCCGATAACAAGATCAAACTCCTTTTCCGCCGTGACCTCAAAGAAATCTGATTCGCGGACCGTCGCGAAATGTGGAGGCTTCGGAGCAGTGTCGTCATTTTTCCATAGGATGCGCGGCAGAATCTTGCGCATTCCGTCGCTGGCCAGGGCCTCCCGCAAGTCGATAATTTCCTTGGGGTCCATTTGATCCAGAAACGCCAGATACAGGCTGAAGCATGTAACCAGGCACGCCGTCGGATGAGTGTCAATTCCCCGCAGATTCTCAGACAGAAGACGCATCAATTCTTCGTAGCGACGGCGGGTATTGGCACGGGGATTACGTTTGCGCCACTCCTCCGCCATGCGGATGAACATGATGACAAGAAATATCCCGGAGCCGCAGGCGGGGTCCAGACATCGCTTATTAAGCAAGGTGTCCCAGCCCTCGGTCGCGATGTCCACCACCAGTTCCGCCAAGCGGGGAGGAGTATAATATGCGCCTAGCGCACGTTGGGTACCTCTTTTAGTCTCTACGCTCGAAACAGCACCCTCGCTCGTTTTGGCTTCCGCTCCAAGAAATTCCTCATAGATGCAACTGATGAGTTCCACCGGGATAAAGCTGAAATCATACAGTTTAAAAAGTGACAACTGCCCGGAAGCTAAATCGTCTCCGGCGAGAAAGCGTCGCAGATAATTGATTGTGGTGCCATCAATTTTATGATTGTCCAACAAATTGCCGAAAAGCGATCCGTTGAAATCTCGTTGCAATGCGCTAAACAGTGTCTCTAAAACCTGTGGGCCGTCCGCCGCCTTTTCTAAAAGATTTGCCATATCCTCCGCTTCTGGGAGGTGGGCTTTTTGCAGGTAGGACGACCTGATTATGCCCCGATCCAGAAGATAACTGGAAAACAGGAAGCGGCCAATAAATGCGTGGGCTTGCTGGTAATCCTGCCGCGACCGTCCCGAAAGGATCTTATCACGCAACGAGCGTAAATTTTCAAGAAGAGTTCGATCAACGGCACTTTGAGGGTCAAATAGCGGCTTATTTTCTCGGTAGATTTCTCCGGTCTCAACGCGATTAATAAGTTGGCCCAAACGCAGGGCAAGTTCGGCCAACTCCAGGCTTTGTATCGTCTCGTGAGAGAGTTGCGCCCTGTTGCCATCTTGGTCGTCGGGTGCGGGTTTGAATAGTGTGGAATACACCTTTATGTCGCGCGTGCCCTCCGTGACCAGCAAGACAGTGGCCCCCATGTTCCATAGTCGCCGCCTCAAATCCTCGACCTCACTTGGCGACATCCTCCTCGAATCTTTCACGCAAACAGTGGGACGGCCCTCCACGCAAAGGACCGCATCTATCGTCAGGTCTATGAAAAGCCGCCTGAGAGTATGGCCATGGCTCTTGAATTCCTGTGCTTCTTGCCAATTCTGCGCAGCACGGAGCAGGCGCGAATCAATGCAATCACGCCAGCCAGCACTGGAGAGAAGAGGTGATTCCGTAATTACATTTCTGCTCTTCATGGCAGTAACCAACTTGTCAGTCGCGGCCAATATACCAACAAAATGGCCTCGTTTCCGGTGCTGCCGCAAATTCTTGACGCAAGGGTGAATGGCGCGTTAGCCCCGCATATTCTTTGTCCGTTGCGTTCATCTTCCACACATGCCTCACGGCGATATTGCATCATGCATCTCCTGTATCTTGCGGACCCAAAAACAGTCAAGGCTACTTTTACCGATGGTGATTTTACTCCCCCGTGGGGTTCGTGCAATGTTAGTCTTCAAAACAGCAATGCTTTCGACACCCTTCGACTTCCTACCCCTTCAAAATACCGCCGCCCACCTTGCCCGCCTCAACCCACGGCTCGGAAAACAACTTAAAAGGCGCATTAAACGGCTCGCAAGGTGAGTTTAATTTCAGCGGTACGTTTTGGACAGATAACCCGGCCCAGCCAAAAGCAATTCCCCGCAACAGACTTACCAACAGTATAATCCGATTCGCCGTTTGTGGAAGAGCGCGGCAGATTGGCGCGAATATTGAATCACCGCCCGTTGCGCACCCCAGCCAACTCGAATACGACAGCTTCGACCAAATGACCGACGAAGTCCTCCGCATGAAATTCCCCCCGCCGGTATAACCGCGCAGCGCCCACCAAATAGCCCCGGGCTCGCCCGGGGAACTCCCCAATCAGAAACGCCGCCGCACCGGTTAACCGGCCAGCCTGCTGGCCGCGCCCCAAACCCGAAAGCGGTGCGCAGAACCGCATAGCGGGATTGTTCCTTTACCATTGAGCGCAGGCCAATGCCTCACGTCTAGCGCCGTCGCCCGGCGACGGGTGCCCCCGCAAAAAGTCGCGATCCTCGCCCCAAAACCCCAAGGCGATGCGATAAGAATCGCATATCGGGATTGTTCGTTGATTTTGATCTTTGATCATCGATCAATGGTGTCCGGTTAAGGCAAAGTGCGAGACCGAATCCGTCGAATTTACCCGAAAATATGGCGGATTCTCTGACGAGTGAATTTCAAATCGATTACGTAGGCGACCACCAACAAATGCGGTAATATAAGCCATGCTGACCACTACTGTATTTTTTTAACCGGACACTTCTGATCATCGATCATTGTTCATTGAGCGCAGCGTCCTTATCTCCACTCACTCCCCCCTATAACACGTCAACGGCATCGCCTGGTTCTAGATTCTGGATTCTGGACTTCCAAGCGGCACCCCACAGCGCTTTCTGAATTTTTGATTTTTGATCTTTGATCATTGGTCATCGATCATTGAAGCCGGAAACCGGCGCTGTTTGAAAAGTGAAGAATATGCCTGCATCAATGGCTTCGTCTGGCCATGAGGATCGCCATGTCGCTGATAGAAAATCGACGCCCGCGCCCCCGCTCTACTTTCGACATTCGATTTTCTCTGTTCTGTGGCGAAGCCACCCCCCCCTTATTACAACTTGGCCCTCTTGGCACACTTGAATAATATCCGCTGCCATCAAGGCTTTTCTCAACTTTCCGAACTTGGCATCCTTGCCCTCCTAACTTGGCCATCTTGGACATGACGCAACTTGCCGACCACCATGTAGGCCGCCGTCCCGGCCCGATCTGGATGAAATCTGTTACCGGTGCGTGGCTGGCGGTAAAGGTGAAAAAGGAAAAACTGGATATTCAGGGCCACATTGATCTGATCGATGCCAACACTGCCGCGCAGATGGTACAAATGGCCCAGGGGTGGCAGGCCATGATGGATCTCAGAGCCACGAGTGCCAACGTCAAACCTCGCCAACGTTTCATTGCGGGCATAGCGGATCGGCTCAATGTCGGTGCCATCGGCAAGGTGATTAGAATTCACTGGGCGATGTCGCTGGCGAAGCTGCAGGCGGGGCCGCAAAAGCGGGCAGCCGCCACGCAATAATACGCGCATGGGCAACGTACTGGATGTAACGGAGTTGATAATATCTGCATCAGGTGTGTTATTGATCAAGCCGCAACGCGGTGGCAAGATCAATTTTCCGAGCAACCCTACGCCGGTCTTCCAGAACAAGCCCAGCAACTTAGCCGATACGTTGTCAAGAAAATGACGCTGTTGTGAATTTTCGGTTTACGGGTAGCTGGTGCCCAAAAACCGTGCGGCAGCGGAGGTTTGTGATGCGGGTATGGGCGCTGGTTCAATGCGCACCTGGTCATAGGTAAGCAGCGTGCCTTTGGCCGCTTCAAGATTGACAATTGCCTGCGAATAATTCACCATCGCCTGCAATTCCGCCGCCTGGGCGGATGCCAGATTCTGTTCGGCGGTTAATTTGAGATTTAAGAATGTCGGTGTAAGGCTCACTCCCACCTGCTGCTGGACATCCAACGCCGCCAGCACCTCTCCGGCGGCGATGCGGGCCTGCCGTTGCGCTTCAATTTGCTGATAGCTGGAGAGCATGGCGCGAAGGGTTGTTTTTACCGCCAGAATCACACTCTGTGCGTCCAGGAGCATCTGCGTGAGATCCTGCCGGCGCAGCAGTCGTTCTTCCCGGTAGCCCGCTTCAGCGGCACGATTGCCGATGGGAATAGACACCTGCACGCCTGCGGCATAACTCCAGAACCGCGCGGGGCTGATGGTTTGGGTAAAGGCGTTGCCGAAGGCACTCGACAGGCCGTTGGATTGTGTGGAAAGTGTCAGGTTGGCATTTGGGAGCAACGTATTGGCGGCAATACGGACATTAATATCGGCGGCATGGAGTTTCAGCCGGTCCTCCCGCATGATGCTGCGTTGCGCCAGAGCGGTGGAAATGGCTTGGGCCACATTAAACATGACCGGTTCGGTAATGGGTTTATCCGTGGGAATCAGCAGCACATTGCCGCGCAGATTTAATTCTGGATCATTGAGCAGTGATTTGAGTTCATCGGAAGTTGTGCGCAAATTCGCCTGGGCGGTTATGACGGCCACGCGACTTTGGGCGACCGCATCTTTAGCCTGCGCCACCTGTACGGATGTGGCATCAAAAATGCCGCGTTTTTCAATCTGCTTGAGCGTATGGCGTGTGCTGACCAGCAGCCGCTGCTCAATGCTCAAATTGCCTTCAGCCTGCGCCAGGAGGTAATAGGTCAGCTCGACATTTTTAATTACCGCCTGCACCTGACTGCGAAACGCGGCCAGAGAAATTCTCTTATTGGTCCGGGCGATATAAATGCCGGATTGCACAACATCAGATCCGAAGCCGCGTAACAGCGGCTGAGAAATCGCCAATGCCAAATTATCCGCATTGGATGGATTTATATCCGGTTGAAAGCCCGGGGTTTTGGCCACATTTAAAAAATCATTGGTGGCGGAAAATTGCGCCGTTCCGCCCCATCCCAACGGCTTGCTGACGCCAAGCTGATTAGCCCACGTTAAACTGTTGCTGTTGCCCGCACCGGGAATGGCTCCGGCGGCACCAAATTGGGTCCCCGATGTCGTGGGAACATCCGTTCGGGTTACACCAGTGGAACCAAAAATGGTTGCGTCAAAAGCCGCCTGTGCCTGCACCAGCAGCGTTTGAGAAATGGCGGGATTATATGCCTGCACCTTGATGGCCAAGCTATGTTCCAAGGCCATGGCCACAGCATCCTGCAACGTCAGATGGTATATCGGCTCGCCTTGATACAGTGCTGACGCCGATTTACCCGTTGTGACCCCGGAAGATTTTGCCGCCGCCACTGCGGCACCCGCGGGAACCACCGAGCCATTATTTCCCGATCCGGCACGGATCGCTTCATGCACACCTTGATCCACCGGTGTGATTTTCTTTTGCATATTGTAAATCCGGCCATCACTGACCTGATGGGCCAGCACCGACTGGGCATAAGTATCCCAGCCGGAATTGGATGACTGCTGACTGAACGGTGACTCACAACCCTCGACTAACAGAATGCCGCAACAGGCCAATGCCAACAGCACCGCCCGCTTCGGATTATCAATGATTTTTGATTTGCAGGCGTGACAGAGCACCGGGCGACGATTCTCAATAATGTCAGCTCGGCGCAATTCTATTATCGGATCAACTGTCCGCCCGCCAGAAAAACACCTGAAGTGCTTAAGAAGCGACATGAAACCCCTCGGTAACGATCAGGTTGCAGGTGAAGTCAAAGTGGTTCAGGATCAATGCGAATATCTTTTTCGCCAGCAGCCTTTTTTTCATGGTATTTTTTCATCCAGGTCTGGAAGCTCTTGCCCGCCGCCGGGTCTTTACCGGTAAATTGAATCGATACAATATCGTCATATCGAATGGTCATTCGATTGGTGGAATCTTTGATGATTAAACG
>JAJZVR010000182.1 GCA_021847065.1 Planctomycetota bacterium | reverse complement strand
GCATCGTCCGTGATGCAACATACCCATCCTTGGACTCCTTCATTCACAAATAAACAGTCCCAATATCTATCGGAAAGTGCCACCGTAACCGTGCAGAAATTGTGACAGTTATTGATGCGCCGATCCTTAGCCAAAATATCCGCCACAGTGCTGGCCAACAACGCGCCAACGACACAGCGCCGGCAAAACGCCAGCCAGCGACGAGAGCCGGGGCAGATCAGGTGATCGTTGAGCCCCGATTAGCCGGCTCCGGCGGGGCCAGAAGTTAGAAGCTAGGAGTTAGAAGACTTTGCGAATTTCAAGGTGGCCAAGATGCTCAAGTTAGCGGGGCAAGGTGCTCAAGTTGAGCATGTTGATGGGAGCATTGATTTTAGCGGGTTTTCTTCAAGATGCTCTAGATGCTCAAGTTGTAATAAGGGGGGGAGGGTGGCGGCGAAGCCGCCAGCATTCAGTATTTGGTATTTGGCATTTAGTATTTAGAGCGCTTTGAGTTTTCAGCGGGAGGCAAGGATGCCAAGTTCGGAAATTTGATAAAGGCCTTGATGGCAGCGGGATTGGTTCAAGTGTGCCAAGATTGCCAAGATGTTTTTGAGGCCCCTACGGGGCCAGCATTTAGTATTGAGGAGTTAGAAGTTAGGAGTTAGGAGTTAGAATGTTGGTCCGCCTGCGGGCGGTCGAAAGTGTTTCATCCCGGCGCGAAGAGCGGGCAGGTTCTTTGCGCGGAACGTGGTTTCGCGTTTGGTTCAGGCGCGACCGTGTCATGCGCGGAGCGCCTCGTGTTATTTACTTGTCAAACGGCGCGGGCCACCGCAATGATCGATGACCAATGATCATAGATCAATAATTGGGAATGCGCTGGGCGGCGCCGGAACTATCATTAGAGGTTCCGGTGTCGTGGAAGGCTATAGGGGCGGGCGCTAGCGCATAATGAAATAAATGAATAATGTTGAAGCAGGAGCCGAAATCCCGATTGTCCGCAGGAGCGGCGTATCGGGAAGTAATGAGTAAAACGATTTTCACCACGACGACACTGCTGGAGCCACCCCGGCGCGCCGGGATAAACTCCGAGCACCGAGGGCACAGAGTTTTGTTATCCACAGATTGCACAGATTTTCACAGATTTTTACGCCGGTGGAATTTGACCGCGGATATCGCGGATAACACGGATACGACGGGGAGGATTCACCATCCCGATCACGATTATTTAAGCCGAGGTCATCGGGATAAACTCTGACACCAGGGCGCGAGGTAGCCACGGTTGACGCGGATAAAAGCCAATTTTTATTGGCTATTGATCACGAATCAATTGCGGTGGTGTTCGGTTTGCCGTCGGCGTGGATCAGGTTCAGGGCTTGGCGGGCGTGGGTGTTTAAAGCCCAGGCGCGAGCCTTCCACCAACGTGGTGCCGCCACCCATGAAGGGATCAAGCACGGAAAGTGTTTTGAAATTTCCGGCGGCCTGATGGTTGGCGTAATAAACATTCCAGACGGCGGCAGCGGCGGCATCTTCATCGACAATCGGTTTGCCATCAGGGCCGAGCATAGGCTGCCCATCGGGGTGTTTTTTGACCGGGGCTTCCATGGCGGCGGCGAGCCCACCATTTGCTCATCTGATAAATGGGGTTATCCGTTGGTTGGTAGGACGCGAAAGTGTTTAGGGCTGGTGAGATCCCATGATTTTCCGAGTTTTTCGGGTATGCCGGTGATCTGGACTCTTCGGTTGTCTTTATGGGCATCGCAGGCGAGTTTGTAATCGTCAGCGCTTAGGGCAGCGCGGATATTGATGCTGCGCCCCGTGCCGATGTCCCATTTGATGGTAATTTTTCGGCCTTGGAAGAGGGTTTCCTCGCCATCTTCATCGAGATCCGCGCGCAATTGGATGATGGATCCGATGATGTCGGTTTCCTGGGATTCCTTAGCCTTGCGGAGAGATTTGGCGGAAGATGTCCGTACCACGGTTACGGATGAGTTGCAGGATTTCTTCCACGGTGGAACCGCGCCGCCAGGCAATGAGTTTGATAGCGGAGGCGATTTTGTCCGGTGCATCCACGAAATCATTTCCGTTGGGCAGAACAAGTTTGATGGGATTGCCGTTGTCATCAATGCCGTTCTCATAAACCAGAAGATTGCTGTTCGGATGGTCAAGTTTTTTCCATCCCAGAGAGCGGATCAACGCGGTAACGTCCTCCACGCCGATGTTGGAGTTGGCGGTGGCCAGGATTTGATTGGCTGTTTTCATTGCAGAGGTTCTCCGTTTTCAACGGCCTGGATCAGCGATGCTACCTTCTCCGGAGTAAGTAGATGAGACCGGGGGATGATAATACGTTTGGACGCTGCGTTGGACGTTGCGGCACCGGTGATGGTGGTCCAGTAGCAGCATCTTTTAAGCACCAGTTGAGCCTCGGACAACGCGAGCCATTCGTTGGAGTTTTCCGGCAATACCAGCAGAATCAGGATCGCCGGGCAGGTGTTTTTTCTTGCAGCGCGTTCTACCAGAGAATTAAAAGCTTTGGCGTCGAGATCGTATGTCACGTGCTGGTTATCCACCGCGGCATTTATTGATGCCTTAAGCTGAAAGTCCAGTGAGAACCCGGATTCCTCGCGGCCCGCGTCGTGGTAGCTGACCTGGTGGAAGGTGCCATCGATCCCGTAGTCGTGCGAGCGGTCACGAAGGGCAAGATTTACTCCGGCGCGTGCGGCGATGGCCTGTACGTAAGCCCGGCTTAAATCTTCCTCAATGTGTTGCGTGGTGATCATTACTTCAGTTCTCCTGCGACTGTTATCATAATGGGGGAAGCTCGATCATGGGAGTTGCTGACCTCATCCACCGGCAGAAACCGCTTTTTGCGGTGCGGCCTGAAGCAGGAAGAACAGGGCGTAGAGGGCGCTGGTAAACTGGTAGTGGCCCTTGCCCATTTCGGCGCTTTGGTGAATAACGCCCAAACGCTTCATCTTTTGGAGAAAATTATCCAATACCTTGGCTTCCTCAGGTGAAATACGGCCCATAAGTTCAGCTTTGGTGAAGCGGGTAAATTCATGGGGAACCTCGACCGGGGTAATCTTTCGCAGAATGCCGCGGTATCGTTCACTCCAGATTGCATCAAGCACCTTAGGTTCAATGTATTTCGCTCCGATAACTTTCGCCGCCGAGATGACCCCGCGGAGGGCATCGTGTTTTTCGATAGTGCCATCGGTATCCGCCTTAAACGCGGCGTCACCGATCTCATGAAGGAACACGGGATAACCGCCGGAGAACTGCCAGAATAAATTCAGAGCCTCCGGTGTCACGCTCACGTTCACTTTCCGCAGCGCGTGCTGAAAGAACTGCTTGGTCTGGGCTTCATCAAACGGGCGGATAGCGATAAGATCAAATACGCGATCAAGTGATGGCTGGGTCTCAAGCAACTGCCGCCGGCGTTCCGGGAGGCCGGCAAGGACGAGGGTAAGCGGTAATGGATCGCGGGCGGTGGCGATTTCATCGACCAGGCTTTTAAGCCAGTTAGAAAAAGCATTTGATCCAGCCAGCCCGTTGAGATCATCGAGCACGATCATCAGGCCCTTACGCTGGGCGCCGATGCGGCTTAAGAGCTTGCGAAGTGTGGGGCCAAAGTCACTGACGGCCTGCGATAAATCACGTTGGGGCGCATCAAAAGCCAGCGACACTCCGAACAAGCCGACTTCTTTAATATGGTTGCCCAGAAAACCTTTTACGCCGTCGAACCAGCTTCGATCCCGGCTTTCCTGCAACAACCGCTCAAAAATGCGCCGTACCATTTCTTCCAGCGAGGTTACGCCGCCAAGAAATACATGCAGGCCAATGACCTCATGCTTTTCCTCGGCGATACGCACGGCCATCCGACAGAGCGAACTTTTTCCAATGCCCCTCTCGCCGGTGATGAAGACGCGCTCGATGGTTTTCATAGATGCTGATTTTGCAACTTTGGTGACAATTTCAGTGATCTCTTTTTCACGGCCCACGAAAAACTCAATTGGAACCGGCACGCCGGGGGTAAATGGTGAGTATTCTTTGGCCATGGCATTCTCCAATTCTTCTATCGGCTACAGGACTGGTAATTCTATCATAGGCACCGCCGCCTCCAACAGTGACAGGCCGCGGTGGCAGAGGGTAGGAAAGCCGCCGGAGACTTTCCATTTGCGCTGGCCTGCTACCACGAGCCATGCGCCGCGGGCATCGGGGAAACGCAGAACGGGCGGCGGAAGTTGGCGTTGGAGCCAGGGGCTGGCGGGGTCTTCGCGGATGGCGCGCTGGGCACCGAACTGGCCTGCCAGCAGGCGGGCATCTTCGGGTGTTTTGACTTCGCTGGAGAACTCGGCTGTGGTGGCGTAACCGTGGTCGGATGTAATGAGCAATCGGCGGCCCTGGCGCAAACGATCAAGGAAATTCCAAAAACCATCGAAGGCGAGGACGCGTTTAATTTCGGCGCCCACGACGGTATCGCCATCCGAGCGATTGCTATGAAGGTGAATCAGGGGTTCGTCGGGCCAATTGTGCCAGAGGAACAGGCGGGGCTGGGTGCCAATACGGTCCACGCAATCAGCAAATGGATTGGCCAGCACATCGGTGTAGACATCGGGGCCGTTGAAGATAAAGGAAGCGGGTGGCTGATTGTGGGCGAGTTTGGCGCGGCCCGATAAGCCCAGTGCGGCGGCGAACTGGTCTGTTTCCGTGGGGACAGAGCTGGCGCGGACGGAAATATTGGCCGGTTCTATGCCGCGTTTTTTCGCTCCGTTGATAATCAGCGGCAGTTCGCGCAGGGACAGGGCATCGAGTATGAGCACGGCGGTACCGGCGGATGCGATGGGCGGCTGCCAGAAGTCGCGGATACCGGCGATTACGCTGGGGGCGGTGGTGGGGAACTGTTGCCACAGGTCCCAGGCGGTTTCAGAGAGTAAGCGGTCGGGGGTGACGGTTTCGCGGTGCAGCGCAGCGGGTGACGTTGCGGCCAGCGCGAGCGATTGCAGACGCTGAAATATGTGCGTCCAAGTTATTACGGCGGATTGATCGGCGCAGATAAGATCCTGCCAAGACACAGGCGATGAAGATTCTGGGGCGTTGCTGGCCGTCATTTGCGGACTCCAGCGGGGATTTGCGGATCGTCGGGGTTGGAGGTGATTTGAAGTTCCGCCAGCAGATTCAAGGGCATGCGGGAGCAAAGCTCACGCAGTTGTTTGACTGACAGGCCATGCAGGGTCAGCGTTGCGGTGTCCACGCGATCCTGATCGGGGAGGCCCCAGCGTTCAATATCGCCCAGAAGATTGATGCCGTTTTTGGCACCGTTGGATTGGCGGATAACGGGTGCTGCGGGCTGTGAAAAGATTTCATCGATCTGGTCTTCGGAGATCGGTGCGACGGGAGTCAAAACTGCTGCTGGCGCTGGTGGTGCGGGGGGAGGGAACAACGGAGCGATTGGCGCGTTGGGAATGGATACGCCGCCAGAGCCAATTTGTCCGGGGAGGCCGAGTTGCACATCTTCAAGCAGGCGGCCTGAACGAAAGCAGGTGCGTTTCAGACGGCTCCAAGCCTGTTCCTCAGATTCGCCCGGCTGGGCGCTGTACCAATGGGTTTCGATATTGATGGCGATTTTATCGCGGGCAACGACACGCAGTACCTGTTCATACATGAGGTGGTCGCCGAGATATGGAATTGCGTCCTGATCGGGTTTGGCGGGTGGCTCGCGGAGCTGGGCGATGACCTGTTTCATGGTTTCGGCGCGCCGGGCGGCGGCGATGATAAAGGTTTCAAAATCCTCCGGGGCGAATAAGCCAGTCTGAATGGCGGATTCAATGTGGGCGGAAACTCTCTCCGCCGCGATGCAACAGGGTTCGAGGTGGAAAGCACATTGCGTGGGGTGCTGAAAATTCCAGCGATGCAGAACGGCGAAGCGGTCAAAGCGGTCGGAAATTTCCCGGCGCAGTTCTTTATCAAAGCGGCGGAAGATTTCGGCATAGATTGGTTCGGTGTCTTTCCACACCCAGGCCAGGTATGCGCAGCGCGCTATCCGGCGGATATCGGGATCGTAAATATTAACCAGGCCAGCCTTGGGTATAAGGAACCGTGTCATGTTGCGGCGGGTGGATACGTGACGGGCCAGCCAGGTGCCAAGGGCGGTATTTATATCAGCGGGCGCGACCGGGAGTGCAAGAAGCACGGGGTTATCCCATTGCTCGGGATGGTCTTGGGCCGGGATGTTGGCCCAGGGGGAAGTTTCCCAGTTAGGGTCAAGGATTATCACGCGGGATGGCGCGGAACTGGCGGCATCCGTTGGACGAAACAGGTTCGTCATGACCTTGAGAATGAAGGCCTGGTCTTTCATGATGGGCAGCAGGCCGGGAGGCGTAGGGCCATCGGGTTCAAAATGTTTGTCATTCTTGGCGGTGGCCTTTACTTTGGCCAAGGGGTTTTCTTCCAGTTTGAAGCAGTGGCGTTTCTCGGCGGTGCCGACTTCATGGATGTTGAAGCTGTTTTCGACAATGGTGGCGAGTTCCACGGTGAAGACGTTGTCGTCGATGGGGTGGTCACGGGTGATACCAAGCTGAAGCTCTTCGCGGGTGCCCCCAATGACATTGGTGGCGGAAAGGGAGCGAATCCATATTCCGCTGACGATCTCGCGGGCGTGCGTAGCGGCGGTTCCGGTGGCGAGTAGCGCTTCAAGGTTTCGGATGGCCTTTTCCCGCAGGCGTTCCTGATCGGCGGTGGTGGCGAAGGAATCTATGAGGGTCACTACACCGCAGTTATCATCATCAACGAGAAAATCAGAGGCGGTAAGCGTGGGCACCAGATGGCCACGGGCACGGAATAATTCGGCCAGCAGGCGGATGAGATCGCGCTTGTCCTGGGCTGAATCGGCCATGAGGATATGGTCATCGAGCAGCGCCAGAAGCTCGGGAGAAAATGGCCACGCCTCAATAACTTCGCGGCGCAGGCGGTCTTTGTCGCTGTCGTTTTTTTCCGGGAACAGCAGCCGGATGCGTTCATCGGCGTAGGGTTTTACGATGTGGGCTATGGCGGACGTTGAGAATTGCGCGCGGTTGTCAAAGAGCCGGTGCAGCAGCAGTTTTTTACGTTCCTCGCGGGCCGTTTCGCCCTTGAAATCCACCACGTCGGGGCCGATGCGGTGGATTTGTCGATACCCGTCGGTGGAGGTGTCGCGGACGGAAACGATGAGCATCAGGCGGTCGGGTCGCTCCTTGGCGATTTCGGAAAGTATCTGGATGAAATTGAAGGCCCATTGGCGGCGCTTCGGGCCGGAATCACCGGTTTCATCGTGCAGGCCATCGAACCAAGTTTGGAATTCATCAAGAATCAGCGCGGTTGGGCGCTCGGCGAAGAGGTCTTCGAGCAGCGATTTGGCGGGAATGGAGGTGCCGGTGCCCTCAAATTTTCCGCGGTAATACGTGCCCTTGGGATGGCGGTCAAAAATCAGATCCCAGAGTGTGCGGTATTCCTGATTGGACATTGTTTCGGATATTGGAAGGAAGCCCCTGGGCAGTTCTAATTTTGCCAGACCAGCGAATTCGGGCTTTTGGCCCCATTGGCGTGCCCAGGCAGTCACTATTTCAGGCGATTCAAAGGCGTGATGCAAAAGCGCCATGAGGTGGGATTTCCCGCGCCCGCGCTGGCCGAGAAAAACCAGCGGACGGCCCTGCGCTTTGGTGGAAATGGCGGCCAGTGCGTGTTGCACATCGGTGGTGGGATACGTGATACCTAAGAGGCCACGGGGGTCGCGCTGGGCCCAGCCGGTTTGCTGGCGGTTACGCAGTTCAATGGCGGTGCCACGCATGTGTCCGGAGCGAAATTCCTCCCTTAATTCCAAGGACAGATTGGCAGGCATGGGTGACTCCGTTTCAGGTTTGGCCGGGGCGTAGCAATTCGCGTCCACAAACACAGCCATTTTAAGATGTCGGAAGTTTAACGGGGATCGCGCGGGCGGACAAATGGGAGAGGGGGGGCTGGCATAGGCGCTAACGTAAGCGAACGAGATCGATGAATTTACAACGAAAAGCCATGAAAATAAAGGAATCATTAGCAGATGCGTTTTTGTTCCAACAAGGTGATTTCCGCGATTTTTCGTTTTAAGT
>JAJZVR010000181.1 GCA_021847065.1 Planctomycetota bacterium | reverse complement strand
TAACCGGCGACAAACTTTGCCGCTGGGCTTGGCAGCGGTAACGGTTTTGGCCATCGTTGATCCGTGTGCGGCTGCCACATCACGCGTTGCCGCACTACCAAAGCCTGTTTTAGATACCGGCAGCACCGCGTGGATGATGGTATCCGCGGCTTTGGTAATGTTCATGATTCCGGGGCTGGCTTTGTTTTATGCCGGCATGGTGCGGAAGAAAAACGTCCTGGCTACCATGATGCACTCGTATACCGCTTTGGCGGTGGTGTGTTTGCAATGGATTGTCATTGGATACATGTTGGCATTTGGCAAAGATCAGCATGGCCTGATTGGCTGGCAACCGGGGGATATCTTCCTCATCGGCATGAATCCGCAGCATCTCGTGCAGCAGGGCGGAAGCTATATTCCCGAAACAGTGTTTTGCATGTTTCAAGCCATGTTCGCCATGATTACGCCTGCCGTTATCGCTGGCTCCCTGGCTGAAAGAATGAAATTTCGATCATTCGTCCTGTTTATTTTGTTGTGGAGTACGCTGGTTTATGATCCGCTGGCGCATTTTGTATGGGGCGGCGGCTGGCTGGAAAATATGCATGTTGCGGATTTTGCCGGCGGAACTGTGGTGGAAATTGCTTCCGGTGTCTCCGGACTGGTCATGGCGATTTTTCTGGGCCGGCGCCTGGGGTATCCCACGCAGGTGCTGCAGCCAAGTTCTCTGGCACTTACGTTGACCGGAGCGGGCATTCTATGGTTTGGCTGGTATGGCTTTAATGCCGGTTCCGCCGGGGCCGCCAACACCGTAGCCGGTGCGGCATTTCTCAATACCACGATTGCCGCGGCATCAGCCGGTGTGGCGTGGAATTTTGTGGAATGGGTCCATCATCGTCGCCCGTCCACGCTGGGGCTGGCGTCCGGCATTGTGGCGGGGCTGGTAGCCATTACGCCGGCGTGTGGATTTGTCGCACTTTGGTCGGCACCGATAATCGGTGTGCTGGCGGGTGTGGTGTGTTATCTGGCGGTGCAGTTCAAAGGTGTCATGGGCTATGACGATTCGCTCGACGCCTTCGGCGTGCATGGCGTGGGCGGATTTCTGGGTATGTTGCTGACCGGCGTGTTTGCCGTGGCTGCGGTCAATGGCGTGCGCGGTTTGATTGCCGGCGATGGCGATCAGTTGATGGTGCAGTTAACGGCGGCGGTGGCGGCGGTGGTGTATGTGGCTCTTGGCACGGCCATCGTGGGATTTATTGTGGACAAAACCTTCGGACTGCGGGTATCAGAAATCGTGGAGACCGAAGGATTGGACCAGGGAATTCACGGTGAAAGCGGATGGGATATTGGTGCCATGCCGGAAATGTCCATCATGGCTCCATCTGATGCGCCTTGAAGCGATAGGAGCCTGTAGAGCAAATAAGTTGAAATATCTTTTGTGTCATGCTTGATTTTATAGGAGTCGGAAAATGAAATTGATTGTCGCCATTATTCAGCCCTTTCGCCTCGAGGCCGTTAAGCAGGCTCTAACAGATGTGGAAGTGTTTCGCTTGACGGTCAGCGATGTGCAGGGCTATGGCCGACAGAAGGGGCATACGGAATATTTCCGCGGCCAGGCCATGCAGGTAAATTTAATTAGGAAAGTGCGCCTGGAAATTGCGGTCAACGAGGCGTTTGTGCAGCCAACAATTGACGCCATCGTAAAATCCGCGCGTAGTGGCCCAGGTGGCAAGGGGCAGGTTGGCGATGGGAAAATTTTTGTCATACCGCTCGATAACGTTGTCCGAGTCAGCGATGGCACCATTGGCGGCGAAGCGATTTAGCCAGTAAACGCAGCATTGGGCGTGATTTTTAAACACGGCCCTTCAGCGGCAATGGTGGACGGGCAGGTGGCGATGGACGCGGGAGTCGGTTACTTTAATTTGCTCAATTCACGCAAATAGGTGTATGAGTAAATTCCCGTGCTGTGCCGGTCTGACCAGATCATCCGCAACGCGTAATTGCCCACAAGTTCAGCGTTGATGGCGGTAATCGGGCCATCGTATGTGATGCGGACGACGGGCAGCAATGTCCGGCCCAGCAGATCGCGTTCCCCTTGGCATCCGGCACAGGGGCACATGCGCCGCAGAAAGCGCAATTCAAAATGAGACTTAACTCCGTCAGACCAGTCAATATCGAGCGATTCTGATTTTTTCAGCGCTATTCGCACAGGTTCAATGGGCGTGGGATTTTCCATATCAGGTCATCTCCGCCGAATCAGGCTGCCAACTCACGCACCGCGTCCGAGACTTCCAATGTGCGTTCGTATATGGCCTTGCCTACAATAATCCCTTCGATGGGGAGATGTTTCAAGGCACGAATATCGTTAAGACTTCCCACGCCACCGCTGTGAATTACCGGAATTGTGCCGGCGTGCCGAACCAGCGTTTCCGTTGCGGCAATATTCGGTCCGATCAAGGTGCCGTCGCGGGCGATGTCGGTGTAAATAATCGCCGCCAGGGGCCACTGTGCAACATTGCGCACCACTTCCAGCGCGGTTGGATTTTCCGTGCCACTGATTGTCCAGCCATGTGTACCCACACGTCCATCACGCGCGTCAAGCCCCAGTACCAGCCGATTGCGAAAGCGTGTGTCATGTACCATGGCCCGGAACCAATCCCCGTCGGAAATGGCGCGTGTGCCTAGAATCAGACGTTTGGCTCCGATGGCCAGCAGATATTCGATGACTTCTTCCGTGCGGATGCCTCCACCGACTTCCACCTGCAGACCGGTTTCCCGAATCAGGCGTTCAATAAGTTCCAGATTTACCAGCCGTCCGTCACGTGCGCCGTCAAGATCTACAACGTGCAGCCACCGGCATCCGGCCTCTTTGAAACGCCGCGCAATTTCCAGCGGATCGACATCATACGTGGTCTGCTGATTATAATCGCCGCGAAACAGCCGCACCACGCGGCCACCGCGTAAATCAATTGCCGGTATTAATTCAATGCTCATGAATACTCAATTCCTGGAGGTACCTGTTTATGATTCCAATCGGATGGAATCATAAACCAACATCATAAAAGATCAGCGGACAATTCGCGAAGCCCCTGTTACTGCCGACAGACCCATTGATTATAAGTCGGCGAAATTTTTTAAGATCATACGGCCAGCCGCCTGACTTTTTTCGGGATGAAACTGCACCGCCATGACATTATCCCTGCATATCGCCGCGGTAAATTCTCCGCCGTAATCTGAGCGTGCCGCGACATGGCGCGTGTCGGTCGGGCGGACAAAGTAGGAGTGCACAAAATAATAGTGCGTGCCGGACTCAATGCCCTTAAAAAGCCGAACATTCCCCTGCGGCTGTATGCTGTTCCAGCCCATGTGTGGAACCTTCAAATTCGTCGGCGGTTGATCCACGGAAAATCGTACGCAATCTCCCGGCACAATGCCCAGGCCGGCGTGTTCACCGTCCTCATACCCTTTTTCCATCAGCAGTTGCAGGCCCAGGCATATTCCAAGCAAGGGCCGTTGCGCGCGGATGAAATCTTTTATGGCATCCGCCTGTCCGGAAGATTCTAAAATGGCAATAGCGTCGGCAAAAGCTCCGACGCCCGGCAAAACCAGCTTGTCGGCGCGGCGAATATCAGCCGGTGAAGCAATAATCTTCGCCGTCACGCCCAGAAGTTCAAAGGCCTTCTGTACGCTGCGTAAATTGCCCATGGAATAATCAACAATAGCCAGCATGATCCTGTCCCACACCGTGTCATTGGGGTCAAGCCAATAAAGCGAACCGCACAGAGAGTATTGTCCGCATAGGCGTCTATTGAAACCAACGCCGAATCGCCAAATTTATTGGTCGGTTGTGCGAGGTTGCCCGCCGCACAATGGCATGCAGCGTGATGTCATTACCGCAATACAACAATTTCAACCCGACGATCTTTGGCTAAGTTTGTGCGGGAGATCATGCGATGATCGCCAAAACTCACCGCCGTCATGCGGTGGCGGGAAACACCGTGGTGCGCCAGAAACGCTTCAACGGACCTTGCCCGCGCCAATCCCAGTGCGTAGTTGTTGGGATACGGATGATGAATTGGGCGGTTGTCCGTGTAGCCTTCAATGCGAATGCGGTTCCTTGCGTAGCGCGTTCGCAGCAGGTGCACAACCCGCAACAGCGCGTGTTCCGCACGGAACTGAAGCCGGGCGCTGCCGGAGGCAAAAAGCACGTCGCTGGAAAGAACAAATCGCCGGATTTCATTTCTGGAGCGGGCACTGCGATGACGTACCACCCGATGGCGCATCGCATGCGAATGCCCCTGGCCCGATGGTGAATTGCCAAATGCCGGCAACATGGTGTTGTCCGTGCCGGGGGTGCTGTTGGCGGTGGTAGCAGGCGGTTGCTGGGCGGCCGCAGCCTGTTGTGCGGCGGCGGCTGCAATCTGCTGCTGCTGTTGCAACTGCTGGCGCGACGTGGCTAAATTCGCCTTGGCATCGGCCAATTGCTGTGCCAATTGCTGATTCTGCTTGATAAGCTGGGAGTTTTGCGTTTGCAATGTCTGATCGGTGCATCCGCCGAGAGCCAAGCCAAGCATCATCACCACCGCGCCAGCCATTACGCCACGAGTTAAATTCATTTTGTGTATCATGGTTCCATGATCTCCTAGTAAATTGTCCGCTCTGGTGCCAAACGCCCAATAAAGCCTGACAGAAGACATAATTGTACTTTAACCATGCCCATAGGCAAGCGATTCGAAATTGACCTCATTCTGGTGACGCGGCGGCCAATTTCACGCTACAATTCCATCCGATGAGCAAAAAGCCCGACATATTGCTTACCCGCGAAGTGCGACTGGCCATAACGGCTTTGGAAAGTGCGCCCGGCGAGGCGAATAATTTTGCGGCCAATCCGCCGCCAAACGGGGTCATGCCGATTGTGACATTGAACGTGCAGATTGCCGGCACCGTGAACGCCGATACGGGTATGCTCGTGAACATCAAGCATATTGACCAAATGGTCCGACGTGTCGCCGCGCCGGCGATGGCCGATATGCTGCGCGCGGATATTCGATCAATTGGTCCGGGGTTGCTGCTGACGGAATTGTTTCAACGCTGCGGTGCCGCCCTGGTGCCCTATGGACTAAACGACCTGACGCTCCAGGTAAGTCCCTGGATGTATTTTCAAGCCAATGGCGGAGACCTACCCATGATACGAATGGCCCAGAGATTTGAATTTTCCGCAGCACATCGCCTGCATAACCCGGACTTTTCACCCGAGAAAAATCTGGAACTCTTCGGTAAGTGCAACAATCCAAATGGTCATGGCCATAATTATGAGATGGAAGTGCTTGTCGGCGGCCAGCCCGATCCGCATTCCGGGCAGATTATGCCCCTGACGAATTTTCAGCGGCTGGTCAATGAACATATTATCGACGTATTTGATCATAAACATCTCAACATGGATTGCCCGGAATTTGCCGCCTTAAATCCGACTGTTGAAAATATTGCCCAAGTGATTTTTTCCAGGTTGCAGGGTGTATTTCCCGCGGGCGTAAAGCTCATGGCTATAAAAGTCTGGGAAACGCCGAAAACCTGCTGCGAAGTGCGAGCGGTCTAAGGCCATAATCCGTTCATTTGCGGTGCGCGTTGCGAGAGCTTGGGCGGCAAAACGGTTTTGTGTTGGCGAACGCGGGCACCGGGGTTGCCCGATGAACAGGATTATTGGCCACAGATCTGTTCAGCAATCGAAAGTGGATGCTGTTGTAAGAATCGAACAGGCAGGCCTTTCGCTTGGCGATGATCCTGTATAATGCGGTTGCAAGCGGCAATGGCTTTGGTTATCAGGGGCGGCGCACAACAGGGGGGGCGTCCGGCAGTGGAATGTTATTGAGCGTAAATGGAATGCGATATTCATGCCAGCCGGTAAGCACCGTAACTTTTAGTTTCGCGGACGCTCCAGGTGCGGTGCTCAGTGGAATCATTAGTTTATCCACACCTTTGGGAAGTTGGGCGATAATGTAGCCTCCGCTGATGGTTTTGTGGTTTTGCACCACCGCAACCGACTGGAAAACCCCGGCCGGTGCGATTATTTCCAGAATTAAAAAACGCGAATGCCGCGTTTTTGTCACGCTCATAATACGCATGCGAACATCGGCGGCCTTCAATCCGGCATTGGCAATGTGCTGTTGCACCAGAGCCGTCGGATTGTTCAGCGTGACGGTACGAACGATTCCACCTGCGGCCACATCCACCGAGCCGATGAGTTCCCGAATTGTCGCGGCCTTGGGTGAAGGCGCTGCAAAACGCAAAACAATGGGGAATCCAACGGCTCCGGCCTGCTGCATATTTTGATAAAGCCGACCACGTACGGAAACAATCTGACGAAATCGCGGAGCAATGGGGATAAGCGTATGGCCCGTGTTGAGCACTTCCGTGATGATCCTCAAATGGTGATAAAAATTAGGGTGCCGCAGCAGCTTGCTGTTGATATTCAGGCATACCGTTAAGCCAAGATGTTTGGCAATGCTTTGGGCATACGGGCCTTTGTCCGCCGCAAGAATCAACGCGCGTGATTCTGTTACATAAGCAACATTCGTCTGCACCGTCGGTGGGGGCGAATCATTCTGTGCATGAACACCCGCGGCTGATGCCAGAAGCGGCAAAATTGTTATCGCCAAAACTACATTCAAGTGTGTGTGTGTCTTCATGTGTTCAAGCTCCATGTGAAACGCATGGCACCACTATACGGGTGATCCACAGATTTTCACACATTGGCAAAGATTTTTGCTGCGGCGGGGTACGTGCTCAATGAGCAATGAATGCAATCCGTGGAACCGAACAATTTCGTTCATGCATGCGCTGCGGGCGAGAATACCGCTTCCGTCATTGACTGGAGGCGGCTATTCCTGTGACGATCATGTTGAGGAAGATGGTGAAGATTGGTGAGCCTTGGTGCGTCTACGCCAGTATCTGAGTGCAAGATATGCCAGTGACGTAAAACAAAACGCCAAAATTAGAATTTGTATCCAACGCGCGGCTGACATGGAAACACCGATACCGGTGAGCAACGCGACATAGGCCACCACACACATTGGACATTTGGGCATCAACACCAGGAGCGTGGCGGGGAAAAGCCATTGAATACCGCGCTGCGCGAGATAAAAAAGACCAATTGGTCGTTTTCTGTCGCTGCGTTTTGGCGCGGGGTTGCAGAGCGGACAATTGCTCATCAGTGTGGCCCTCCGCGATCTATTTCGTATTCATCGTGGCGGTGCCACCACGAACCCGGCTTGGCCCGCGGCCCTTCGGCGGGTAAATCTTCCCATATTTCCTGCCTTCCGAGCGGGGTGAGGTCCAGTAGCGTCCAAATATATTGAGAGCCTCGACGCCCCGGCCATTCGTGTGGTACGTGCGATAGACATTTTGGTCGTCGTGGATGAAAACACTCAGGCCATAATGCTCGCCCTTGGCGGTGGTAACCCCGAAGTCGTTATTGAAGTCAGTGCCATCGGATGAATACCACGGGTACGACCATCCCATGCGTTTCTTATATTTTTCAATGTTTGTCAAAGGTGCACGGGACACAAGGCAGAAGGAGGTATCGCGTGCGTGCAGATGTTCGATATGGCCGAATTGATCCGTCACCATTGAACAGCCCACGCATCCCGCATCCGGCCACCCCGATACTGGCGGAGCGAACATGAAATGATACAGCATGAGTTGGCGACGGCCTTCGAATAAATCAAGCAGGCTCATTTTGCCCAGCGGACCGTCGAAGACATATTTCTTATCAATTCGGACCATCGGCAGCCTCCGGCGCTCCGCCGCCAGCGCATCGCGCGCATGCGTTGCCATTTTTTCCTTAATCAGAAGGGCGTCACGCGCCTTCTGCCATTCGGCCAGATCAACAATTTTTGGAAATTTGATCTTGTTTTCACCGGTTGTTTTCATAATGCAATTCCTTTGTTTAAGCAGTTGAATGTTAAGTTCGGCGATCGCGTTGAACACATCAGAAGTTGTGGTTGCTCGAGCCATGACATTATTATATTCTATTATGGGAATATGTCAAGCAAAAAAAGAGAAAGCGAATCCGGACGGCGTCTTAACGCTCCCATGCAAGTCCATAAGTGCATATAAATAAATTGCTTATGAGGCATTTAGTAAAAACAGAGGGCCTGTGGCAATAATGTCGGTGGGT
>JAJZVR010000180.1 GCA_021847065.1 Planctomycetota bacterium | reverse complement strand
GACCTCGGCCTTCCAGACTCGCATTGAAGTACTCGAACAGAAAGAACAACAGTTCGCGCAGCGTATGACGGAACTGCAGCGAAAGAATGACGATCTGACGGTCGACAAGCTGCGTCTGGAATATCGGGTACATAGCGATCCTCATGGCTGAGACGGAACCATTGATGCGGGCATATTATTCACATGTCAAACAGCGCCGGTTCCCGGCTTCAATGATCGATGAGCAATGTTCAAAGATCAGAATTCGGAAAGCGCCGTGCGGCGTCGGAACAATCATTCGTGGTTCCGGCGTCGTGCTGATGCTATAGGGGGGGAGCGCGGGGGGATAAAAATTTTCACGGATCACTGATCACGGATCAATACTTTTACAGTGTTGGGCTGTATCCCCGCTGTTACCTCCGCTGCCTCCTTGTGAATTTCCGTTGCGTCGTTGTGCCAGAGTTTATCCCGATGACATCGGCTTAAATACTCGTGATCGGGATGATAAATTCCCCCGTCGTAGTTGTTCATTGATCGTTGGTGCTCGTTCATTGTCCATTGTGCGAAGCACTCCCATCCGTTACTGAATCTGCTACTGATAATATCCCGGCGCGCCGGGACAGGCTTTTAATATTGATAATGCTGAAAACGAAAAAGCCGGGCCACCGCTTACGCGATGAACCCGGCTTGATTATTTTTCAATGATTTCCCTGATTCTGATGCACTAAAATCAGATCAAATCAGACCGTGCGGCGACGCAGGCGAAGTCCACCAACCACAGCCATTCCACCCAAGGTCAAAAGACCCGGCCAGAAAGCAGCGGGAAGGGGGAGGGACGCCAGCGGCGTACCCGTAATATTGGGTACGTCAACGTTCGCTAGGTTCTCGTCAGATTGCCCGTTTAGGTTGTTCGTTGCGACATTCTTCGCGGCAATCGAAGAGTAGTTATTCCCGATGGGGTCAATCGCGTTCGGAGTGTTGGAAACTACCGTGATGTACCCAATGGCCTCGTTTTGCGAAAGGGACGTGTAGGATCCACCGGTGTAGTTCCATTGGTAGGTCAAGCCGTTCGTCGACGTGTTCGTCGAGGAAATCCCGCCGGCAGCACCAAATGCGCCGCCCGCAGCAGTGATCCCCGTATCGACGACTGTCAGAGTTGGCGTCGAGGACAAGGATGAGTCTGTTCCAGCTAGCGTAAGAGAGACGGTCGCAGCATAGGTGCCAGACGACATCAGTGTAACGTTGGGATTCCCGAAATCCAAGTAGTAAGTGAAATCATAAGTCCCGGGTGCTGTGCCAAGAGTCTCAACTGGACTCGAGCTTGTCAATACAATCTCGGCGGTGGCCGTCTGCACACTGGCAGACATCAGCCCCACGGCGGCAACAGCCCCCGCGAGACCAAGGCCAATTGTTCCAAAAGTGTTCTTCATAATATAGTTTTCCTTTCTTTTTTGGGATACGAGTTGCTCTCAACACCTTCCGCAACCTGCCCCAAACAAATCCCTTGCAGAATTTCCGCCCGCACAGTTGGAACAAACCAACTGTAAAATCAGGAAGAAATCCGTCGTTCCGGGTTTGGTATTGGTAAATAATTAATTTTCAACCATTCAGCAACTGCTGTCCGTCATTCCGGTGCACCACAGAACAACCACAGCAGGAACCGATTGCCGAAATTAATCAGCACCAGCACCAAACCAATTCAGCTAACCTAAGCTAAAAGTCCTGCTCATCAGAGATGCCTCACTCTCTCGAGGTTCGTGAAGCTCTCTCGGCCACTCCATTAGCCGCAGATTAGTGTACGACATTTTGGCACATAAGTCAAGAAAAACTTTAATATTTTTTTCACAATGAATGTAAGTGGCGTCCGGGCAAGGAGTTAGAAGCTAGAAGTTAGAATCTAGAATCTAGAACCTAGAACCTGGTTTATAGTATTGGTCAGTAGGCAACGATCAACGAGCAACGAGCAACGACACACTAACAGCAACCGGGGAATTCACCCGTCCCGATCACGAGTATTTAAGCCGAGGTCATCGGGATAAACTTTGACACAACGACATCCCGATAACGATTAGTAACGGTGGATATCGGGATAAACTACGAAACGACGGATTCACAAGGAGGTATCCGCGTCAATCCGCGTTATCCGCGGTCCGTTGCTGGGGAGCCGCCGCTGGGTAATCTGTGGATAGTCCCCGTCTTCATTGGTGATCCACAGATTTCACAGATTTTCACAGATTTTACGACGACCATTAGCCACCCCGGCGCGCACGGGGTAAACTCCGATCACGAATCAAAAACTTGATAGATATAGATCATGACTGTTCATTTTGCTTTGATCATTGGTCGTTGTTCTTTGACATCGTTGATACCCCCTCCGTTACCTCCGCTACCTCCTTGTGAATTTCCGTTGTATCGTTGTGTTCCCGATGACCTCGGCTTAAATACTCGTGATCGGGATGGTAAATTCTCCCGTCGCAGTTGTCCGATAAAACCGAAATTATTGATAACTTCTGCCCAATACCGAACCTACTGATCAATATCTCGGCGCGCCGGGACAGGCTTTTAATACTGACCGAAGGCTCCCATAACGTTGTACTTGCCGGTAAAAGTTATCATCCTCGGGCGTTGAGCCGAAAATAAACATGTTGTTACTCGCCGACGGTCTTGACCTTTGAGGCCGCCAGCGGTTTGATTCGCCGTAAGGAGCCTTCCCAATGTGCGCGAAAAAGCAAAATGCAAAGTATTTATCTTCCGATAATAATAGTCATATATATGACAACACTAGTGTTTGCAAACTGGGCATGGGCTGGCCATCCGTGACCGCCGTCGGCACTTGGAGTGTTGGCTGCGCGATGTTAGCGGCTGCGGCTTCCGGTGGCGGTGTAGCCAGCGCGAATTCCATAATGGATCAAGTCGGCGTGACGCAATTGCAGTTGAATACCCCGGCATTAAACGGATCAGGAGTGGTTGTCGCCCAGGTGGAGGCATCCGTCAGCAGCACCACGCAGAATGCCTTTGAGCCTAATCCCTCCAATGTCGGTCTTCCGGCTTCCGACGCCACGTTCTACGACGCGCGAGGCATTGCCTCCGGCAGTTACAACAGCGCGTATGGCTCCTGGCACGCCAATAACGTCTCGGCATTGTTCTTTGGAAGTGGCGGCGGTGGGGTTGCGCCGGGTATTTCCCACGTCTATGTCTACGCGGAGCCGGCCTACTACACGCAGGTCTATGACTATTACCTGTATTTGAATGACGGAACATACGGTCAGCAGTTTGCAACGTCGTCGCTGCCGGTGGGAAGCGTCAATGGGCAGGAAACCGTGAACTCACCGGCCGTGGTGAACCAAAGTTTCGCTTACCTCGGAGTCGGCTCAAGTACCTCACAAGGGCTTGATCAATATTGGGACGAATATGCTTCCCGATTTAATACTCTGTTCGTGACTGCCATCGGCGATGGCCAAACAACTGCTACCACCCCGGCGAGCTACATCAACCCGCCAGCAGATATGTATAACGGAATTGCGGTGGGGGCGTACACGGGTACCGAGACCAACGGCGTATTCAGCCCCTCAACCGGCTCCGAAGCGACCTGGGTTGGCCCAACCTGGGATGGCCGATCCAAGCCTGATATTACGGCTCCGGGTGCCTATACCAGTTATACGGCTCCCATCGTTTCCGGTGTCGCTACGCTCATGGAGCAGGCTGGTCGCGGTACGAACTTATCAGGCCCTGTTGGCCTTAGCGCCAGCGATTCTTCCATCGCCAGCGGCAGCGCAACCGCCTACACCACCGCCGCCACAGATATCCGCACGGTCAAAGCGTTGCTGCTCAATGGTGCGGTGAAACCGACCGGCTGGACCAATTCCTATACCGTTAACAGTGGCACCTACAGCTATAATGCTGTAAACGCCAATGCCATTACGCCCTTGGATCCGCGTTATGGTGCCGGCGTGGTCAATGCGTATAATTCCTATGAAAATCTCGCCGGTGGCGAACATAACTTCACCAGCACCACAGCGCAAAGCATTGCCGCGTTACCCAGTGTGACCAGTGCTCCAACCGCTAATTTTTCCGGATCATTCTCACAGGCCGCGTCAACCACCAATCCGGCCACCATCACCGGCTGGAATTTGGCTACCATTGCGGCAAGCACCACCAGCAATGCCGTGGAAAATTATGATTTTAATTTAACCGGAACGTCCCTGAATAGCTGGGACCTTACCGCTACGCTGACCTGGAACAAAGACTATCCCGGCGCGCCGGGACCAAGCGGCATTAATCATTTAATGCTGTTTTTATTAAACTCCTCTGGCCAGCGGGTGGCCAGCAGCACGAGCATGTTGGATAACGTGCAGCAAATAAATATTAACCCCGCGTTGGGCATAAATTCCTTAGCGCCCGGGCAGTATGATCTCGCGGTCGAAATGCTGGGTGGTGTGAACGCCATTTCCACCAGCGACACATACGCCCTGGCGTGGAATTTTGTCGACCCCACAAGCGTGCCGGAACCAACCGCATTGGCGATTTTCGCCCTCGGATTAAGTCTCCTGGCGGTGCCGAAGAAACGAGCGTCGGGCGTCAGTATTGGGCAGTAGTCTCCCATGATGCCAAGCCTCACCCGCGCAGGATGAAAAAAGGTCGTGCGCCTGCTATCATTTTTACGGCTTGCATTCTTGGGTCGTAGGCCGTCGTTTTCTTGGCGCGGCATAGTTGCCAGCCCGCAGAGTAGTCTGGTCCGGACATCGCCTCGTACCCCGGATTGTTGCAAGCGCTGTGTGCAGGGAGTCGGATATTTAACCGTTCCCATTGGTTACAGGTGCAAAATCAGGCCTCTGGGGAAACGCCCGCCGTGGTGACGGTACGGGGCTTTTCGGGGCCGCCTTGCGGGGCGGTATTCGTTTTGGTCCAGGTTGGCGGCGGGTGAGAATTTGTATTCAAACTTTTTTCGGCGACAATACTGGCATGAACTGGCAATTGATTTTATCGGTTATTGCGGTTGTCGGGGTGTTTCTGATGCTTAGGCGCATCGGGTTGATTTCCCTGCAAAAGGCGAGAGCGTATCTGCAAAACGGGGCTTTGCTGGTGGATGTGCGCAGCACCGCGGAATTCAAGGCGCACCACCTTCCGGGGGCGATGAATGTTCCGCTGGATATTCTTCATAGCAGTGCCCAAAGTTATTTGCCGGACAAAAAGAAGGTTTTGCTGCTGCATTGCCACAGCGGTACGCGAAGTGCCGTGGCGTGTAGAGTACTTAAACAGATGGGATACAGCAGCGTTTTTAATATTGGCTCGCTGGGACGTGCGCAAAAGGTTATTACCGCATAGGCGTACAGCAACTGCAGCTGTGAAATTGTTTTTTGCACGTGATAATAAAGCTGCACGACGGCTTTATCGCCGCAGGATGTTGGGATAATTGGTCAGGCGCGTTGAGTGTTCCGCAGGAGGGGCGGTTCCAAGTGTGACAGGACATTTGCGGGTGGGGGGGGGGGCCAGGGTCTTTTAGTTTTCTCTTAAACGGGCCTTATTTGTCTTCGCCATGTTTTTGGAACAGAACGATTTGTTGGGAAATTTGACCAAGCTGTCCCCTGAAAATCTACGCAGCCCTGAAAACTAAAAGTCCCTGTGGGGGGGGGCATAGGCGCTAACGTAAGCGAACGAGATCGATGAATTTACAACGAAAAGCCATGAAAATAAAGGAATCATTAGCAGATGCGTTTTTGTTCCAACAAGGTGATTTCCGCGATTTTTCGTTTTAAGTTAGCGCCTATGGTGGGGGGGGGGGCCACGATGAATGGGGGATGAGGATGCCCGTACATGATCATTGGATGTATATGGTATGTGCATAAATTGTATGGGTGAAGCTGCGTGTTGATTTGAAAATAAATTCTAACTGCTGATATTTAAATAAGTTATAGATGTTTTCCGGGTTGGCTCGTTATTTGTAATGGTAAGTGGGTGGCGGGCTGATGGTGGCTTGCCGGAATCGGAGATTGATTGTGACCCTTGCGGCTTCAGAAAGTACCCAAGCGTTAGACGTAACGGATGGCGATGTGCAGCAGATTCGGAAGGGGCGTTCGCGTTTTATCGCCATGGCCACAGCGTATTCGTTGGGAAACTTCAATGACAATTTTATGAAGCAGGCGGTGAGTCTGCTGGCGGTTTCCCATGGTTTGGCGCACCTGCAAGGGTGGATTGCCACATTTTTTACAATTCCATTTCTGCTGTTTTCTGCGCCGGCGGGTTGGATGGCGGATCGCTTTAGCCGCAAACATGTGGTCATTGGTTCCAAGGCGCTGGAACTGGTTCTATTAAGCGTAGCGGCGATTGGTGTGCTGACGCTGAACTGGTCTTTAATTATGGCGGTCATTTTTCTCATGGCTTTTCAGGCCACGATATTTGGTCCCGCGTTGGTGGGATCGATTCCGGATGTATATCCCGCGTGGTATGTCATCAAGGCCAATGCGCGGCTGAAATCCGCCACTACGGCGGCAATATTGCTGGGAGTGGTGCTGGCGGGAATCGCATTGACCTGCCGGGGCCATGTTGGCATATTTCCGGTGGGGCGCGCGATTGTGGCGGCATCGCTGGTGGGCGTTTCCATGCTTGGGTTATTGATCAGCTTTGCGGTACCGGGCCGGCCTGCGGCAAACCCAGCCGCGACGTTTCCCTGGGGCGGGCCGATTAATTCCATTCGGGATTTATGGCACTTGCGCAAAGATGGGTTATTAATGACGGCTATTCTGGCGAATACTTATTTCTGGTTTGTTGCGGCGTTGCAGATACTGGTTATTAATAAAATGGGCATTGTGCAGTTTGGCCTTAATGATGCGACAACCAGTTATCTGGCGTTGGCGGAACTGCTGGGGATTGTTATTGGGAGTCGGACCGCCGGGAAACTTATTTCCAAAGATAACGGTCATCGGGTTGTAGCCCCGGCCACGGGCGCGTTGGCGATATTTCTGTGCGCCATTGGTGCGGCTCCGTTATTGCCGCATGCGGTGAAGTTGGTTTATGTACTGGTACTGCTGGGTGGATCGGGAATTGCCGGCGGGTTTATCATGGTGCCGCTGGAAAGCTTTTTCCAGGTGCGGCCCGCCGCAGATGTCCGAGGGCAGGTTATCGCGGCGGCGTGGTTTGCATCATTTGTTGGTATTCTTATGGGAAGTATGTTGTATATACCGTTACAGAGTCTACTGGCACCTACGCAGGTATTTCTCGCGTCGGGTGTATTGACCACGCTGGCGGCGGTGGTGATTGCGGTGGCGTTTGCGCGCACGGAGCCGGAGCTTTCCGGGGGCGTGACGAAATGGGCGGGACACTTGCTGTGCCAATTGGCGCGCCTGGTGTTGCGCCTGCGCTATAGGGTGACTATAAAGGGTGTAGCGGAGATTAAAGAAAAGGGGCGTGGCGGAATTCTTTTTCTGCCGAATCATCCTGCATTGATTGACCCGGTCATTATGGTGGCCCATCTGCACAAAAACTTCGCAGTACGCCCATTAACCGCGGAAGATCAGATTCGGCATCCACTGGTTCGAACACTGACCAACACGGTCGGCGTTCTGCCGATCCCGGAGATGTCCGGTATTGAACAAGGAAAAGCGGATCGGGTGCAGCGTGCGATCGACCGTTGTGTGGAGGCCCTGCGGCATGGAGACAACGTGTTGTTGTATCCTGCCGGGCGGTTAATGCGGGAACAGACAACCGACCTGGGCAGTGCCAGCGCGGTAGAACGAATTTTGGCCCAATTGCCGGAAGTACGCGTGGTGCTGGTACGGACGACGGGCTTGTGGGGCAGCAGTTTTGGGTGGGGCGCGGGAATGGCGCCACGCTTGGGCCGGGCATTTAAGGCTCATCTGCGGGATTTACTGGCCAGCGGAATATTTTTTGCGCCCAAGAGACCGGTGAATATAACCTTGGCCGAGCCGGGGGATTTTCCCCGCGGCGCGGGCCGGGCGGTAATGAATCGGTACATGGAAAGCTTTTATAATCAGGAAGCACCGCCGGCGCGATATGTGCCGTATAGCGTCTGGGAACGCGGCGGGGAGCGGGATATTCCCGCGTCGCCAAAAGCGTTGCGATCGAGTTCGGAAGCCGTTGCTCCCGCGACAGAAAAAATTGTCAGCGAGTATCTGCGAGAATTCACCGGCGTACACGAAATTACCATGGATCAGCAATTGGCGCGGGATTT
>JAJZVR010000004.1:9374-38850 GCA_021847065.1 Planctomycetota bacterium | reverse complement strand
CCGCCATGTTGCGATGCACTGCTGGCAAAAACGCTGCCAACTTTACCAATTAATCCACCGGTGGCCCATATCTGGCCGGTTTGATCCAGAAAATTTCGCATTTGTCCGGCCATGTTGCCAAAGCGCGTGGGCGTACCAAAAATGATGGCATCCGCTTCTGTTAATTGGGCGGGATTGATTACCGGAATATGGGCGAATGCTTTTTGTGCTCCTGCGGCACCATACTTTTCAAGAACATCCGCGGGAATGGTTTCCGGCACGCGGAATATTTTTACATCCGCACCGGCCACTTCCCGTGCCCCGGCGGCAATAGCTTCGGCCATGTGCCAAATATGACCATACATGCTGTAAAACACGACGTGAACTTTAACCGACATAACAGGCTCCTTAAAAAGAGAACAGGGATAACCAATCAATTCCACTTAGTTTAATAGTATACCTTGTGTCATAGACAGTCAAATCCAATGCCCCAGCGATCCCTCCAGGCGATCTAAAAGTCCATGCAGTGTCCGCTGCTCGGAAGGCGACAAACTGTCCATCATCAGTCGCACCTGTTTAGCCGCCAGAGGTGCCGCCTTTTGAACCATCTCCCAACCGTTTTCCGTCAGGTGCAGGCAATGCGCCCGGCCATCCGTGGGGTCTTGCCGCCTGATAACCCATTTGCTTTTTTCCATCCGCCCCAGAACCGTGCACACATTACCCTTGGTTACCAGCAGGCTCTGAGCCAGATCCTGCTGCGACAAGCCTTCTTTAGTGCTTAAGATCATCAGTATTTCAAACTGGGAAATAGTGAGTTGGATTTCTCGTAAACTGCGATCAAGTTGCTTGGTCATCAGCGAATAGACGCGGGCAATGGCCAGCCAATTTTCCCGCGGCAATTGAACTTCGGGTACCAGCACATTGAGCCGAGGCGACACACCGGAACTTTTTGACATTGCACTCATTAGTTTAATGGTATACCAATATCAGTCCCAAGTCAAGATGTTCGGCACCGTGATTTTCGGAAAACCGGGGGGAAGCGGATTGCGGCGGGTTTATACCCCATAATCGTCGAGGTTACTCGAAATTGGGTACCTGAACACCCTTCAGCACACACCTGCTGCGATCATGTAATAAGATGACTCACCTGTGACGTTCTGAAGTGGATTCCGGCATGCGCCAAACTTGTTACGGATATACTTCGGCATCGCGCAGCGGGGGAGCGGTGCGATCTTTTTCTGATAACACCAGAGCACCGGCATCCGGCCAGAGTATGCCGATGTCTGGGTCATTAAACAAAATCGACCGCTCAAATTCTTTGGCATAGTAATCCGTGGTTTTGTATAGAAACTCGACCGTTTCCGACAGCACGACAAAACCGTGGGCGAATCCGGGCGGCACATACGCCATGCGCAGGTTTTCTTCCGAAAGATGAAATCCGACCCATTTGCCGAACGTCGGGGAGTGGCGGCGAATATCCACCGCCACATCATAAACCTCCCCGCGCACCACACGGACAAGTTTTCCCTGGGCCTGCTGAATCTGATAATGCAATCCGCGCAACACACCCCGACTGGAGCGCGAGTGATTATCCTGCACGAAATTGGCGGTGATGCCGAGCTTCGCAAAAGTCCGTTGATTGTAACTTTCCATAAAAAAGCCGCGGGCGTCACGGAAAACCGCCGGTTCCAGCAGCAGCACGTCAGGAATGTCAGTGGGGATTATTTTCATATTCAAGCCAGCTTTTCTTCCAGAATTTCCAGCAGATATTGCCCATACTCATTTTTGGCCAGCGGTTTGGCCAATTGCCGCAGTTGATCGGCCGTGATAAAGCCGCGCCGCCAGGCGATTTCCTCCGGGCACGCCACTTTCAAACCCTGCCGCCGTTCAATTGTCTGTATGTACATCGAAGCATCCAGCAGAGATTGGTGGGTGCCGGTATCCAGCCACGCCATCCCCCGGCCCATGACTTTTACCCGCAGGGTTTTATTGGCCAGATATACTTTATTGACATCGGTTATTTCCAGTTCTCCGCGCGCGGAGGGCTTTAGATTTTCCGCTACCGATACCACATCCGGGCCGTAAAAGTAAATACCCGTGACCGCATATCTGGATTTTGGCTTGGCGGGCTTTTCCTCCAGTGACAACGCGTTGAAATCTTTATCAAATTCCACCACGCCGTAGCGTTCGGGGTCCACAACTGGATAAGCGAAAACCGTGGCCCCGGTTGTTTCAGCGGTGGCCGCATTGAGATCGACGGCAAAATCATGGCCATAAAAAATATTATCACCGAGCACCAGTGCGCTGGGGCTGTTGCCGATAAATTCTTTCCCAATGATAAACGCCTGCGCAATGCCGTTGGGTTCTGGTTGCACGGCATAAGAAATATTCAGTCCCCAGTGTTTGCCATCACCCAGCAACTGCTTAAATCGTGGCGTATCCTGCGGCGTGGAAATCAGCAGTATGTCCCTCATGCCCGCAAGCATCAGCGTGGAAAGCGGATAATAAATCATCGGCTTGTCATAAACGGGCAGCAATTGCTTGGAAACCGCCAATGTCACCGGATGCAATCGGGTGCCGGCACCACCAGCAAGAACAATACCTTTTCTCATCGTTACTTCTCCACAAGTTTGGCCATTGCGTAAGCCGGGAGCACCGGATTGGTAATCTCCCGGCGCGCCGGGATTGATCTACCGCCGCAGGGCGACTACGGCAGCACCGGGACGCCGCACCACACACCGGCTCGAAACTGCCACGATATTAACCGCGTTTGGCGTAATTGGCTTCAACCCAGTTGCGGTATTCCCCACTGGCCACATGCGCAATCCAATCGCCATGATCCAGATACCATTGCACGGTGGCCCGGATGCCATCGGCAAAGGAACATTTAGGACTCCAGGCCAGTTCGCGATTAATTTTGGTGATATCCATGGCATACCGCCGATCATGGCCGGGGCGATCCTTTACATATTGAATCAGCGACGCATGAGGCCGATATGGAGAATTTGGACGCAGCTCATCAAGAATCGAACAGATGGTTTTAACCACATCGATATTTTTCATTTCACTGTTGCCGCCAATGTTATAAGTTTCACCAGGGCGGCCAGCTTGCAGCACTTCACGAATGGCGTCGCAATGATCCAGTACAAACAGCCAATCACGCACATTCAAACCATCGCCGTAAACCGGCAGCGGTTTGCCGGCCAGGGCATTAAGAATCATCAGCGGAATAAGTTTTTCCGGAAACTGCAATGGACCATAATTATTGGAGCAATTGGTCGTAAGTACCGGCATGTGATAGGTATGATAATACGCCCGCACCAGATGATCCGAAGCCGCCTTGGAGGCGGAATACGGGCTGTTCGGCGCGTAGGCCGTCGTTTCGGTAAATGCCGGATCAGTAGAGCTTAAAGAACCATACACTTCATCGGTGGAAACGTGGAGGAATCGGAAATCGGTCTTTTTCGGATCTTCCAGTTTGGACCAGTATGCCCGCGCGGCCTCCAGCAGATGAAATGTCCCGTTGACGTTGGTGATGACAAAATCTTCCGGACCATGAATGGATCGGTCAACATGGCTTTCCGCCGCAAAATGAACAATGGCACGCGGCTGATGTGTGGCCAGCAGCTTATCAAGCATCGCACGATCGTTAATATCCCCCTGCACAAATACATGCCGGGAGTCACCACTTAGACCGGCAAGATTTTCCCGGTTCCCTGCGTAGGTGAGTTTATCCAAATTCACCACCGGCGTGCCGATGGTACTGATCCACGACGTAACAAAATTTGAGCCGATAAAACCGGCCCCACCCGTCACCAGAATCGGAGCGTTAGGATTCCCTGCTGCTGTCATTAAACCTGCTCCTTTGGCCACGTTAGATGAATAGTGGGCAACAACGCCCGGAAATACTTCATCTTTCATCGGCTTATTGATGCCGATAAGTTCAATCCCGTCGATCCCGCATGGCATTGACCTTCATGGGCAGGCCAAAAAGCTTGATAAAGCCAATGGCATCTTTTCCATCATATTCCGTACCCATGGTAAAGCTCGCCAGATCAGGCCGATACAAACTGCCCGGTGACGTTACCGATGCCACCGTGCCCCGCCCTTTGAAAAGACGGATTTTTACGGTGCCGGTGACATGACGTGTCGCGGCGGTAACAAACGCATCGAGTGCCTCGCGCAGCGGATGGAACCATTGGCCATAATAGACCAGATCAGCATATTTTAAGGCAATCTGTTGCTTGTAATGGGCTAAATCACGCTCCATGCACACCGATTCCAATGCCCGAATAGCCGTCAACAATACCGTGCCGCCCGGTGTTTCATACGCCCCCCGGCTCTTCATGCCCACCAGGCGGTTTTCCACCAGATCCACCTGCCCCACGCCATGGCGACCGGCGATGGTATTAAGGGTTTCAATAATTTTGTGCGCCGCTAACTTGCGGCCATTAACGCTTACCGGTGTGCCGGCTTCAAAGCCCACCGTGACAAACTCCGCTTTTCCCGGAGCTTTGCTCACCGGAACGCTCATGACCCAGAGATTATCCAGCGGCTCATTGGCCGGATTCTCCAAATCCGCCCCTTCATGGGAAATATGCCACAAATTACGATCGCGGGAATAAATCTTTTTGACCGTCTGGCTGATCGGCACGCCCTTTTCCTTCGCATATTTAATGGCTGCCTCACGGCTCCGCAGTTCAAAGCGATCATCTTTCCACGGCGCGATGATTTTTAATTCAGGGCCAAGGGCCATGTACGTAAGTTCAAAACGCACCTGATCATTCCCCTTGCCGGTGGCTCCATGGGCCACGGCATCGGCCCCAAGTTCATGCGCCACCCGCACCTGATGCTTGGCAATCAGCGGCCGGGCGATGGACGTCCCCAGGAGATAATTGTGTTCATAAACCGCCCCGGCCCGGAGCATGGGAAAGCAGTAATCACGGGCAAATTCCTCCCGTAAATCAGCCACAATGCACTTATCCGCTCCGCTGGCCAGAGCCTTTTTCTTTATGCCATCAAGCTCATCACCCTGTCCGAGTTCCGCCGCGAATGCGATCACTTCGCAGCCGGGGTAATTATCTTTCAGCCA
Source organism: Planctomycetota bacterium (assembly GCA_021847065.1). Taxonomy (GTDB): domain Bacteria; phylum Planctomycetota; class Phycisphaerae; order WQYP01; family WQYP01; genus JAMDCX01. Next base: position 33,779 of record JAJZVR010000004.1, on the reverse strand, counting down.
GGGCAGAATGACCGAAGTATCCAAGCCCCCGGAATATGCGAGAACAATTTTTTTCGCCGTTTCAGTCATTGCATAAACTCCAAAGCGCAAAGCAAAACCAAGCCCAATATCATGCGCGGCAAAGGCACGCTTGGCAAACGGACAATGCGCAATCGTTGAGGGGGATAAAATGTCTTCAGGGTTGCTGGTTCGTGTAAAGGCAGTAAATCGCGACGTTCCTGGAGAGTCACTGACAAAAGGCGTACCGACCATTATACTGTTATTTATGGCATCGTTGTGAAGCCCCCCCTTATGGGAATTCGGATGCAAGTATGTCGTGTTCCGCAACGGCGTGATGCTTGAGGAATGCACTTATGAAGACCATACAAGTCCTTTCGGACTCGGCAATCCTCGGCGATTTGGAGTTGCCTGGTCAGCGCGAACTTTACCACTCGTCCGCCGGGAGCTCTGAAGCAACGGACCCAGGGGAATTAAGCAAAATAGAAGTTATAGACGCAACGCTTAAGGCCCGTTACGCTCCGCGAATTCGCACCGAGAACCTGCTTGATCGCCGCGTAGTGAGTTTCCAAGCCAACAAGTCGAAAGCGGTATACCGGTGGTATAAATACAAAGAAGGCTTCTCCGCGAGCCTGGTTGAATTTCTTCTTAGACACGCAGGTGTCAAATCTGGAACGGTTTTGGACCCGTTCGCGGGCAGCGGTACGGCATTATTTGCCGCGCGGAGCCTGGGATTCCACGCGGAGGGAATCGAGTTACTCCCCATAGGGCAGAAAATAATCGCCACGCGGCAATTGGTCGACACCGGACTGACAACCCTGGAAATGGCGGCACTGGAGCGCTGGGCCCAGCGGCCCCCATGGAAGACCAGTCAACCGCGAAAACAGTTGCCCGAACTTCGCATTACCAAGGACGCCTATCCCGATAAGACCAAGCGCGAAATAGAGGCATTTCTTGGTGCCTTGGGGAAAGAAACACCCACGGTATCCTCGGTTCTTGAGTTTGCGCTTTTATGCGTTTTGGAATCGGTAAGCTTCACCCGTAAAGACGGACAATATCTCAGGTGGGACTACCGATCCAATCGGCGTCCGGGGCAAAAACCTTTCGATAAGGGCGAGATACCCAGTTTCACAACCGCAATAAGTTCAAAAATTCAAGAAATTGTTTCTGATCTTTCAAACGATGCCCCTTCCACTGATTTATTTCATCAGCCAATTCACCCCGGTGCCGTCACGCTGCACAATGGTTCGTGCCTCGATATTCTTCCAACGCTTGCGTCGCTGTCATACGATATGATTATAACATCGCCTCCTTATTGCAATCGGTACGACTACACCCGAACGTATGCGCTTGAGATTGCAATTTTGGGGGTCGATGAGCATCGCCTCTCCGAACTGCGCCAAAACATGTTGACCTGCACCGTTGAGAACAAGCTTAAATCGCTGCTGGCGATCAATTCTTCCTGGCAATCCGCAATTGCAATCGCCGATCAACAGGAACTTCTGCAAGCGATTTTGCAATACCTCGACGCACAAAGAGCGAAGGGAACCCTTAATAACAGTGGCATTCCCAGAATGGTTCGAGGATATTTTTACGAGTTGGCTTGCGTGATATATGAATGCGCAAGAGTGCTCAAACACGGAGGAAGGCTGATGATGGTCAACGACAATGTCCGCTATGCGGGCGCGAGCATATCCGTTGATCTGATCCTTTCTTCCATGGCGGAAAGCATGGGGCTGCGCGTTGAGCAAATTATGGTGCTGCCAACCGGCAAAGGTAACAGCAGCCAGCAAATGGGGCACCATGGGAGAGAAGAGCTTCGGAAATGCGTATATATATGGCAAAAGGAATAAATTTGTGCCGAAGCTAAGCCGTCCGCACTTGCGTTCAAGTACTGACCTCATCACGCCTTACGCGGCGACAAGAGCTGGATTTGTTCAAATGGCTCTCGAGAAAAACCGCAAGGCAACCCCACTGATATCCGAAGCCCGTACACTGCAAATCCGTGCCGCCTCGGCAAAAATACCCGCAGAATTGCTTGATATCCCGGACATCCAGCCCGCCATGCTCGCTGCCGCAGGAATTTCGGATAAAGCCATGACTCACCTGCAGCGGGAGGATAAAAGCGCCGCTCTGCTTGGCCTTGTGAAGAACTTCCTCGAGCCTGCCGGCAGCAAGTTCGTCGAGGAATTGGTTTTTCGCTTTTTGTTAACCAGAGGAGACACGCTCGGCGGCTCAATGCGTAATATCGCCGGTGCACTGGCGCAGCGTAAGCTGGCCCGCGCCATAATCTCATCCTTCCGACTCGCCCGCCAACGCTATTATTGGCTTGAATCTCAAACGAATTCGTGGGTGCAAGGTCATGCCGACGACGCCGATATTGAAATTCATCTCAAAGGCCTGGCCTGGCAACGTCGCAAGATTTCCCGCACCTTGATTTACAACCTGACGTTGCCACTAACCAAAAATAATGTTGATTTGTGTCTCTTTGACTGCGACCATCAAGCCTTCTCCAAAGAAATATACCGCATTCCCCAATCCTATATCGCATTGGGGGAAATCAAGGGCGGAATTGACCCGGCAGGGGCGGATGAACACTGGAAAACCGCCCGCACGGCCCTTCTGCGAATTCAAGCGGCATTCGCGGAAATTGGTTTACGGCCCAAGTCCTTTTTCATAGGCGGAGCCATTGAAGCCAAGATGGCGGAGGAAATTTGGAAGTTTTTGGCCAATGGACAACTCGACAACGCTGCCAATCTCACAAGCGACCAGCAACTTGACCACCTGGCGCGCTGGCTGTGTTCACTTTAATCTGCTCTCCGGCGCCGCAATATTAAATTCGACAGTCGCTGGACAGATAAAAACGGAGGAGAGCCTTTCGCGGTCAGGGCCAAGACTTGGGGCGACGGTGGCTGAAGCGGAGAAAATCCGATATTGTATAGGTCCGAACGGGCGGTTAGCTCAGTTGGTTAGAGCGCCGTGCTTACACCGCGGATGTCGGGGGTTCGAGTCCCTCACCGCCCATATATTGATATACACATGTGTGTATGTTTGTGCATTGCTGCGAAAAATCGCATGTTTCAGTTTCCACGTTCATTACCATGCACGGTGTTTCCTGCGGGTGCTGCACCGCTTTTTGCACTACTGGTGCGGTAGGCTTATTTGCCTGTCCGCTGGCTCGCTTAAAGTCTGCGCTAAGATCAATGGAAGTGGCATAGTGCGTGGCCGCAATGGCCGGGGAATTGCCAATCCATTTGCATACCGTGGCCAGATCATATTCCCTCATCAGTTCGCTTTCTCTGCTGGCACGCATATTGTGAAACGGCTTTGGCCAAAGGGTGACGCCTGCCTTGGTGGCAATACGTTCAAACTGCGTGCGTAAGTTCTGCGTTGTGTCCCGATATCAATTCCCACAATGAAGCGGTACGGAAAAATGTCTTCGCTACGGTAATCTTGTTCATTTAGTGCATGCATTATACGATATGCGGATGAAGCAAAGCATCAATGTTAACGAAAAGGAAATTTTACGACTGCTTTGGCGGCATAAGGCGCTATCGCGATGGGAAATACATGAACGTACCGGCAATACTCCGAATCAGGTCGGCCTTGATGTCGGTAGGCTTATAAAGCGTGGCCTGTTGCGGGAACGAATTCCGGATATTGCCGGTCCCGGACGCCCCCGCGTACCCTTGGAGATTGACCCTTTGCGCCGGTATGTCCTCGGATTGGCGATTCGTCCAGGGCACGTTGAGTTGGCACGTCTCAATCTTCGCGGGGACATGCTCGGACGGCAACTTCAGGTGGATGTGGCGTCCTCTGATCGTCTGGTTCTGGCGGTCTGTGAGTTGATACGGAAACATATCGGCCCGGACTGTACCGGGATCGGCCTAAGCACGCCCGGTTTTGTGGACCCGGACCATCATCACATTTTTTCATCTTCGGTGTTGGCCAGCCAAGGCCCGGTGAAACTGGTTCCAATTTATGTCGCGGCGGGCGAAGTTGCCATTATTCTGGAAAACGACATGCACGCTCTGGCCGCCCGCTGGCTGTTGACCCACGAGGCCGAGGCCGATGAGGATACCGTGCTGGTGTTCATTGAGGATGGCGAACTGGGTTCGGCGGTTCTGATAAACGGCCAGCCAAACCGAGGCTGTGTTGTGGGGGCAAACGATTTGGGGCATACGCGCTTTCTTATCAAGACGGAGTTGTGCCATTGCGGGCACCATGGATGTCTGGAACGAATTTGCTCCACACCCTTTTTAAAGAAGTTGGATGGAAAGAATCATAGCCTGTTGGAAAGGGTGGTCTCCGTCAGGCAACTTGCCGCCGATCCGGCACTGCGCAAGATGACACGTTACCTTGCGACGGGCTTGGCCAATGCCGCCAATTTCATGCGTCCCAACCGTCTGGTGGTAGTGAGCCAATTCACCCGCTACCCGTCTTTCAGTGATCCGCTGGTTCGCCTTGTGCGTCGCCGTCTGCTCGCGGGCATCGTGGACCGTGTTCAGATCGATCTATGGGATCAACCCGGCACCAACAACGGGGAAACCGCCGGTTGGCTGGCGCTTGCGGCTCTTTACCGCGATGGTTGGAATCGCGTGCCATCACCGCCGGAACAGTAATATCAGTATTATTAGTGATCCGTGGCCATGGTAAATAGTGCCTCTGTTTACCTCGGATACCTCTCGCCAGCACAGCCGCGTTGAGTATAGTTGGCCCCTGCATCCCCGCCCCGCTATAATTTCATTATGTAGTTCCTTTATCGGAGACGAAATGACCGTTGATGAAATTGTTAAAGAGCACCTGAGGGCGTCTCGGAGGCTTCGCAAATCCATAAAGGGGTCTCCGGAAAAGGCGAGAAAGTTCCTGATTGAAGCTGGTGTGCTCAATAAGAAGGGTACCAAACTAGCCAGGATGTACCGCTGAACAAAGTTTGCAGGACTCGCTCCGTGATGCTGACAAGCCTATGCCTGTCAATAGAAGCCCTTTGCATAGTAATGAAAATCTACCTAGGGCGTTAGATTGTGCAGTCATTAACACCATCCATACCACGCGGAAGAGAGACAACCTGCAACCCTTCGACTCACTTAGAGCCGCTTTTATAGAAGGAAAACCAATTTATGAAGGGGGCGGATTCTTTGAAAAAACGCATATTCAAATATGCGTGCGCGATACGGGAAAAATCAAGGGCTACTTCCGTCCGATTCCAGAGACATTCGCGTAATCGGTAGATCGGGTGTGCCCGTTTTTGTCGGGAACCTCCGGAAGTCGGTCATCCTCCACCAACTCTGTGCTTCATACCGTCGCAGCGTTACCGCGGAAACCGCCAACGTAACCCGTAAACCCGTCGCCAGTAACCTCAATGTACTCCCTCGCCCCCCCACGTATCCGCGTAATCTGTGGATAGGGCGTTTTGGTTGCGGCAGAGCTGCGCCGTGGTACCAGTAAGGCCCCCGCCCGGTTCCGATATCCAGAACGTAAATATTATTATTTTCAATAATTATACAGCCAAACAATCCGCCATCGTGATGCCCGGTATCGCCCCTTTATCAAGGGGAATTGCATGAATATACGCTTCGGTAGTCGGCTTTAATGATCCCATAAAAACCAAACAATACGTCTTTATTGCGGAATTTTACCCAATCATCGCCGGGGGTTTAATCGCGGGAAAACCGTCCCAAAAAAGAATTTTATAAAATTTTATAAAATAACCTTGACACGGCACTGAAGATGGTTATACTCTCAATTAAGCAAGTAGTTCGGATGGCACCACAATATTCAGTCCCGAACCTTGGAGTTTTATAATGGCACGGTCGAAGGAAAGTTGGAACACCGCCAAATCCGAAATTAAGTTTTCGGATGACAGGTGAGTCGCTGGAGCTATCCCGACGGGGCCATCGGGCCATTCTTCTGTCGGTTTCGCGGCGGTTGTCAACATGCCTGCCACCGGCATGGGAATTCACGAAAGGAGGTAATAGAGAGGAAAGATTTTCTATGTGAGTTGGCCCAATCGGCTAACTCGGTTTTCCCAGAGGTGTTTCTCGGCTTCATATTTGCTGGCCAATGTGGTTGGCATGTTGGCATGGGGAAGCGAGCAAAGGTAGTCTCTTTTTTGAGGAGTTCTGTTATGACATAGCAGTTCAGGTTCCACCTAGGTCAAGTTGTCCGCAATTCGCGGGAAACCGGAGCCCACCCGGCCGGTGGGCAATTCACTAGCTCCCGCAGGGAGCAGGAGATTTTTTATGTTTCGTAAATATTTGTCAATTTTCCACAGTCGCAATCCCTCGCCGGCAACACGGGCCGTGTTCGCCGGTGCTGCGTTGGCGGTAGCCGCCAGTGGAGGGTTCTTGGCATCCGCAAGGGCCAATCCGGTGGTTAGCGAGCAGTTCAACTACGGCACTGGAACCACCAACTTGAGTGGGGGAAATGGCGGAACCGGGTTCAGTGGGGCGTGGACGACCCAGGAAAACGTTGGCAATGCCGGTTACACCAACCTAACCACCAATTCATACACGGATCAGGGGCTGAGTCTCGGCAATCTCTCGACCTCGGGTGGTGCCGCGTTTGCATCCATTACACCTGCAACGGCCGTCAACTTCGGCTACAGATACGCTTATGATCGCCCGCTGGGGGTTACTCTCACCGGGACCGTCTACGGAGGCTTTGTTTCCAATTTTACCAGCACATACAACGGGGATTCGACGGGTCTGTTCCTTATCGACAATGCAGGCGGTGCTGATCCATACCCGGCATTCGGGATAGCGGTGCAGCCCTATGGCAACTTCAACGCCTCTATCGTCATGGGAAATTATCCGGATTCGGTCGAAAGCAAGGGAACCTCGGCTCTCACCGGCCCCGCGTTGTCCAGCGGCACGACCTATCTGTACCTTTTTCAGTTGACCAACGTCGGTGGCATCGCTGGCACTGCTCAATCCGAGTCCGCTTGGGTGCTCACCAGTAGCCAGTACAACCATTTTGCCGCGAGCAATACGCTTGACCCAAGCAACCTCAATGCCGCGGGGACCGGAACGGCATCGACCAACGTAACTGAAATGGGCAGCTTGACTGATTCCCCGAGTAATATGGGGTACATCAACCCGTCCCCAACCTTGGGCGACTGGCTGTCCATCCAGAACTTCGACTATCAAGTGGGAAACAACCTGACGGCGGCCTACGGCGACATTCGCCTGAGCTCAACCAGCCTCGCGGATGTTGCGCCGGTACCCGAGCCTTCGACCTCATCCATTTTCGGATTTGGTGCCGCGGGATTAGGCCTCTTGATGTTGCTTCGTCGCAGGGTGGCATCCGCTCGAACCGTCTAATCCGTCTTTCCGTCGGCTCCGCCGCAGTGTGCTGCGGCGGGGCTGACTTTTACCTGTTCCTAGGCGGAACTTGCGGTTGATTTTCAAAATAGGAGATACAAACATGAAACGTTATGCCTTTACTCTCGTTGAGTTGTTGGTGGTGATATCGATCATCGCCCTGTTGATTAGCTTGCTCTTACCAGCCTTGGCCAGAGCAAAGAAAATGGCGTTGGCTATTCAGTGTTCGACGAATCTGCGGTCATTAGGGCAGATTTTGAATGAATACACGGTCACATACGAGGGCTTTGTCCCCTACGGCAGTTGCGTCAGCGATACCAGCGGCTGGTGTGATCTGCTCTTTGATTATTACATCGGCGACACCGATCCGTCCCATCTAGGAACGCAGGCGAGGTGGTTTGGTTACGGTACCCCAGCGGAAACGGCAGCCGATACGATCAAATTCCAACAGCTTTTCTGGTGCCCGTCGGCCACGGAAATACCGACGTATCCCTTGTCGATCGAGTATGCGGCCAACCCCAATGCTTTCATTTCCGTCCAAACCCCGCAAGGGCCGGTGTATGCACCAGCGCATTCGTGGGTTCGAATTTCAAACGTCCTCCAGCCGACTGACGTAATTGCCATCGGCGACGCCAACCAGTTTTACCAAGGAAGCACCACCTACCAGTTTTCGTATTGGGACACGCTTTCCCTCGGACCTAATGTATCGCCGACGCAGGAATATCCAGCGGGCTGGCCAGGAGGCTTTACAAACAACGATTTCCCCGGCAATAACTGGGAGCCAGCTGAACTCCGCTATCGGCACGGCCCCGGCGGACAGGCGGGCGGTCCCAGCCCCGTCTCCGGATATGCCAACGTGGTGTTCTTTGATGGCCACGCGGGACCGATTAAGGCTGGCTCCTTACGGTATCTGAATATGGACATAGGCAACTAAATAGGTGTCCAGCCCAAAAAAAATATGCGGGGTTAGCGGTCGAACAACTGCACGGCTTTATGATAAGCTCGGCTTGGCCGAGCGTTGGATGATCGATGGTTTGTATGTTGAACGTCCTCCGCAACAGCGTGAACCATTACGTGCTGTTGTAAGGGCGATGATTTTGTGGCCTTTTGTATACTCTACTCGGCCAGCCGTGATACATTTACGCTGGCGACTTTTGCTGAAAAAGAAGCCTTTTATTGCATTTGTCGTCCGTCACAATGTATCACCCCTCAACAAACAGAGTATAGTTTAGAGGAATCCAAACATGGCAGGACGGCATTTTTCACAACGCCATTGCATTGGCACCGCGTACACGCTTACATGTTTAGTGGCAATCTGCTGGTTGCTTGTTTGGCAGTTAAATCCAATCGTCCGAGCGACGGCGGCGGCGAAGCCATACATCAGGCTGCCTTTGTGGAAAGTTAATGTCACGGTGTCAGATCAGGATCGGGTCCATGCATCGTTACATGTTGTCCGAAACCGCGCGGCCATTCGATACAGCATCAAGGGCCAGGGCCAGTACCTGCAGGTGCAGAGAACCTTTGCCCATTGGCTCAACTGGAGCGGACAGCGTGGAATCTCGATGGTTGTCACCACGGAAACACCGTCACTCCCAGGCACACAACTCAAGCTGACGCTATTGCAAAGCGATGGCCAATGGTGGTCCGCCGTCAAGGACCATGTGTTGGCCCGCAAGGGGCGGTACCGCCTTTTCTTCTCCTTCAGAGCCCTTAGGCTTGATCCGTGGGGAGCCAAAGGTAACGGGCATCCCATTGACTTAAGGCGGATCAACGCCTGCCGCATTCAGATCAGCCGCACAGCGCGTGGAGAGGTTGCGGGGAGGATACTTGTCTCCCATGTTAAACTGGTACCGAAACAGCACGACGCTTGGGCGTCCCTGCGCAAACAGGATGTCCCCAGCCGCGCCACATCGGGTGGAGGATACTGGTGCCTCCGGCACTTTTACCCCGCTATCGCGCAAATTGCGGACCGAATCCTGCTGGCGCAGATTCCCAGCGGTGGCATCTGCGAGAACATCGCCGCGAGAAAGACGCGGGGAGGCGTCCTGATGACGTATTGCTTTGGGGGGCTGGCATTGGCCAAGGCCTACCAGATGACGGGGAATCGACAGTATCTGCGTGGTGCAAGGGGGTTCGTGGAATTCTGGTTCCGTCATCAAAATCTCACTCCGGATAGACAGGGGCTTTCCGGGACATTTTACACATTGCGTTATCTCGGCCATGGCCGTATCTCGGACCTTATCTACTCGCAGGGTGCGGGTAAAGGCGGACCCGGCTATGACGCTTCTGATGCGGATCCGCTTTTTGTGGTGAGAACCGCTTACCGCTATTACAAGCTAACCGGGGATTTGGCATTTCTGCAAAAATACAAGAAGAATTTTTCCCTGGTTGGAAGGGAAATAACCGCGACGCTGCAACCCGATGGGTTAACGTGGGCGGAGCCGAAATGGAAGGTGGAATACGTGATGGATGCCTGTGAAGTCTGGACCGGTTACCGCGATTTAAGCCGAATCTTTGGAAGTCTGGGAAATTCTCGAAAAGCATTACGCTATTCCAGACTGGCGGCACGCGTAAGGACCGGCATCCTCGCAATGTGGAATGCCCAGGCTGGCTGGTATTATTGGGCCAAATTCCCAGGCGGCGGGAGGCAACCGTGCAATTGGAACGTTATTTACCCGGATACGCTGGAGCAAATTTGGCCGACCCTTTGGGGTGTGGTTCCGCCCAGAGCTACGCCCACCCGGAAGGTGTGGTCACAGTTCAAACTTCATCATCCACACTGGACGCACCGGCTAAACTGGCCGTGTTTCGGGCGCGTGGCCATTGAAATGGGTGACGTGGGGCCAGCAATGATCCAAACGGGGACGATTCTTCGGGCCAAGGTTCATGATGACGACTGGTCTGTCGATAGCATGTACTTTACGATGCTCAACTGTTGCCTGCCATTCGATGTTAAGGGTGGGGCTTACGTGGAGCCCGGGAGCGTGCGGACTTCCCATCACCGTTTGGTCGCCAGCATTCATTCGTCAAACACGACGCCAGCGACTCTTCGGTTGTGGCTGCCGGGGAAGGGCGGAATCCACGCCACGATCAATGGACGGGTTTGCGAAAGCATAAGAAAACATTCGTGGGTGATGGTTCCCCTGACGTTTACCAGCGGCCATTTGGATTGTGTTTCCGTCGAGTTTCCCCCACGGCGTTAACGGCGAATCGCGTTCGCCTGGAGGTTGATGAGAGGGTTAACGCAATTTGATGCTAACGTACAATCTTAATAATATTGTCATTATTTTAAGAAGGGACAATTATGAAGGAATTCGCCCGACAATACGAGCGTACACTTAGGGAAAATGTCATCCCATTTTGGGAGCGGTATTCTATTGATCCCCAGTTTGGCGGCTATTTCAACTGTCTCGACCGCGATGGCACTGTTTTTGACACCGAAAAATTCATGTGGCTGCAGTGGCGGAATGTCTGGATGTTCTCCGAGCTGTATTCCACATTTGAACAGCGCGACGATTGGCTTCATATCGCCCAGGGCGGTTACGATTTTCTGATCGCACATGGTAAGGACGCACAGGGGCGATATTATTTCAGCTTGGCGCGCGATGGAACTCCCGCCACCGCGCCCTACAGCATCTTTTCGGACTGTTTTGCGACCATGGGTGCCGCGGCCTACTATCGGGCAACGCAAGATCAACGGGCCAGGGAAGAAGCCCTGCACAGTTTTGCTGTCTACCAAAGCCGGAAGAATTTTCCCAAGCAGCAATGGGAAAAATCCCTTCCCGGACGCAATGCCATGCAAACCCTTGGGTATTACATGATGGAGATCAATCTCTCCGTGGTGCTGGAGGATTGCCTGGGCGACACATCGTACCGTTCCCTGATGCGCCAAAGCATTGATTTTGTTTTCAATACGTTTTGGAATGAAAAAATGGGGATTCTCTTTGAGAATCGTCCCGTGGAAGGTGAATTTGATCTAGCGTCCATGGCCGGTCGCCATCTTAATCCGGGGCATGCCATTGAGGCGATGTGGATGATCATGCTGGCCGCGGAACGCGTGGGTCATCCAGCCGCGGTCCAGAAAGCGGCTGATGTACTGATCAAAATGCTGGATTATGGTTGGGACAAGGAATTTGGTGGCATTTTCTATTTTATGGATGCCATGGGACGGCCACATCTGGAGTTGCAATGGGATATGAAGTTGTGGTGGGTCCATTGTGAGGCCCTGATAGCAACCGCGATGGCTTTTCGGCTTACGCGCCGAAGTGAGTTCAGAGGTTGGTTCGAAAAGATTCACGAATGGACTTGGAGCCACTTTCCAGATTCCCAGTACGGCGAATGGTTCGGCTATCTCAATCGCCGTGGCGAAGTGACGCATACGCTCAAGGGCGGAAAATGGAAGACGTTTTTCCATTTGCCGCGTGCCTTGCTCCTTTGTTCCAAGTACCTTGCAGACACGGCCGTGGAGTGAGTTTGTGATTGATTGTCGCACTGGATCAGCCGCTTAAACAGAAGAGAATGCCGCTGTTACGCGCGGCTTGGCATCTCTGGATTTCCGGTCGTTCGACGTTGCTGTTTTTTGTGGAGCGTTTTACTATCAGGAGCCTGCAACAATGAGTTGTGATCAAGAATCGGAAGCGTCTTCCACCGGAAATTCGCTGGCGGTTCGCCGCGAATTTTTGAAGTTTTCCGCCGCCTTGGGGACGGGTCTCGTCTTGGCCCAGCGGCCACTGCTTGCCGTGTCCGCCCGCCCGGCGGAGATTTCCACGACAGGAAGGCCAATCGTTGACCTGACGCTCATTCCGCCCGGGCCAGTAACCAACCAAATTACCTTGGATGTGCGCGGAGCAGTTTGGAACCGCGATCACACCGGCAGTAAATACGAATTCACATTTTACGTGGATGCTGAGGCACCCGAAAACATGTTGCACCGCGAATCCGTGGCCATTCCGGACGGAAGCGCCGCAGGTGTGAGGTTTGGTTGGGATGTAAGACGATATGCCGGGAATCGTCGGGTAATTCTGGTGGCACGATCCGGCGGGCGGATATTCCGTACTACACAGGCGATGGAAATAATGGATTCCAATGTGCGCTCCACACGCCAGTTGGGTGGTGCGTGGATCGAGTTTTATCACTGGAGCGAGCAGGAAGGCAAACTTTACAATGCTCAACTGGCTAAGATGACAGCCTCGCAGTGGCGGCAGTTGGTGCGGGCCATGTACCAGGTCAATCAGAACCTGATAGTGGTGCAGAATATGTTTTGGGATGACAACCACCACCACATTGGTGCTGCGGGCTACCACGGTAAGTCCTTCTACCCATCGCAGTTGTTTCCTGGTCGCATGCCGATCGCCTGCCGTGATCCACTGGAGGCGGTTCTTTCCGAGGCCGATCGGTTGGGAATGGAGGTCATGCCGGGAGTGGGGCTGTATGCGTGGTTTGATTACAGCCTGGCTTCGCTCAACTGGCACCAGCGGGTGGCCAGCGAGCTGTGGGAACGCTATGGACATCATCCATCGTTTTATGGCTGGTATGTCAGCGAGGAACAATTCGGTAACTTGGGGAATCCCGCGCAAAGAAACAACATGGTCCGATTTTTCCGGGAGTTTACCGCCTACGTGCGCCGACTGGCGCCCAATAAACCCGTGATGCTGGCGACCAATTCCTTTGGCTTGCAGGGTGCCCAGGCAGCTTACCGTAAACTGCTGCCAAATTTGGATATCCTCGCAACATTCGGGTTCCAGCGTATGCCCAAAGGAGACCTAACCGGCGTGCAAGCAGCGGCGCTGCTGCAATCGCTGTGCGATCGAGCCGGCACACATTTCTGGCTTGATCTGGAGTCGTTTGTATTCCGGAACGGCAACGAGCTGTACCCCCGGCCAGTTGGGCAGATCGCCACTGTCCTCGACCATCTCACCGGTTTTGAGAAGACCCTGCAGTATGAATTCACGGGTATGATGAGCTCACCGGCAATGTCGCGGCAACCGGGCGGCCCGCCGAGCGTGAAGCTCTACGAGGGCTACCAGAAGTATCTGCGCACGGTGGGGGGAAGGCCCCCGGCGAAGGGATAGGTATAATGCCCCCGACACCGCACTTTCGGCCGTAAGTTTGCCGGGGTAGGACACTTGTTGTGCCGTGGACAGGAGATCCATGCCGTCAATGCCGGTCCATGGCTTTTTGTGGACCAGTTGTTCGCGAATACAGAGATCGATCAAAGACCGTGCGGGTAATTTTTGCAAGGCGGAAGCGGACATGCAAAATATGAATTGTCAGACACCAGTGGAAAAATGGAAACAGCAGAGCGTTCCGGATCGGGGCAGCATGCCGTTTCTTCTCCGTATCTGCCTGGTTGGATCACTCGGTGGACTGCTCTTCGGATTCGACACCGCCGTGATTTCCGGCACTTTTGGCTTTGTGGCCACGCAGTTTGCTCTGAGCAAACTTGCCGTAGGGTGGTTCGGCAGCGCCGCACTGGTTGGCTGTGTCTTGGGGGCGGTTGTAGCCGGGTGGGCGGGCGACCGGTTTGGGCGTAAGCCTATGCTGATCATCGGAGGAATCCTCTTTTTTCTCTCCGCGTTCCTCGCAGCGGTCGCCCCGTCATTCAACTTCCTGATCTGGGCGCGAATTATCGGTGGAGTTGGCGTTGGTGTGGTATCGGTTCTGGCACCGATGTACATCTCCGAATTCTCTCCGCCCAAAGTTCGTGGACGATTAGTATCGCTTTACCAGCTTTCAATCGTCGTCGGCATCCTCTTGGCTTACTATTCCAACTGGATGCTGCTGAGTTTTTCGGAAACACATGTCGGCGCGTTCAGTGGCATTGGCAGTCTACATTTGGCACTTGTGTCGGAGGTGTGGCGTGGCATGTTTGGCGCCGCGATGATACCATCGGCGTTGTTTCTTATGCTGCTCTTGGCGGCACCGGAAAGCCCGCGTTGGTTGGCCCAGAAGGGACGGATGGAACGAGCCTTTCAAATCCTCGCCCATATCAGCGGGCGGGAAATAGCCAGTACAGAGGTCACGGAGATTGGGAAGGCGGCTTCAAGAGAAGAAGGCTCGCTGCGGGAGTTGCTCAAGCCGGGGTTGCGGTCAGCTTTGATCGTGGGGATAGGTTTGTCGGTTTTCGGGCAACTCACGGGCGTTAACATCGTCGTTTACTATGGGCCGATGATCCTTGAACATGCGGGTCTCAAAATTGGGAGTGCCATGCAATATCAGGTTGCACTGGGCATCATCAATCTGGTTTTCACGCTCATTGCCATCTGGAAGGTGGATTCTTGGGGACGCCGACCACTGCTGCTCTGGGGAATGGCGGTAGTCACGCTGACGTTGGCAATCACGGGGCTTCTGTTTGTCCTGAAACTTGCTTCGGGTATTTGGATCGTGGCGGTGCTGGGGGCATATATGGCGTGTGTGGCACTTTCAATTTGTGCGGTGATCTGGGTTCTGACATCGGAAATTTTTCCCAACCGCATTCGGGGCCGGGCGGTATCGATCGCTGTATTTTCCAATTGGACCACGAACGCCATGAGTGCCTTTCTCTTTCCATGGTTTGTAGGCAGGTTCGGAATGAGTACCGGCTTTTTCACGTTCTCCGCCATCTGCCTGGTGGCCACCATATTTTTCTGGAAGCTCGTTCCAGAAACCAAAGGACGGACCCTGGAGGAAATTGAGCAACACTGGCTCGGTAAGCGGCCGGAGATTGTATAACCGTGCGATATTGCTTGCTTATTTTATCGGAGACCAAAAATGCCCCAAGATGAACCAGCGTTTCATGCCGAGTCAACTTTCACGGCGCAATCGTTTCAAAATATTAGCAGGTTGTTTAACCTGCTTTAGAAGCAATTCGACGTCCTCTGCTAGCCGATCTCACGCAAATATTATTACATTGGATAATAATTATGGTATAATAGATTTTGATGGAGGTATTATGAATCGCATTTTTGGAGTATGAACCTTATCTTAAACTGCATCACCTGCACATAAACGTGTGGGGCGCATTGATGTTCATTATTTAGTTTTAATGTTAATATTTGGAGTTTCAAAATCATGAGCAGTTCGACATCTACAGCAAATATTCCTGCATCCGCTGTTCTCCGGCTTGCTACGCTCCGGAAGAGTCCGGAAAAAGTTCCGGTGGCGGTGTTCACTAAAGCCGAGGACGCCAGCAAGGTGGTCGCCCAGGAAATCGCCCGGTTGATCAAGGCCCGCACCGAGTCCGGCCAGCTCTGCGTACTGGGCTTGGCCACGGGTTCCACGCCGCTGGGCGTATATCGCGCATTAGTGCGGCTGCACAAGGAAGAATCTTTAAGCTTTCACAATGTCATCACGTTTAATCTTGACGAATACTACGGCATTGCCCGCGATGCCGCACAGAGCTATCATCGCTTTATGTGGGAAAATCTGTTCTCCCACATTGATATTCACCCCGATAATGTGCATATCCCCGATGGTCGGTTGCCGCCGGAGCAATTGACCCAATATTGCCAATCCTACGAAGAAGAGATTCGCGCCGCTGGCGGGCTGGACCTGCAATTGCTCGGCATTGGCAGAACCGGGCATATCGGCTTTAATGAACCGGGTTCTCCCGCTGACAGCCGAACCCGGCTGATCGCGTTGGACCGTGTGACCCGCCTGGATGCGGCCAGTGATTTTTATGGGGAACAATACGTGCCGCGCCGCGCCATCACCATGGGCGTCGGTACGATCCTGGAGTCACGCCGCATCATTCTTATGGCCTTTGGCGAAAACAAATCCGCGACTGTGGCCCAAGCTGTGGAAGGGGCAATCACCGCTAATCTGCCGGCCAGTTACTTGCAGCAACATCCACAGGTTCAATTTGTGCTTGATGGCGCGGCCGCCGCCGACCTCACTCGCATAAAATCCCCGTGGCTGTCAGGTCCCGTGCCATGGAATCCGGAAATGACCAAGCGGGCGGTGATCTGGCTGGCCCGGAAGCTCAGCAAGGCTATTCTGAAATTGACGGATGAAGATTTCGGCGAGCATGGCTTGCAGGATTTATTGGCTGGCCAAGGCCCCGCGTATGACATCAACCTGGGGGTATTCCGGGAACTGGTGGGAAAAATCACAGGTTGGCCCGCCGGCAAACCGGAATCCCTGCATCGCCCCGGCGACATCCGCCGCCCCGGTGATGCCATTTTCCCGAAGAAAATTCTCGTTTTCAGCCCGCATCCGGATGATGATGTCATCAGCATGGGCGGCACCATCATTCGCATGGTAGATCAGGGCCATGACGTGCATATCGTCTACCAGACCAGCGGGAATATCGCCATCTTTGACGCCGACGCTCTGCGCTATGCGGATTTTGTACGGGAATTTAACCGCGGCTTTGGATTGGATGCGGCATCGGTGGAACGCCTGGAGCGGCAGTTGGAAGAATTTGTTGTCGGTAAGAAAGCCGGCGATTCCGATTCACCACCGCTGCGCACCATCAAGACGTTCATCAGGCGGTGTGAGGCTCGGGCTGCGGCACGCGCCTGCGGCATTGCGCCGCGGCAATTGCATTTTTTGGATATGCCATTCTATGAAACGGGCCTGATCCGAAAAGATCCCATCAGCGATATGGATGTGGAGATTATTCTGAATTTGCTCAATGAGCTTCAGCCGCACCAGGTTTATGCCGCTGGTGATTTATCCGATCCGCATGGCACGCATCGCTCATGCCTTGAGGCGCTCGTGCGGGCACTTGAATTATTTAAGCCAAAGCATGGCAAGGAATCACCGGAAGTCTGGCTTTATCGTGGTGCGTGGCAGGAATGGGAGCCGGAGTCAATTGACATGGCGATCCCGTTAAGCCCCGGCGAGCTGGCGCGTAAGCGCGACGCGATATTCAAACATCAAAGCCAAAAGGATCGGGCCATGTTTCCCGGAACGGATCAGCGGGAATTTTGGCAACGTGCGGAAGATCGCAACCGCGGAACCGCGGAAATTTTCAATAGGCTCGGTTTGGCTGAATATGAGGCCATCGAAGGCTTTGTGTCTTGGAAACCAGCGGAGGTAATGTGATACCAACTGGACCGGTGACAGATTCCGCAAGGGCTCTGTGGGCCAAATCCTTGACTTTTTAGTGCAGTCACGCCGTTATCCCCCTCATTGCAACCCTATAGCCTTCCACGACACCGGAACCACTAATGATTGTTGCGATGCCGCATCCCGGTTCGCCGGGATTTGACATGTGAATAATATGCCTGCATCAATGGTTCCGTCTCAGCCATGAGGATCGCAATGTACCCGGTAGAATTTCGACGCCCGCGCCCGCATTCTACCTGCAACCTGTCACCTGTAACCTAAAACATCGGCAGCCCCCCCCCATAAAACAACTTGGCCATCTTGGCACACTTGAACCAAACCCGCTGCCATCAAGCCTTTTCTCAACTTGTCCAACTTGGACACCTTGCCTTTCTAACTTGGACATCTTGGCCACCTTGCGTCCCTAACTTGAGCATCTTGCCCCGGCCCCTAAAAACCGAAGAGACCGAAACGCCACACCTACCCAGTAACCTGTCCCCTGTAACCCATGCGTGTGCCCAGTAGTGTATTACAACGCCTATTGATAAATAATGCGCATTACTCACCAATATTGCCAATACTACCAACCGAACCGAATGGGATAGCCTTACGTTGGCCCCTTTCGGAGGCCACCGTGATATAATATATTGGTCGCAGTGTGTTTGAAAGAATTGGTGGTTATGCGTGAAGGCTTATACATAGGGATAGACCTTGGGGGAACGAATATAAAAGCGGGAATCGTGGATTCGCAAGGCAACGTACTGAAAAAAATCAGCGTGCCGACTGGTCACGGCCCGGATGCGGTCATTGCCAACATGGTCAGCGCCGCTAACAGGGCTGTGGATCAGGCTGGCGTTAATATAGATCAGATTGCGGCCATCGGCATCGCGTCGCCCGGGTCGTTATCGAAAAGCACGGGGGTCGTCATCCGCTGCGCCAATCTTCCAGGGTGGGACTCTGTTCCATTGTGTGATCTTGTCAGCAAAGCCTTAGGCAAGCCGACAATTATGGAAAACGACGCTCGCGCCGCAGCTTTTGGTGAATGTATGGCCGGTGCCGGGAGAGCCGGTACCATACGCAATATGATTATGATCACGCTGGGTACCGGAGTCGGCAGCGGTATGATTCTCGACGGTCAGTTGGTCCACGGCCATACCGGCATGGCTGGTGAGATTGGTCACTCGATCGTGGTCTCCGAAGGCGAATTATGTGGCTGCGGGCAGCGCGGATGCCTTGAAGCCTACGCTTCCGCAAGCCGGGTTCATCGCCGAGCAATTCAAGTCTTGCAGAATAGCAAAGCCACTTCGAGCTTGCGGAACCTCGCGTTCAAGACCGGCAGCCCCACTGCCCGCGATGTAGCCGAGCACGCCCGCCGGGGTGATACGCTCGCGCTAAACATTTGGGACGAGACCTGCAAATTCATCGCGGTAGGTTGTGTGAACGCCGCGCACCTGATGGATCCGGAGATTATTGTGCTTGGGGGAGGATTGGCCGCTGCGGGCAAATTACTCTTGGATTCGGTGGAACGACACTTTCGCGAGCAGTATTGGAAGATAGAACCACCAAGGGCAGAGATTAGGATCGCCGAGGTGGGTAATGATGCCGGTTTTATAGGAGCCGCTTTGCTGGCTGGCAAAGTCGTCGCCCCGTTGCAGTTACGCCGACGAGCGGAAATGGCCACAGACGCTATTGAAGTCGCTCGGCATGGGCATTCTGTCCCTACATCCAAATTATAGACGATTTCCATATCGGGAAGTTATTTCGGTGCCGTTCCTTCGCTTTTTTCGGAAGCATCCCGTCCAAGCCATCACGGAAGTTTTTCCGCTGCCGGGGCCAACAGCTTGGCCAACGCCTGTTTTTGTTCCGCTGGTAACTCCGCAATGGACAAGAGAATTAACGCCAAATCATTAGGGTTATTACCAACTGCACCGGATTTTGCACCAACCATATCTGAAACCTCGGAAAATTCAGATGTTTTACGAGTGTGCGAGCCCCTCACCGCCCAATTGGATTTTTTACTGAATCTTAATCGCGGGGAGGCATTGCCTTTAGTCGGTGTTTCACCGTTGAATATTGGTGCGTGCGCGGATAGTAACCGATGTAAACAGCCCGATTGCGAATTTGTAATTTTCGAGTCGTTTGACGGCTTGGCGTATGGTCAACTAGCATACGCACTGGATTTGTGCGTCTGGTTGATTGGTTTAAGATAACCAGTGACCTTATACGGCCAGATGGCAGGACTTTGGACGGGGTAACGCCCGGTTAGACAGACATGAGCAACCAGAATGACGCGGAACAAATCGCTTCTCTTTCCAGCGTTCGCCACGC
Organism: Planctomycetota bacterium; assembly: GCA_021847065.1. Taxonomy (GTDB): domain Bacteria; phylum Planctomycetota; class Phycisphaerae; order WQYP01; family WQYP01; genus JAMDCX01. The sequence continues at coordinate 14,103 of JAJZVR010000004.1, read as the reverse complement.
GCACGAAAACGGTGATGAAACGCAGGTTACGCCCGCACCGGCTGCTGCTGAAGCAGAAACACCGCAGCAACCCATTGCCATTATTTCAGACATTCACGGCAACCTTGAAGCCCTCACCGTGGTCATGGAGGAAATACGCCGCCGGAATATCACAGATATCTGCTGTCTCGGTGATGTCATCGGTTATGGTCCCAATCCGCTGGAATGTCTGGACACCGTCATTGAAAATTGTGAATTCACCATCATGGGCAACCATGATTTCGCCATTTTCTATGAACCCTTTAATTTTAACACCGCCGCGGAAAACGCGGCATACTGGACGCGCCAGCAGTTTGAAAGCGATCCTGACCGCACCCGACGTAATCGACGGTGGCGTTATCTCGGCGGCATGCAGACACGCATGATGCACCCGCGATTTATGGCTGTGCACGGATCACCCCGGCGGCCCATTAATGAATATATTTTCCCCGATGACATTTATTCAGCCTCTCAAAAAATCGCGCTGATTTTTGAGCGTGTCAGTCATTTGTGCTTTGTCGGCCATACGCATGTGCCGGGCGTTTTTGTGGCCCAGCCAGATTTTTATTCACCCGATGATCTCAATAATCGCTATGACATAACTGAGGAAAAAGCGGTTATTAATGTCGGCAGTGTCGGGCAGCCGCGCGACCATGACCCGCGTTCAAGCTTCGTCATTCTGCATCCGGGGCATGTGGAATTTATCCGCATGGCGTATGACATTAACACCACCGTGGACAAGGTGCGATCAATTGATGCATTGGACAACTTTTTAGGCCAGCGACTGCTGGAGGGTGCTTAAGCGGCCCCGGCTGCGTTCCCCTCCTAATTGAGAGAGCGGCATTAACCTCACCTTGAGCAATGGAAAGATTATGGATATAAAAAAAATCATCCAGCTTGTGCTGATTGCCCTGATTGCCGGCATCGGTATGCAATTAGTCATGGGCCACTTTTTCGGCAAACATAAGGCACCGGTGCCTGCTGCAAGCTCGCAAAATGCCAAAGGGCCAAAAATTGAACCGGTCGTTGCAGTCCCGGCGCAGGTGGTGCGCTTAGGCTCAAGTGCTAAAGCCGAAGGAAAAAACTTTTTTCTGGCCATGTGGGTGGATAATGTCTCGGCCGGTCTCAAGCGGGTGGAACTAAACGCGCTGCAATATCGCGAATCGGTTAATTCATCCAAACCGCTGGTGCTTATGACCCACCGGAAAGGATCACCACTGCCATATTCCACGCGGGCCATTACCGTCAACGGAGCGCGGTATGATGTGGGCGAATTGGCATGGTCGTATGTCTCGCCCGTAAAGCCCGGTGCCACCAAAGCGGTACTGGAACTGCAACTTGAAGACAGCCACAACAAACCGCTGGTCTTACTGAAAAAGATTTTCCAGCTTAACCCGCGGGATTATCAAGTTACCATTACCCAGGAAATTAAAAACCTCACCAACAAACCCGAAACCGTCCGGGTGCGCATGCTAGGGCCAACCAATTTGCCGCAGTTGGATCGTGAAGCGGACCTGCGTACCTTCTGGTGCACGGGCTATCGCACCGCCAGCAAATACATGGATACCACCGGCTTTCCTCATCCCGGAGTTCAGCCACTACTGGGGGCCGATGTACAGCCGGTACCGCTGGGAGATTTCACCGGGCAGAACCGCCTGCTTTGGATTGCATCATCCAACCGTTTCTTCACCAGTATTATGCGGCCAATGCCGTATGGGCCTGTTAAACTGCTCCCACTGGATAACGGCAGCCAGATTCCCGCCATTAATTATTTGAAATCAGCCACACTGGAACGGGTGGATCCTGAAGCTCCGCAGGCCAACCCGCGTGGCGTCCTGGCCGTGCGCGTTACCAGTAAAAATCTGCTGCTGGCTCCAAATGCGACCACCGCCATGCCACTGGCGGTGTATATGGGGCCACTGAAGCGTTCGCTTTTAATGGGCTCCGCCAAAGCGAATCCCGGCACACCCGCCCAAGAGTATCATTTGTACAAATACCTGGCGGTTATTGATTTTGGCCGTGGCAGCTATTGCGCTTTCTGCACATTCTCCTGGCTGTCGCTGATTATTCTGAAAATTCTGGATTTAATTCATCATTACATCGTTGGTAATTATGGCGTTGCCATCATGATTCTGGTGCTGGCGGTGCGTTTGTTGCTGCATCCCCTGACGCGTTGGGGGCAGGTTAACATGACGACCATGCAGCGCAAGATGGCCAAAGTGCAGCCGGAGATGGACCGCATCCGTGCCAAATTTGCCAAGGACAAACAGCGCCAACAGGCGGAAATTATGGCGTTGTACAAGGAACGCAATATTAACCCCGCGGCCAGTGTGCTGGGATGCTTACCCATGTTGCTGCAAATGCCAATCTGGATCGCCCTGTATTCCGGGCTGGCGGTGGATATTGATCTGCGGCAGGCAGGTTTTATTCCTGGATGGATTACCGATCTGGCCAACCCCGATACGCTGGCCACGTTTCATACGCCGTTTTCCGTCTGGTTCCTGGGATATACTTATCATGGGCAGGATTTTATCTCTATTAATCTCCTGCCGGTATTATTGGGTATTGTGTTTTTCTTCCAGATGAGATTTCAAATGAGGCTGGCGCCCACGCCAACGGATCCGCAACAGGCGCAAACCCAGAAAATTTCGCAGTTTATGGTTATTCTGTTCCCCCTGTTTTTATACAATGCCCCTTCCGGATTAAACTTGTATATCTGTGCCAGCACCGTGGGTGGCCTGATTGATACAACCTTGGTACGCCGCCATCTCAAACGGCTCGAAGCGCGGCAAGCGTTGGCCGATACCGTTATGGACCGTAAAAAGTAGCCTGTGTCGGCGGCACGCGTGCATCGTGCCGCCAACAAAATACCGCGTTTGGTTCTAAATTTAATATTGCCGAACGCTCGAATCCACCAGCACACTCCAGGCATCTATACCGCCGGCCATCGAATGTGTCTGTTCAAAGCCGGCCTGCCGCAGCCAAGCCGTGGCGCGTAAAGACCGCGCACCGTGGTGGCAATGCACGACAATGCGCTTGCCACGCCATTTTTCCAGCTCCGCCAATCGCTGCGGCAATTGATCCAGCGGAATCAGCATGGCACCTTCAATACGTGCGTGATCCCATTCCTTTTGTTGCCGGACATCCAATATTAAAATCTCGGCTTCGGAGTTTTTAAGTTTGTGCACCTCATGTGGATGAATTTCCCATTTCGGATCAACATTGATTTTCATCGAAGATGCGCCCTTAGCTTGCGGGCTGTGATGACCGGGCAAAGAATCAGCCATTATTTATTCTCCAGTTTAGACGCGAACACCACGCCCTATTTATGTTGATTATAGCCTCTTGATCATCAAGTATACGACTGATTGCCGTTACACAGCAATTCATGGTCAATGGCCTTTACCAGATTATCAAGCCGCTGCGTCCAATGTGTCATATCCTGCCCCCCTGCCTCCACTGGACTGCTGTCATAGCGTTGGTGAAACATGCGGTGTTCGGCGTCCGCAATCTGAAATTCTTCTAATTTTCCGTAACGATTGCGGCGATTCTCAACCCAGTGCGTCAGCGGGCAATGCTTGAATTCCGGCACTGGCCAATGCGTTGGATCGTCGTCGGCAGGCGGAATGATACTCCGCGGCAGCCGCAACTGCCACGATCGCTCAACCTGTATTGCCAGCAAGGGATAGTCCTCGGCGAGATAAACCGGCGGATACCTGTTTTCCGTCAATTGCAAATTACGAAGCCAAGGCAGAAACTCAATTGTCGGCATGGCTTTAGCCAGGAACGCCCCCTGAATACGTTCACCACCAAGGCGCATCCAGGTGTCCAGCTCCTGCTGAGTTTCCACGCCCTCGGCAATGAGGGACAGGTCGGAGATCCGGGCAAATTGAATCGTGGAAATCGCTACCGCCAAATGCGACGGCTTATTCAGTAACCCGCGAATGAATTCCTGACCGAGTTTCAATTCCTGTACCGGCAGCGACGCGGCATACAGCAGGGAAGCATATCCGGTGCCAAAATCATCCAAACTGGTCGATAATCCACGCGATCCTATCGCCGCCAGACGGGAGATGGCCAAAGAAATATTTTTTAAGGCAGACCCTTCCGTTATCTCCAATCGCAGAAATGAGTAATCCGCTGACGTGCCAATTAATTTATCCAGGTCGCCAAGAAAATCTGGCCGCAACAAATGTGCCGCGCCGATATTGACGCTGATGGTGACATCAATACCACAGGCTGACATATTTCTGCCTAAGGCCAAAGCCTGGGAAATGACGAATCGATCCAGTTCACGGATCAAGCCGGGATCGCCTTCGATAATCGGTATAAATTCCCCGGGCGATATCCAGCTATCTCCTTCATGCCAACGGGCCAGGAGTTCCACTCCCTCCAGCTTACCGGTTCGCATATTGGCTTGTGGCTGGAGAAAACATTCTATTTTTCCCCCAGCCAGTGCCGCTGGAAAGCTCTGTCGAATGCGAAAGCGTTTCTCTATTCGCTCCGCCAACACCGATTCAAATATTTGAATCGGATGTTGCCCTTCTTTCGCGTTATAAAGTGCTGCGTCCGCATGGCGCAATAAACCGGTTCGATCAGCTTTGTCCAATGGGTAAACTGTAAATCCCAGCCGTGCACCGACGGAAATTACTTCGTCGCCCCATTGAATGGGTTGCTGCACCGCATCCAGAAGACGATTGGCCGCCTCGGT
>JAJZVR010000004.1:0-9274 GCA_021847065.1 Planctomycetota bacterium | reverse complement strand
TCGGTCAGCAATATCCGATTGGCTTGCTCCAGCGCATGCTGATAGCTTTGCAATCGTTTTAGTGCCCGGTCGTTCTTTATCCGGTCCAACGCCACACTGATATCGGCGGCCAGACGTACAAGCAATTCCTCTGCCCCTACGGGAAACGGTGCCGCATCTGAGCTGTAAATGCTTAACAGCCCCTGCTGTCCGTTTTTTATTTTAAATGGTGCACACATGCTGCCGGTAATGCCAAAGTGACGAATTCGTTCAATCCATGGGGTGATGGAAGGATTCGCCTCGCGCCAGTCGGTTACCACGACTGCTCCTGTGACCAATGCCTTTCCGCTTGGCCCACGCCCTTCCGCGCAAGTTGGCTCGCTGTATATCCGCAGTTTTCTCGCATAATGATTCGCCGGGCCTGCCGCCGCGCGAATATGCACCCATTTCGTATATGGATCGACCGTTCCTACCCATACCAGCGGCAGTTTCAGGTGTCGTGCCAGTGTGTGAACCACAGCATGAAGCAATGCCGATACGGACGCGTGACTGCTTAATACCTGATTGGTAATGCGTATGGCTTCATAAAATCCGTCGCGCAACTGAATTCCCGCCATGTGTGCCCGCCGATATCCCGCCAAATGCCAGCCCTCATCAAGGTGCAGCCGCTTGTAAATGGCGTTGCGGAGTATTTCCCGATCCTCCAGCGGAATATCCAGCAGAACCTGATTCAAGTCCTGCGCAAAGACCGCATATGATGCGGAAATCCACGATATCGACAGGCCCAGACGATGGTGAAACTGCCCCAGTGCTGCGAGTTTCTCGGCACGCAGGGGGTCAAGATGCTCTGACAACATCATGCGGTAATGCTCCGCGAGATGACCTTTCAAGCGATCCAAGTGCTCTGGAGGCAATGGAGCTAGAAAATTCGCCGTTGCCGGGGTCGATCCGAGCCATGCATAAAAGTGATCGACAAAAGCTTCAACGTGTTGGGTTAATGTGGGAACGTGGCGCTGCAAGGCGGCATGCTCCACGTCACTTAAGCGAAGCATTTCTGCGAGTTGGAGAATGTCAGGCAAACCATCTTGCATAGCGCGGCGGCCCCCATGTTTATCACACCCGCCTCTCGTTCCGAAGAGACAGCGACTTGAAATTCCCCTATATTCTATATGCGAAAAGCGTGTCTGCAACTATGTGCAGCCGGCAAAAGATGATTCTTATGACGAATACAAAAAAAACGCTCTGTATTTCCCAGCACTTTATCTCCGTTGTGCAGAATCACGCTCAACGCGATTATCCCTGCGAAGCGTGCGGATTTCTCATTGGTCACGCGAGGGGCAATATCATTACAGTTAGTGATGTAATACCCGCCGCCAATGCCGCGGCGGCGGAAACACGCAAGCGAGCGTACCGCATTGATCCGCGGCATTGGATGCGCACAGAACAACAGGCTTCCGAACAGGGGTTAACGATTATTGGAATTTATCACTCTCATCCCGACCAGATCCCGATGCTCAGTCAAACCGACATTAACGCTCTTTGGCCGAATCTGATTTATCTTATCGTCTCCAGTGGGCCGCGTCAGCAACATCCGCCAATGGCGTGGAAGCTTAATGACGCCACCGGCAAGCCGGAGGTATGTGATTTACATCTGTTGGAATAATGTAAAAAAGAAATTACTTCGTGAGGCGCGCGTTCGCGGCACCGGTTTTATCAATACCCGCAAATGACATTCCTGGCAGTCCCAATTGTTTTCGCGCCTTATCACACGCCGCCAAGACGTTAACGAGTTGCTTCGAGGTATAATATTTGACGTGGCCACAGGCCCGCGAGAACCTTTGACTGCGGCACCGCCGCGCCCGTAGGCCCGGTCTCGCATATAATCGTATATAATAGATCAGCCGACGCGGACGACTTTGTTCGCCTTATTGGGATTTGTGCAGGTAATGAACAAGCTTACGAAAAAATCGATTGTTGAAGTGGCACAACAGACGCTGTACCCACCGGAGGCATTTGAATTTGTGCGGGAGGGCCTGGCGTTAACCGTGCAATGCGTGCATCCCGCCGGCACCGGCGAAGAATTACCCGACGGTCAACGCCATGTATCGGGGCAGGATTTAGCCCGGGGATTGCGCGACTTGGCCATCCGCCAATACGGAATTTTGGCCGGCGCGGTATTGGCGCATTGGAATATTCACACTACCATGGATTTTGGTAAAATTGTTTTCGCGATGGTGGAATGTGGTATTATGCACAAAACACCGGAAGACAATATTGAAGACTTTCGGGATGTTTTTGATTTTGATGAGGCCTTTACCGCTCCGCGGCGTCCACTGATAACTGGAACGCTGGTATTTAATCTAAAGTCGTTGTAGTCGCGGTTGGCATGGATGCAAAAGAGTCAGGCATTGATTATGCTTGGGAAATACAGGGATGTCCTTTTTAATGATAAGGGGAAACAGGCGTGGTAATGAAATGTGTTAAGCATATCGTTCTCGTTGGGGTCGCAGGTCTGCTGCTGACGGGCTGCACCTATCAGCAGCCACCGGTTGATTTGACCGCGCCATCCCATTTCACTTTAAGTGTCATAGACGGCACGCACCGTCGATCGGCTATTGATGTGCCAATCCCCGCGTCGTCCAACATTCTGCCCGATACACAGGCCCTTATCAGCTCCGTCGGCCCATGGTCACTGAAGCCTGATGAAACCGGCACGCTCAATGAAGTGATCATCAACGGGCCGATGTATGATGTAAACGTGATGTCCGATCAATTGGTCATCCGTTTCCATAATGATCCGAATCAGGTTGGTGCGGTATCCACCCCGATAACCCGGCAGCAGTATGATCAGATTCGCAGCGACGCGATGGTGACAGTTCAGCCGAGCCAATGGAAGAAAATCACTTACGGCCCGAATCCCTGAATGCCATCCGCTTCCCTTCTGAGAGGTTTCACGGCATACTCTGTGTTATGCGGTGGCTGACATTCTTTTTATTGCTCTATTTTGCCACGGCCCTTCAGGCCGCGCACCTTGGACAATGGAGTGAATTCGGCTATTTCCATATCGAATATATTTTCATGCTGGCGGTTTTCTATGCCCTGTTTGCGGAGAAAGATGCCGCGTTGCTGGCCTGTTTCTGGTGCGGCTTGATGTATGACCTTACCGGGCAATCCATCGTAGGATTAGAGGCGATTCTGGCCGGTATGATCGCCTTGGGTATTGTCAGCATCCGCATGCACATTTTCCGCGCCAGCGTGCTGGGGCAGATGGTCATAACCTTTCTGGGGGTAATGCTGTTTCTGGCGGGGCGGTTGGTAATTGGCCATTTGGCATTGTTTCTGGCCGGACGGGCGGTACCGATTATCAATATTCTGGCTTATACCGGCGTGATACTATCCAGCAGCATCTATACCGCTGTGGTGGCACCCTGGATTTTCCGCGTTTTATTTCTTCTGGGTGATATGCTCGGCTTTGATATGCAGCATCGTCGGGGCATCGCCCGGTAAAGCACACTCTCCGCCGCGCTGCGGGTGTTGCGGTGTAATACCGTCCACGCATGAATTGAATATTTATCCGTGCGGTTCGTTGAAATAATCCGCCGCATTACGCTAAGATCAATTGCGCGGGCATCGTCGGGTTTCGCGGCAACATGAGAGGTACCCAATCCAGATGTTAAGGCGGCGACTCATTATGCTTGTTGTTCTCGCTGCCATGGCGATGGCCGTCATCGGTACGCGCCTGGCAGCGCTGGAAATCTTTCAGCATCAGCACTGGCGGGATGAAGCGCGCAGCTTCACGTATCGCCATTACATGATTCCCACCCGCCGGGGAGAAATTGTGGATCGCGACGGGCGAATCCTGGCGGTGGAAACCCCGTGCTACAATCTGGCGATTGAATATCAAGCCATGAACCATGATGCGCTCTGGATTACGGCTGTGGCCATTCGCCGCCTGGAACAACGCAAATTATCCCGCGCTCAAATTCTTATCCGCTTGCCGGCTGAAAAGCGAAAAATCAACGCGGATCTGGACCATATGCCGGAATCCATCGCAGATCATTGCGGCGTTCCACTGGGGCTGGTGCTGCATAGTTTTGACATCATCCGCAGCCGCATGCAACTTCTCCGGGAAGATGTCTGGACAATACGCTATTCTCATCTGGTTCATACGGGAACGTCGCCGGATGATCTTGATGAACAGATGGGACTGGCCAACAGCATTGATCTCTCTGAAGCCCATGAAGCCCATACCGTCATTCCCGATATCGGCTTTGCCGCCGCCGCCTATTTCAAAAAGCACACCCGCCGCTATCCCGGTCTGGTGGTGGAGGCTGGCACACACCGCATTTATCCCTATAACGATGTCGGGGCGCATCTTATTGGCTATATGCGGCAAGTCACCGCGGCTGTGGTTGAAAAACATGCATTTGTCCTCCCGCGGCTGATTGCGGGAAGCCTGCGGGACACCCGCGGGCATCTGAAGGGGTATCTACCCGGCGATACGATGGGGGCTACGGGAGTGGAGCAGGCCGCTGAAAAACTGTTGCGCGGAACCCGCGGTGTGCGCCTGGTAAATCTTGAGGGGCATCAGGTTAAAGCGGATTACCGCAAGCCGATCCCCGGACAAAATATCCGTCTGACGCTGGATATTAATCTACAGCGGGCGCTTAGAGAAAAGCTGGAAGACCCCACCACGCATCTGCTCTATTTTAACGGACAAATGCACAATGCCGCCGTGGTCGTATTGTCCGTTAACAACAACCGGGTATTATTGATGCTTTCGGAGCCCGGCTACAACATCAACACCATTCACAAAGATTTTTCAATGTTGTTAACAGATCCCCGATTACCGTTAATGGATCGCGCCATGTCCAGCGCTTTTCCTCCCGGCAGTATCGTTAAACCGCTGGAAGCATCCTTTGCCATGACCGAAGGCGTCATTACGCCGCAAACCATCATGAACTGCGGTCCGGAACTGTTTCCAAATCACCCCAATGTGTTTCGTGATGATTCCTATCCCTATGGCCGCGGCCCGACGGATGTGGTCTCCGGCCTGGAGGAATCCTGCGACGTATTTTTCTACAATGTCGGCATGAGGTTGGGACTTACGCGGCTGGTCGCCGGATATCGCAGCTATGGCCTGGGCTCCCCCACCGGCATTGGCCTGGCGGAAGAGACCGGCGGTTATCTGCCACCTACGAATAATTCAATCAGCAAAATCAAACGCCTGGATGACGCGATCATGATGGGAATAGGCCAAGGCCCCATGGCCGTTACACCCTTGCAGATGGCCAACGGTTATACCGCCCTGCTGCGTGGCGGGCTGTGGCGGCAACCGCAACTTATCGAGCAGTTTCACCGCCCGCACCCGCGCAAAATCAACATTAATACCTCCTATCTAAAATATATTTATAAGGGCATGTATCTGGTGGTGCACGGCCCATTGGGAACTGCGAATATGGTCAACTTTACCCTGCCGGTCGAAGGGAAAACCGGCACCGCGCAAACAGCCGAACTGGTCCGGAAAAACGGCAAGACAACCGTTGTAAAGGGCGATGATGGCTGGTTTATCGGCTGCGTTCCCGCGGATCATCCCAAGTATGTTATCGCGGCGGTAGTGGAAATGGGCGGCTATGGCGGGCAGGTTGCCGGGCCTATTGTTAAAGCGTGCATCCAGCTCATGCAACAGCGTGGCTACTTGCCGGAGGCCGCCAATCCGTGACCGACAAGCGTGATGACTATTCGCCGTCATTAATGCCCGGTGGCTCCGGTGGGAATTCGCGCTTGTCGCGCCGATCCACTTTACTGGAAACCATCTGGCATCGGGTCATGCCCGAACTCGTCGCTACCCGATTGGCGTGGCTGATGCTTTTGGCCGTGGCTCTGCTGTGTGCTGCCAGCCTCATGGCGGTGCGCATCTGCGGGCGCGGGTTGATGCTGCGCCAGGAAATACACATTCTCGTCGGTGCGGTTATTCTGCTTCTGCTGCTGACCGTCAATTACCGGAAACTGGGTTCTCTGGCTTACGGCTTTTTCATCTTTACCACACTGCTGCTTATCGCCGTGCGCTTTGCGCGACCCATTAAAGGCAGTCACCGCTGGTTTATATTGCCCGGCGGCATTGACCTGCAACCCAGTGAACTGGCAAAAATATCATTTGTCATGTCCGTCGCATGGTGCCTGCGTATGCACAAAGACATGCGGCAGCTTAATAAACTCATACTCCCCTTTGTCTTTGCCATTATTCCAATGAGTCTGATTCTTATTGAGCCGGACCTCGGCACGGCGCTGCTTTTTCCGGTTGTGCTCTATGCCATGCTCATTGCCGCCGGTGCCAAATTCCGGCATCTACTGGCTATTGCCCTTATTGCCATGGCCGTTGCGCCAGGTTGCTATCCACTGCTTAAGCCTTACCAGAAACAACGGATCGTGGCTCTGTTTGTTCATGGCAAGCCCACGCATCGGCAACTCTCCGGAGAACTGTACCAGAAACGCCAAAGCGAAATTGCTGAAGGCAGCGGCGGTCTAACCGGGCAGGGGCTGGAAGGCACCGTTGAAATTCGCCATGGCCTGCTGCCCGAAGCGTCCAATGATTTTATCTTTGCGGTCGTTGGCAGCCAGTGGGGATTCGCCGGTGCAATCGCGATTTTGGTTTTATATTTAATATTCTTCGCTTCCTGCATGGAAACCGCCGGCGAAGCGGCAGATAGCTTCGGTCGACTGCTGGTGGTTGGATTATCCTCCATGTTGATCCTGCAGGCCGCTATTAATATTGCCATGACCACAGGCATAATACCCGTTGTAGGCATCACCTTGCCGTTTATGTCCTATGGCGGCAGTGCCATGCTTGCGGATATGCTGGCCATGTCCCTGATTCTTAACGTTGCCATGCGCGGCCACCGCATTACCCCCGGCAGCCGCGAAAGACCCGCCGCCCGCGGATAAATTCATCACCCCGTTATTGATTTCTCCAGCGACACACCCGCAGCCAAACGCTATAATCTTTGCATGATGCAGAACATGGACGATCAATCCGAAAAAGATGCCTCCAATACCAGTCAAACCGATACGCCCGCCGTATCGGATTCTTCCGCTTCCAGTGCCCAGCCCACTGCCGCGCCGCCGCGCGTGCAATCGCCGGAACTTGATCCTGGCCGGCGCGGTTTTTTTGCCAAATGCCTCAGTGATATTCTCGCCCCGGTAGCCAGCCTCATTGAAAGTCGTATGGACCCCGTTACAGAGGTATTTGAAGGCCAATTTTCCCCGCCTTCGTATGATGACGATTCTCCCATGATGCCCGGGCTGCACCGGTCGATGGAGCCGCAAACCATTTTGCGGCCACCGGGCGCCAAGGTGACTGGCGAGTTTGAATCACTCTGCTCGCGCTGTGGAGCCTGTGTCGAAGCCTGCCCGGTAAAATGTATCCAAATTGATGCCTCGGCCTGTGTGGGTGATGGCTATCCGTACATTGCCCCGGCCATCGCGCCGTGTGTGGTATGTGATGAATTGGCATGTATGAAAGCCTGCCCGACCGGAGCTTTAACACTGGTGGATAAATTTTCCATCCGTATGGGATTGGCGGAAGTTAAACACGAAACCTGCTTGCGGCATCATGGTGAAGATTGCCGCCTGTGCCTTGAGGCCTGTCCCATTGGTGATAATGCCATTGTCGTCAGCGCTCATTCGGGCCGCGTTTTGGTAAAGCCCGGAGGCTGCACCGGATGTGGTATGTGTGAACAGGCTTGTCCTACCCACCCCACCGCCATTACAGTGCAACCATTAAAACGCATGGAAGAGCTGCCGGAAGATTGATTTCCCATTAAGATAGGCGATGGCAGGACGGAATTAACGGCGGATTTGTCGCCGGGATAAATGCTTTTGCTTGGAAGGTTTTATGTCTGATAACAAAGAACGGGAACTTGGTACCACCCTGGATATCAAATTGGATTCCGCGGGTCTGCTTACAGCTGTGGCTCTGGATGCGGATACCAATGAGGTTTTAATGGTAGCTTTTATGAACCAGGCGTCGCTGGAAAAAACCATCGCCACGGGCAAAGCGACCTATTGGAGCCGATCGCGCCAGAAATTCTGGGTAAAAGGCGAAGAAAGTGGCCACATTCAGGAAGTACAGGAACTGCTCATGGATTGCGACCAGGATGCTGTCGTAATGAAAGTGCGACAAAAGGGTTCGGCCTGCCACAATGGATTTCGTTCCTGCTTTTATCGTAAAATTGTGCCCGGCAATAATGCGGCGGAAACAAAACTGGAATTTGTGCTCCAGCGGCAGGTGGACCCCGCCAGTATTTATAAAAAGTAAACGCGATTTCGGTGCGGACTTTTCCGGTTGCTTTCATGCAAAAAGCCGCCTAGCATTGTCCGTCTCGCACGAGAGTCTGTTTGAGCACCCAGGTGTCATAATCAAACAGAAATGCCGCTGCCGTGATGTGTATCTCCGGTCGCCGTGCGGAAGCTGCAGTGCCGGAGGTTAAGCTGTGACTCAGGTCGTCGATATGGCTCATGGAAATAAAGCGTCAAATGCCGCCGCAAAACTTGCGGATGTGCAATCCGCGCAGGATAAACGCAACATCGCCATTGATAAAGTCGGCGTAAAATCGGTGCGTTATCCCATCACCTTGCGCACCCCCGATGGCGGGGAACAAAGCACCGTCGCCATGATCAATTTATATGTCTCGCTGCCCAAACATAAAAAAGGCACGCACATGAGCCGATTTCTGGAAATTCTCAATCGGCACCATCGCAGCATTACCCCCGGCCAGATTATTCCTATTCTTCATGAAATGAAGACCAAACTTCTCGCCGATGACGCGCTGATTGAAATGACCTTCCCTTATTTCATTGAAAAACAGGCTCCCGTATCCGGCGCCCGCGGACTCATGGATTACGTCTGTTCCTTTGAAGGTGTCAGCAACGGTTCGGATGATTTTATCCTCGGCGTAAAAGCCCCGGCTACGTCCTTGTGCCCATGCAGCAAAGAAATTTCCGCGTATGGTGCCCATAATCAGCGCTGCGAAATCAGTGCCCGCGTCCGCTTTACCGGCGAGTTGTGGATTGAGGATCTTGTGAAGATTATGGAATCTGCCGCCAGTGCTCCGGTTTATGCCGTGCTCAAACGCCCGGATGAAAAATTTGTTACCGAGCAGGCCTTTGATAATCCCAAATTTGTGGAAGACATCATCCGTGATCTGGCCCTGGCAATGGAAGAAAATCAGCAGATTACCTGGTACAGCATTCAAAGTGAAAACTTTGAATCCATCCACAACCATAACGCCTTCGC
>JAJZVR010000179.1 GCA_021847065.1 Planctomycetota bacterium | reverse complement strand
AACTTTATCGGTTCATTCCAGCCATAAAAATAACGATTTTCGGACGGTAAAGCCCGGTAGCCTTCATTCCGCATGGGCAACCGCCCATGCAATCGTCGTCATTAGCGCGAAAACTAAACCGCAATTGCCTGAAATATTGCCAAACTGGAACGCTCAACTCAAACATCCTTGCTCTCCAAGAAACCCACTTACCAAAGTCCGACTTCCACCCCATGTGACCAGTCGCACACGTATTGTACCAGAAACAGCATCTTCGACCAATAGCGTTGCCGCTCGAAGATATTGTTTTTCACCTTATCCAGCTAATGTGTTTGTTGCCGTCCGTTGTATCTCATGGCAAATAAGACTAAACTCCGAGTATCAGACCGCTTGGATTAAGATGGAAAATGCTGCTGAAAAATGTCATCGAACAAGCGAAATCGCGCCCCGGAGAGATTGCCATTATGGATGACCGGCGAGCTTTGAGTTTCGGGCGGCTGCGCCATGGCAGCAATGGCAGCAATCTTATGGCTGGTTATCTGGACAAATAAAGGTTATGTTCACGGAAGACCTCTCTTTTAAGAAAATTCCCTGGCGCCGTCCCCTGCCGAAGCGTAAAGCCGACGACCTGGCGGTAATTTTATACACCAGAATTTTATACACCGGCGGCACCAGAAGTTCGCCCAAAGGCGTGATGCTGCCCGGCGGCAATCTGGATTTCAAAGCTGCCGATGCTATCGCCCACGCCCAATTCAGTCAGCAGATTACATTTCTTGGCGTCGTGCCGATGTTTCACACCCTTGGGCTGATGGCCGGGCTTTTAGTCCCCTTAGCCTGGAAGCAGCCCCTTACTTGCTTGGCAGATCGCCTTTTGTGATTCGATTGGAATCCAGCATAATGTCTCCGAATTGCGACAGCGCGCTGCCGTCGCGGATCGTGGCGTCCGTATTGATTGTGATATCATCGCGTGCGAGAATATTGCGTGCGAAGGCGCTGTCGGTCCCAAGCGTTGCCGAGCCACCCACCTGCCAGAAAACGGCGCCTTTCAGCCATGTGCTCGCACCGCCATTGATTGAAATAATCGACGAGTCGCTGCCGGTTGTCAGCGTGGTGCCAATCTGAAAAATGAATTGCGCGTTGGGATCATCCTGGTCTTTGAGCGTCAAAGTCCCATTGAGTGTGGCCGCTGAGGAGAAACGATAAACGCCCGGCAACAGCGTCAATCCTCCAAGATCCTGCCCGCTAAGATCATGCGTGAAAGGCATCGCGGCAACCGCGTTGTAAGCGGTGGTAAGGTCCGTGTGCGCCTGCTGCGCAGCTTCATCGGCGGCACGTGTGGTATGCGGCGGAGCGACGACTCCCGGCGGAAATCCGATAACTTCCGGGCCGTGGCTGGTTCCCACATCCCCGCCATGGACCGCGGTTTCACCGGTGTTTTCTACTGCCGTACCGCCCAGTACCGCAAAGCCGCCGGCTGAATCAAGTGTGACGAAGGTGCGGGCCGCCTCAGGGTCTGGAGCGCACGGTGGTACTACCAAAAGAATAATTGTTTTATTTTTCATGGGTAATTCTCCAACTGCCGCCAATAGCGGTGGCTATTGTGAACAGCGATTCACAACTGGAAGCTGGGCATCGCAATTGTAAGGACAAGCCGGTAGTTGCTTGAACTGGAGGGGCGTCGGAGCAATCCATTTTGCGGCTAACCAACCAAGGAGCCGCGATAATCGCGCGACATGCGGTGCTATGCTCAAGCTACCGCATATTCAATTGTAGCAGCGAATCTCGATAATACCTAATGATGTCATCCTTGGTTTTTTTTACAATAATTATTCCAATGCTTGATAAGATATGCGCACTATAGCGGGCCGGAAGAACGCAACTGTTTTGCCGTATATCGAGGCACTATAAAACCGGGCCGAGAGCGGCCGTACGTGACGTTCCGGCCTCGCGGAATTCCCTCTCAAAGCGTGATATGCAGGTCGTCGAGCAGTATATAGTTGGGCGCTATGGGGTATCTACCTACTGGCTGGACAACTTGGCTGCCCTATAATAGTATCAAGATGGTGGGTGCTTACAGAATGACAAACTGTATCCAATAGCCCGAATTTAAAGCCTTTGCAAGGAGGTCCGATGAAACGCATTGTTGAAAAAAAAACACGGCAGGGCGCTAACCCACCCAAGTTTGCGGCGCATCCTACGGTACCACATGACGAAGCTAAGGACTTGCTTCTGTTACAGTTTGTTGAGCATCTTCGCCAGAACCGAATGCAATTGTGCGAAGAGTGGATCGAACACATTGCCCAAGCGGAATTGCTCACCGGCATGAGCAAAGAAGAAACCTTTACAGAAGCGACGAGCGTCTATGATAATTACGTAGAAGCTCTGGAGAGCGGAAGCGTTGAGGCGCTTCAGGCGTATGCGCGAACGCTCTGCGAGCGCGTTATTCCGCGGGGTGGGGAGACCCACGAGGTCGTGGAGATCGTGCTTTTATTGCGCGACACTCTGGCGCGGTCGTTATTAAGGAAATATCAGAACGATTTTAAAGTCTTCAACATCGTGCTGGATGCGTATGAACCCGCAGCGAACCGGATTGCCAATGCCGTTGCTGTGAGCTTTGTGCAGCAACAGGAGGAGGCGATCCGCAGATTGTCCACGCCGGTGCTTCAAGTGCGTGAAAGGCTTCTAATCCTCCCCATCATCGGCGTTCTGGACACGCGGCGCGCCAGGCAATTGACCGAGCAATTGTTACGTGGAATACGCGACAAGCGCGCCAAGGTCGTGGTCGTTGATATCACCGGCGTACCGACAATTGACTCAAAAGTTGCCAACCACCTTGTGCAAACCGTTGAAGCATCGCGGCTCATGGGAGCCAGCGTCATTATTACTGGCATGTCTTCAGAGATCGCGCAAACCTTGGTTACACTGGGCGTAGATCTCAGCAAAGTGAATGCGGTCGGCGATTTACAGGGCGGGATTGAAGAAGCCGAGCGGCTCTTGGGATATGAAGTTCTCCGCGATCCGCCGTGCGCGGGTACGGAAGGTCACACTGGGGAAAAATATGCAAGTACCCATTCTTAAGCAGGGCAACTATCTGATCGCAAGCGTGCAGTCCGCGCTTTCGGATGATGATCTGCGCCTTTTACGCGATGATCTGTCCGACCGCGTGGGACGTTTTCGTTCAACGGGGGTCATTATTGATGTTACAGCGCTAGATGTTATTGACTCTTTTGCGACCAGAACATTGCAATCCGTTGCGCAGATGCTGAAATTGCGCGGCGCATATACGGTGATCGTCGGTATTCGGCCCGACGTGGCATTTGTGATGGTTCAGCTGGGTTTGACGCTGGCCGATGTGGGCGCTGCTTTGGACTTGGAAGAAGCCCTTGAACACCTCAACAACCGCCGACGCCGCAACCTGTACGAACATCGCGCGAAGGACACCGGCGAAGCAGGCAGGTTGGGCCGCGCAGGCAGTTCACCAAATCGGCCCGGACTTTCCCCCTCCCGCGCCAACCGCCGGGCCGACCGAGAAGGACAACCCCGCTCTGGCCACGCTTCTCCAAGGAGCATGGAACATGGCCGATGAATCGCGCATTAACATCAGGAACCCGGCAGAAATAGTAACCGCTCGTCAACAGGGGCGAATTCTGGCGGTGCAACTGGGCTTTGACGGTTCCGAATTGACGGTCATCGCTACCGCTATCTCGGAAATCGCCAGAAACATACTCGAGCACGCTAAGGATGGCGAAGTGGTCATCAGTCGATGTAATCACCGAAAAAGGTACGGCATTTGTGTTGTTGCCCGCGATTTCGGCCCCGGCATAGCCGATATAGACCAAGCCATGCAATATGGCTATTCCACACACAAGGGACTGGGCATTGGCCTGCCAGGCACAAAATTACTGATGGATGAATTCCATATCATGTCAGTTGTGGGACAGGGTACGACGGTGACCATGAAGAAGTGGAGGCACTAAGATGACACAGCTTTTACAGGCGGCGCGCGCTGGCCCTATTGAATTCGCCTTTGCAGGTGATCCACTGGAAGGCGAGACAGTATCCGGTGATTTAGGCATGGTGCGCCCCGCTGCCAATGGCGGCGCGGTGATTGGTCTGGTCGATGGCATTGGACACGGGCCGCTGGCGGCGGAGGCGGCAAAAATAGCGGTAATCACCCTCGAACACCACGTCAACGCGACGATCGAATCGATGCTTAAATATTGCCATACAGCATTGAAGGGCACCCGCGGTGCCGTCCTGACTGTTGCCGCAATAGACAGCCAAAGCGGCACGATGACCTGGCTGGGTGTAGGAAATGTAGAGGGACGACTGCTTCGCGCTGACCGTCTGCGGAGCAGCGAACACATGTTGCTGGCTGCCGGCATTGCCGGCTGTGGTCTTCCGGCGCTACGCGCCAGCAGGATACCTATTTTCCCGGGAGATGTCGTGATTTTAGCTACCGACGGAATTGACCGCCAATACGATACTACTGGCTGCGCGAACAAATCTCCTGCGTATATTGCCAATCATATTGTCAACCGCTATCGCAAATTAACAGATGACGCGCTGGTGCTGGTGGCGCGCTGCTGTGGGATAAAGCGATGAAAGCCCTGACGCGAAAGTTGACCCTACGCTATGGCTCGCTGTTGCGCCGCTATATCGCACAAACCCAGGAAGAGGTTCTGGCGCAGGCCAATGGGCTGGGGCGTGCGGCAATGGCCGGCGGTCTGGGCGTGTTGGAAATGACCCGAATCCATCAGACGTCAATGATACAATTGCTGCGCGAGGCGGAATTCACGGAATCCCAGGCCGCGGTTATGCAGTCCAGCGAGACGTTTCTCCTCGAGGCACTTTCTCCTTTTGAAATGACTTACCGCGGCTTCCAAGAGACGAATATCCGCCTGCAGCACCTCATCAAGGACAAGGAGAATGCCAATTTCTCCTTGCAGCGCGAAGTAGACAAGAGGAAACAGTCCGAGAAAATACTTCGCGCCCGGGAAAGCCGCATGCATGATTTACTGGCGGAATCCCAAAGACTTCAGCAAAATTTGCGCGAGTATTCCAGTCAGATTCTCGGCATTCAGGAAGCCGAGCGGCGACGTATAAGCCGTGAATTGCACGATGATGTGGGGCAGGCCCTCACAGCCGCGAGCATAGCATTCGAAAACCTCCCCTCTTCACATCCCGGCACGCCGGAGGCGTCGGTCCAGGACGCCCGCGCCCTGCTGCAAGATGCGATGGTAAAAGTTCATGATTTTGCCCGTGATCTGCGGCCTACAATCCTCGATGAGCTGGGATTGCTGCCAGCCCTGCGGTCTTATCTGGACCGGTTCGCAGCCCGCACGGGCCTGCATATAACTTTCCGCGCTACGCAACACGCCGAGACCTTGGGTGAAGATGAAAAAATCACACTGTTTCGAGTCGCACAGGAAAGCCTCACCAATGTTGCCAAACATGCGCGAGCCCATTCGGTTAAGGTAACTATAAGCCGCAACCGCGGGAAACTCCGCATGGACGTCTGCGATGACGGCCAATCCTTTGATCCGCAAAACTTTGATCAGGCGGCAAAAAAGCATCGGCTGGGCTTACTGGGAATGCAGGAGCGCGTTCGGCTGGTCAATGGGAGTTTTAGTCTCCTGGCCCGGCCGGGGAAAGGGACGCAAATAAGAGTTGCGCTGCCGTGTCAAGGTCCCCTCGGAGGCCCAGGCAGCACCAATGGCAAGAGCGGCGGGTAAACGTAAGGATAATGCTATCATGGTCAATATGATCCCAATCCGTGTCTTACTTGCTGACGACCACACGATTCTTCGACAGGGCCTGCGCCGGCTTCTCGAATCCCACTCTGATATAACGGTCGTCGGCGACGCCGACAATGGACGAGACGCCGTAGAATCCGCCGTGCGCCTCAGACCGGATGTCGTTATTATGGACATGGCAATGCCGGGATTAAATGGAATAGAAGCGACTCGGCAGCTCACGCGTGACGTTCCCGGCATCCGAATTCTGGCACTGTCCGCTTACAGCGATGAAGAATACGTTATGGCAGTATGTCAAGCCGGCGCAGCTGGATATCTTGTAAAACATTCCGCCGCTACCGAACTGATTTCAGCCATTCGAGAGGCCATGAAAGGCAACGCCTATTTCAGTCCGGGCATTGCAAAATATTTTACGCGTCATGCCGCCACCGGCTTGCGCAGCACGCGAAGCGGGCTGGCACGCGGCAAAGATCTGACCCCGCGGGAAAGAGAAGTTCTGCAGTTGATCGCAGAGGGACGGGGCAATAAGCAAATTGCCGCCGCGCTGGCCATCAGCGTTAAAACCGTGGAAAAACACCGCCAGTCCGTCATGGATAAGCTTGATATTCACGATATTGCCGGGCTTACCCGGTATGCTCTGGGGAGAAAAATAATCGAAAATGAGCATGATTCCGTTTCCCCGTGACACATGCGCCCCCTTGCCGGCGCTACGCCGGTACGGGGTTAAATCCCCGCTGATCTGGGGCCATTACCTACTACGAAACACACTCTCTTCCGTGGTAATATTGTTTTATCAGGATGGATGCGTTTTGGAGAGCATTCAAAAACCAGCCGTTGCTGTTGGGCCGGTACCTGATGAGACGGCCGCATCGAACAAGCGCGTTTGCCGGACCAAAAGAAAGGTCGTTTACTTGGAAAACATAGGAGTTATAGATATGGGATCAGTTGCTGTTGTATCGGGTGCTAACTTTGAGGAACCCTTATTACCTGAAAGTTCTTACCTGTTGCCGCGTGCGGGAATCGGGGATGTGGCCAGCCGGGCACCATCAATGGCGGCAGTCTCGGACTTGCTTCGCCGGGCAGCCTTGGTACAGACTACCGTGTTGATCGGGGGCGAATCCGGAACTGGAAAGGATGTAGTCGCGCGTACTATTCACGATTGCAGTTCTCGGAAAAGTCGCCCCTTCGTGGCGATGAATTGTGCGGCAATACCCGATACGCTGGCCGAAGCAGAACTCTTTGGACACGAAAAAGGTGCCTTTACCGGGGCCACTGCCGCGCGCATCGGGCGATTTCAGGCCGCGGAAGGCGGCACGCTGTTCATCGATGAAATTGGTGATCTGCCGCTGGTGCTGCAGGGCAAATTCCTGCGTGTCCTGGAGACACGCATGGTCACGCCCCTGGGCGGGCAGCGGGAGATTCCCTTTGACGTTCGCATTATTGCGGCCACCAACAAGGACCTGGAGGCAATGGTGGCCAAAGAGTTGTTTCGAGAGGATTTATTCTATCGGCTCAATGTCATCGCCATCAAGTTGCCCCCCTTGCGCGATCGCCTTGAAGACGTTGAAGCGCTGGCCCTGCATTTCCTCCAGCGGGTTAACGCCCGCAACGGAACGCATGTCACGCACATTGCTCCCGCAGCCTGGCAGTGCCTGCGGAGCTATCACTGGCCGGGAAATATAAGAGAACTGCTCAATGTTATTGAGCGAGCCGTCGTTTTCTGCAACGGAGCTGTTTTAGAAGCGGATGATATCGCGTTACCCCTAAATCCCAGGGAGAAACATGAGGCCATGACCCATTCCAGCATTTCTGGGACGGCTTTCAACTACGACGGCGATAATTTTCCAACGCTGGAAAGTCTGGAACAAGAGGCTATTTCCTCAGCCATGGTTCGATTCGCCAATAACCGTGCCAGGGCGGCCACAGCACTGGGAATAAGCTTACGGACCCTTCAGCGAAAGCTCAGGCCAAAAAACCTTAAATTTAATCCGGCCTCAACCGGGTGCTCCAAGTATTTGTCTTTTGGAGGATAATGTTGGTGTATCGATCTCCCGGGCCTCAAGGACGGAAACAATTTCACAGCGGTACCAAATAGGATATCGGGTGCGTGACAGATTCCGCGGGCAATGGCCGATAATCCGCGATTGAACCAAACACGACAGAACGGATTTCGGCAGCATAGAGCACCGTGGTAATAACCCGGTGGTTGGTTCGCGGCATTAATATCCACCACCGGATTATCATCCGGTGCTCGAAAACCTTATTTTCATTACCCGCGTAAAGTGTCACGCACCCCAGGATATCTTCTGCTGTCTCCCATACTGTCTCCCATACTCGCGTTAATCCGGGGAAGCGTCTATACTACCGGACTGTTTTTTGCTGGACCTTGGAGCGTATGGAATGAAAGCGGAGGAACGCCACGAACTGCAACAAAATGATCTGGTCGGAAGTGCGGCCGGATTGTATCTATTTATCCGTAAATACGGAATTTATGTTCTACTGGGCATCGCGAT
>JAJZVR010000178.1 GCA_021847065.1 Planctomycetota bacterium | reverse complement strand
CGCCGGTACGGTTGAGGAATTGAATTTCCTTGCTGATATCAGCAACCACGCGTGGTTTTCCAGTGGCGACGACCTGTCCGGTGATGCCTTCACCAATATCATATCTTCCGCGCTGGATTTCATTGGCAGTAAGGCCTAAGGCGGCTTCAATTTGTAGTTTTCCGGTGGCGGAATCCAGAAGCACCATGGAGCCACGCTCCATGCCGAGCCGATCAGCGAGAACGCGCATGGTCTGGTCAAAGACGGCGTGGAGATCCAATCCCGATGAAAGGACACGGCCAATCTCAGTGAGAATAGTAAGTTCCAGTTCAGCGCGATCCATCAAAACCAACCTCCGCAATCGCAAACGGCCAATTCCATCCGCACCGCTGAGCTTCCAACGCGTAAAGCTCCAGCTACCGCCGCGAACCACCCGAGTGCTATTGTACTATGCAAACGCCGTGCGCGAGTGGTGAACGACGATGAAAAAAATGGCGGCGGCGGCAAGCTGCGGTGCCAAGTCGGGTTCTTGTATAGAATATAAGCGCATTTGCAGTAATGAGTTACATAATATAACGGAGGTTGTAACGGGCCGCGATTCCGGTATGAAATAATGCCGGAATTGCTGGCAATCAATCATCTCTTTAGGAGGCACATTGCCTGATAATTAGACGAAAGTGGTTGCCGGTGCCATTTTTTGATTTTCATGTGCCCAGAAAGTAGGCACGCGGTGCAATGCATAATGAGAGAGCTGGGGCAAGCAATATAAAATAGCCTTTGGCCCTGCGATCGGCGACGCAACGCAAGGATTTAATCTCAAGGCAAGTGAGTAATTCGATGGTGTCTCTTGCCTTGGCGTGGGCGTTTGGTAGGATGGAGGAATCAAGGGGACGTAGCTCAATTGGGAGAGCACTGCCTTTGCAAGGCAGGGGTTGCCGGTTCGATCCCGGTCGTCTCCACTTCGTCGGAAATAGCCCCTCGGTGTCGTTCTGCTTGGCACCGACGATAATTGCTACGTTGGAGGCTTTCCCAGCGTTGGCCTGTTCAATACGCTACTTAGCTATCGCGGTCAGCAGCGGCAATCGGTTCGGGCAAACGCATTATATATTGCGAGAATGGTATGTTCCCTATAAAAAAGGCCCATAACATATAACGTGAATCCGGATAAAGGATCATGTTTTTTTACGGTTTTCCGGCGATTACTTGGACCGGCTCCCAGAGGATAAATTATACGAACCCCCCAAATTTACCAGGCCTATTTGGCTCATTTCGGGGATGAAAAAGTGCAACAAACGGAAAAACATCAACTCGCTGTAATTGCTTGCCCCGATATCGCGTCAATCTTGCGCCTTGGTATATTGATTTAAGTCTCCGTCCAACTTACCCGATAATCAAATTTAGATTTGAAAAAACAAGAGGTATGGATATGGCATTGAACCGACATTCAAGTCGTGGTTTTACTTTGATCGAATTGCTCGTGGTGATCTCCATTATCGCCTTGCTGATTGCGATTCTATTACCAAGTCTGGCGCGGGCCAGAGAATTGGCCAACCGCGCCGTGTGCTCCGCCAATATTCGCGGCATTGTCCAATCGATGTTTATATACGCGCAAAGCAATCGCGGAGAGTTTCCCAGCATTCTTCCGCCTGCGGGATCCTCGTATCAGAATGGCCCCGGCGCGGCGGTCGCTGACTCGGCCTCAGAAATCGGAACAGTTTTGTATAATATGTATGGTCCCAATGCCTGGCAGATTGGTTCGCCTCTGGCATGCCTATGGTGTATGGTACTAAACGGGCAGATCACACCCAAGAGTTTTATCTGTCCGTCAGATGTGCTGGCTACGGCTCCGTCCGCCGAGTACAGCGCCAGCAGCACCTATTATTCCAACTTTGGAGTGGTCAACGGGGTTGCTTCAAACACGGGCCAGGGCGAAAGTTATTCGATCGCTTTTCCCTGGAACCATTACAGCAACTCTCAAGATGGCGAAGATGAGGAGGGTAGCGGCGTGTTTCGGATCGGCAGTTGGTGGAATACCAACGCCGCGACTGCGGAGCTGCCCTTGGTCTCGGATATGGCACCCGCCAAGAACACGGATGCTGATGGAAACACCCGGCGTGATCCCACCCAACCCCGCGCCAACACCTATGGCAATTTCATCTTCAATTCCGGCAACCACAATGGCGACGGGCAGAACGTCGGATTCGGTGACGCCCATGTCGCTTGGGAATCCACGCCTTACGTCGGTGAAAATCATGACAATATTTTCACCTATGCTTCAACGCAAGGCCTCGACGGCGGTGGCCGTGTGCTTACAATATCAGGCAGCGCTCCCAACGCTTTGCTGTCCCCGGTTGCGCCCTTTGATATTGTCATGGCACCTGTTCGTGATGTTGCAACGGGCGCATGGTAGCTTTCGTAGTCCGGAATTGCTGCGTCCAACTGTTGCCAATTTAGCCAGTGGCCAATGTTGAGAGCTTTCCGGTTCATCAGGAGTCTGTCCAAGTAATTGCAATCCCGGCGATTACTTGGACAGGCTCCCAAGTGCCAAACCTATTCGGGAATGAGTTTTCCAATGTTTTTAACCTATCGACAGTACGATTCTCTGCCGCTCAGGGGGCGGGGCTGGTCATGAGGAGGCCATTATTTGCGGTTTGAGATGTTTTTAACTGCAAACAGAAATATTTTGCTGGCAATTGTTATTCCTTTATGCGTATAATGCGGTTGTATCGAAGCGGTTCGGTTTGCGATGGTCTTTCTAAAATGCTGCAACCTGCCTTGAAAGATGAGACGTGAACTGAAATCGTACCATCAGCTTGCGGTGAACACAGCGCGGGATTTTCTTGCGCTTCGCAAATTTAGCTGATGGCAGGGACGCACGGGGACGCTGGATGATGGACTTGCAAAACAAGGGCCATACAGGTCTACACTGGATCAGCATGTGGGCCAGCGGGATGCTGTGCGCGATAAGTCTGCTGGTACTGGCGGGTTGGTGTACGGGCGACCTTTCGCTGACCAGTGTGCTGCCGGGGCTGATACCGATGAATCCGGTGGTGGCTATCAGCTTTTTTCTCCTGGCGCTGGCGATTGGCTTTCTTGCCTTACATTCAGAAACAACCACGGCCCAGAATTGGGAAATAGCGGTGATCGGTAGCGTTGTGGCCATTGCGGCAATGTTGCGATTAGCGGCTTATCTGGGGGCGGAGAATCTGCACATTGATTCAATTTTATTTGCCGCCGAACTTACCAAGGTGCCTTTTGCGCCCAACCGTATGGCACCGAACACCGCATTGGGGTTGCTGTTTGGCGGCATGGGGGTTATGTCGGTGGTGTGGCGGAAAGCCTTTTCCCGGCAACTTACGGGAGTCGCGGCAGTGGGGCTGCTGTTGACGGGTTTGTATGGCATAGCGAATTATCTGTTTACCATTTACAGCGCCAACAGGAGGGGAGAATATATTCCCACCGCTATGCACACGGCTGCATCCATGCTGCTATTGCTGGTGGGAATTTTGGCCCTGGATGAGCACTTACCGATTATCCGACAGTTTATTAAAAATAGTCCCGGCGGAATTATCATGCGACGGCTTCTACCGCCGCTGATTGTTCTGCCGGTATTGCTGGGATGGATGCGAATTTTTTGTGAATATCGCCTGCACGTATCGGGGATGCCGGCATCTGCGGCTACATCAGCGGTATTGCAGATTATTCTGCTTGGTGCATTGGTGTGGGCGGCGGCAATGTTTATGGATAGGTTATATGATCAGCGGCAGCAAACCATGCTGCGGCTGGAACAGGCGAAATCGGAACTTACTTCGGCAAATGAGGCGGCGCAAGAGGCGGCGCGAGCTAAATCCCAATTTTTGGCCAACATGAGCCACGAAATACGTACTCCGTTGCACGGTGTGATTTCCATGATGGAACTGCTGGCGGAAACCCCCTTGGACGGACAGCAACGCGGTTATACGCAGGTGGCCAGGACCAGCGCTGACGCCTTGCTTGCGGTGATAACGAATATTCTGGATTTCTCGAAAATTGAAGCCGGGCGCATGGAACTTGAGTCGGTGGATTTTGATTTGCGAGCCTGCACGGAAGACACGGTCTACCTGATGCTTTCCACGGCGATGCGAAAAAAACTGGAACTCGGCTATGACATTTCGCCGGATATTCCGTCGCTGGTGCGGGGTGATCCGGTGCGGTTGCGGCAGGTGCTGATGAATCTGATCAGCAACGCGATTAAATTCACGGACAAGGGCGAAGTATGGGTGAAGCTTTCCACTGCGGATATTGCGGAGGGGCGGATTCTGGCGCAGTTTGAAGTTCACGACACGGGTGTGGGCATTGCACCGGAGGATGCCCGTAAACTATTCACAGCATTTGCGCAGGTGCATCACGGTGGGGAAAAGGTCTATGGCGGAACGGGATTGGGATTGGCGATAAGCCAGCAAATTGTGGAACTCATGGGCGGAAGAATTGAACTTGAAAGTCAAGTAGGCAAAGGCAGCAATTTCTGGTTTGCGATTCCGTTGGAGCGTCGGAAACCGGTGTGGCTTAATGCGGATGCGATTCCGGAGGCGTTGCACCGGCAGCGGGTATTATTATTGATGGCTAGTGCCATCAGGCGCGATAAGCTGCAGCATCAATTGCAGTATTGGAAAATAGGCGTAGAGATGGTTTCGACGGTGCAAGCGTGCATTGATGTGTTGCGGGCTAACAGGGATCATCCGTTTGATGTGTTGTTTGTAGAGCATCAGCCGCCGGAACTTAATGCCCTGGAAATTTCCAAGTTGATTCATGCGCAGGCGGAGGTGCGGGCACCGCATATTGTTGCATTGGCGCGAGCGGATATGCACATCAGCGGAGAAATACAACGGGAATTTGGACTTAGCGGTGTACTGGGAAAGCCGGTTCGGCAATCGCAGTTGTATGATCTGCTGATGCGGCTGGTTTCCGCGAGTGCCGAGGTGGTCAGTGCGCCGCCGCATCAGGCGCAGGCGAAAATTCAGTTGCCACCGGGCTATCATGGGCTAAAGGTTCTGGTAGCGGAAGATAATGAAATTAACCAATTCGTCATCCGTGAGGTACTTGCCGGGTTACAACTGCAATGTGATGTTGTGGGCAATGGGCAGGAATGTATTAATGCGTTGCAGAAAGGAAGCTATGCGCTGGTGCTGATGGATTGCCTGATGCCGGTGATGGATGGCTTTGACGCGGCGAGAAAAATTCGGGAGCTGGAATCAGGTGGTGCGGTATTTAGCGGCCTTGGTAAGGTGCCGATTGCTATAGTTGCATTAACAGCAAATGTCACGGGGTTGGATCGCCAAAATTCCGTTGATGCCGGCATGGACGCCTTTTTAACCAAGCCGCTGGATCGCATGCAATTGGTTGCGGTTATTGAGTCACTGATTGAAAGTCCTGTACTGGCCGAGCCGACAAAGTCGTCGTCGCCTGTGTTTGAGCGGGTGGAACCAGTAGATTCCAAAGATGAGGTTTCGGCGCTTGTACCGTTTGATTTTAAGCGGCTGGAAGATTATTTCGGCGCGGATAAGGCCATGGTGAAGCGGGTGTTGGAGCAGTTTATCGGGCAGGGAAAGCAGCAGATTGGCAAACTCAATGATCATATGAGTGCGCCGGACTGGGATGCGGCACGGCGTGCCGCCCACGCCATTAAAGGCACGGCGGCGTGTCTGTTTGCCGAGGCATTGCGGCAGGCGGCCAGCGACCTTGAGGTTATCTGCCGCGATTCTGGTGATAGAAGTCACGCCACCGCCGCGTGGAAAAAGGTTCAAATGGAAATGAGCCGATGTATAGACTACCTGGCAATGCGGAAGGTATCGTCCGGTAAATCCGCATCTGAAGAAGGAGCGTAATGGTATGAAAATCCTTGCGGTCGATGATGATCCCATCGCTTTGGAGATGATCCGGGCCGCGCTGGTCCGTTTTGGCCACGATGTGATCACGACCACCAGCGGAGCGACAGCGATTGAGCGATTATCGCAATTTCCGATTCGCATGGTCATTACGGATTGGATGATGGATTCCATGGATGGAATTCAGTTATGCCGGGCCATTCGCAATCGCAAATTAAGCAGATATGTATATATTATAATGTTAAGTTCGCGCGACGACCCGGTGGACGTGGCGGAGGGGATAGCCGCGGCCGCGGATGATTTTATGACCAAACCCTTCGACACCGGGGAGCTGGTAGCGCGGATTAAAGCGGGCGAAAGGGCTTTGTCACTGGAAATGCGCGATGTGACGATTTTTGCGCTGGCGCGTCTGGCGGAATCGCGCGATCAGGAAACCGGCATGCATCTGGAGCGCACACGCAATTATGTAAAACTCATTGCGGAGCAACTCGCCACAAGGCCGGAACTCACGCACTTGATCAATGCGGATTTTGTGCAGATGCTTTATGACACCAGTCCGCTGCATGATATTGGAAAAGTGGCGATCCCTGACGCGATTCTTCTGAAACCCGGAAAGCTTACGCCCGATGAATATGACATTATGAAGCGTCATGCGGCGATTGGTGCCGCGACACTGGACGAAGTATTGCAGAGTTATCCGGAGGCGGAATTTCTGGAAATGGCGCGGGATATTGCCGCTACGCATCATGAGCGTTATGACGGGCGGGGTTATCCGCGCGGCTTGGCCGGGGAGCAGATTCCATGGGCGGGGCGCATTATGGCCTTGGCGGATGTGTATGATGCGATCACTTCCCGGCGGGTGTACAAAGCGGCACAAAGTCATGAGCACGCGTGTGGCGTGATTCGCAGTGAGTCGGGCAAACAATTTGGCCCGCGCGTGGTGGAGGCTTTTTTCGATCGGGAGGCGGAAATACTGGAAATCCAAAAGCACTTCCGCGAAGCCGAAGATGCCCGCCGCAAAATGATCGACGCCCGTCAGGGGGCGTGGAACTGGTAGCACGTTACATCAGGCGTCTAAGCCTTCATACATCGGGGTGCTGATATAGCGTTCACCCGTCGAGCACATAACCGCCACGATCACTTTGCCTTTCATATCCGGACGGGCGGCTACTTGCGCGGCAGCCCACATATTGGCCCCGGAGCTGATACCGGCCAGAATGCCCTCTTCCCGTGCCAGGCGGCGTGCCCATTCAAAGGCGTCTTCATTGGTGACTTGAATGACTTCATCAACGAGATCAACATTTAAGTTTTTGGGAATAAAGCCGGCACCCGCGCCCTGAATCTTGTGCGGGCCGGGTTTCAGCGGTTGCCCGGCTTTGCACTGGGTAATAACCGGCGAGTTGGTGGGTTCCACAGCAATAGCTTTGAACTGTGGGTTGCGTTTCTTGATCACACTGGTAACACCAGTGATGGTGCCACCGGTGCCCACGGCAGATACCAGGCAATCCACTTTGCCATCGGTATCGTTCCAGATTTCCTCGGCGGTGGTTTTCTGGTGAATTTCAACATTGGCGGGATTATCAAACTGCCGGGCGATGACGGAATTTTTGTCTGCGGCGGCGGCCTCGTTACAGCGGCGAATGGCCCCAGGCATACCTTCGGCGGCGGGGGTGAGCACCAAATTGGCACCCATGATTCGCAATAATTTGCGGCGTTCCAAGGACATGCTTTCGGGCATGTAAAGCGTGAGCTTATAACCTTTGGCCGCGCACACAAAGGCCAAAGCAATGCCGGTGTTACCGCTGGTGGCTTCCATAATATGCGTGTCTTTATTGATTTGACCGGCTTTTTCAGCAGCTTCAATCATGGCTGCACCGATACGGTCTTTGACGCTGGAAAGTGGATTAAAAAATTCACACTTGGCATAAACAATGCCCTGTCCGGCGGGCACCAAGCGGTTAATACGTACCAAGGGGGTATTGCCGATGGTTTTGGTGATGTCGGAAAAAAGCCTAGCCATATAAATCTCCTTTAATCTGATCTAATTTGTAGGTTATGGGGATTTCAGGGTTGTGTCAAGAAGCCTAACGGAAAGTGGTTGGGGAACCGGGATATTGGCAGTGGGCTGGATAATCGCTGTCGCTTTTTGGAAGAACCCCGGCACTGGCGACAGTGGCGGCGATCCGATTGTCAGTACAGTATTAAGGCAGTGAGGCTTTGACGGCAACGGGAACTGCTGACGGCTCGTCGACAGTAAGGGTCAGAGAAATTGCCAAATTGAGATGTCCGAAATCGCGTCAGCGGTTATACTCCACGGTTTGCTTATGGAGAATCCTGAATGTCTGAAGCTGTCCCGCAACCTCCGGATTATATTTTGCAACGCTGGCATGCGGCCCGTGCTGAACTAAAAAAAACAAAAGCTGA
>JAJZVR010000177.1 GCA_021847065.1 Planctomycetota bacterium | reverse complement strand
ACGTTGCCGCCGTTGGAGCCGTAGCCATAAGCGGCCACATTCACGGCACTGTGCCCGCTGGTGGTAGCTGTAGAATCCGCCGTCGCTGACGCACTTCCAAAAGCACCGTTGCCGCCGTTACCTGTGCCCGCCGTGACGCCACCGGCGCTGGCATTGTTAAATACCGGGCCAAAATTGTTGTAGCTGTTGGCGTAGGCCGAAGCGTTAATGTCTTCGCTGCCGGTTAAGTTGATGGCGGAGCTTGCCGTTCCGGCGTTACCGCCGTTGGCATTCTGGCTGCTGGCCCCGTTGCCGTCGCCTTGTCCACCATTGGCTCCTGCGTTGGCATAAGTCGTGCCGGTAAGCGAGGCGAGATTATTTTGCGTTAGAGTCAGATTGCTGACCGCGTTGCCGGAGGTGCCTGCAACGCCGCCGCTGGGTGCTCCGGTTCCTCCACCTGCTCCGCCATTTGTGGTTTGGTTGAGCGTTACTGCCCCCGATGTTTGGGCTGAAGTGGATGAAAAAACGTTATTCAGTACTGCATTGGAGCCATTTCCGCCGGATTGGCCCAACCCGCCGCTACCTCCTGTGAGTGTTGCGGAAAGCGTAACGTTACCAGTGGTCGATGTGCCGGTGATGTTGCCCAGATCAGCTTGCGTTTCTGCGCCGCCGTTGCCGCCGTCGGCGCCAAAATTGCCGCCGTCGGCAAAGAAAAAGGCCGCTCCTGAAATACCGTTTCCACCGTTTCCACCGGCAACTCCAACAGAAACATTCACTGCGCCTCCGCCGCTGGAGGCGCCGAATACCAAGCCGCTCTGTGCTATGCCCCCCGCACCACCGCTGTTTCCGGTTTGCTCGCCGGTTCCGCCATTACCGCCCTGTGCATTGGCGGAAACATTAACTGTGTCCGGGCCGCCGTTACTGCCTGAAGCCGTGACGTAACCGCCGCCGCCAATGCCGCCGTTGCCGTTGCCCTTCTGATCTAAAAGGCCGTTGAGTGGGATCAGATCGCCGACGCTGCCGCCATTGGACCCGTAGGCATAAGCATTAACATTTACTGCACTGTGGTTGGCTGCGGTACTGGTGGATGTGGCGTTGGCTATGACGCTTCCCTGACTGCCGTTGCCGCCGTTGCTGGTAAGACTGGAGATTCCACCGCCAGCAACACCGTTTCCCAATGCGCCGCCGGCGGCGACGTTCGATGACGCTGGACTGCCGCCAATGTTAAAGCCGCCATTGGCAAATGCCGTGGCACTGACATTTTCATTGCCGGCCAGGTTCATGGTGGATTTTGCCGTGCCGGCAATCCCGCCATTGGTTCCGGCGCTGTAGCTGGCGCTGCCGCCGCTGCCAGCGGTAGCGTATATGGTGCCGGTGAGGCTGGAATAATTATTTTCCGTGAGATTTAACGCTGATGTCGCGTTGCCGCCCGCGTAGCCTTTTCCATTAAAATCGCTTCCGCCCTTACCGCCCTGCGCACTGACTTGAAAGGATAAAGCCTGTCCCGTGCTACCCGAGGATGTGTTGACCGCACTGGCTGACGCATAACCCCCGCTGCCCCCGGTGGTCGCCGATGAGTTTCCATTAAAGCCAGCTCCTGCGACGGCGGAAACCGTCGTTTGGCTTGCCAGATTGGAAGTGGCAACCGCGTTGCCACCATTCGGATGTGTTGCTGTACCGTTGGATCCGGTAATGGTGTTGATCGTGGGAACAAAACTGCTGGCACTGTAGAAGCTTAACGTTGGAGCACTGGGATTTGAGCTTGCTGGATTAAACGAAAAGTCGTAATTACTTCCGCCCCAAGTCTGGGCGTTAAAGATTTCAAAGGCGTATAGCCCGGCGGAAGTAAAGGTTACCGCCGTATTGCTGGAAATGCTGCTGCCGAGAGTCTGGTTGGCGTTCTGTGCGGCGACCACGGTTCCACTGCCGGTAGTTCCGTTGCCGCCCAACAAAACTTCTGTGCCATCATCCGCAGGATTGACGTTGAAATCATACGTGGAGTTGGCCTGCGACACATAGACATAGCCGATTTCATTAATGATGGTGTTGCCCGGCTCGCTTGTGGATATACCGTTGATACTGTTGATTCCAGTATCCCGAAATGAACTGATAAAATTAGCACTGTAGGTGGTGGTGTAGGCCCCGGACCCGGTTCCACCGGAAACGGTTACGTTGCCGTTGGAAACCATGGTTTCCAGATTCGCCATGCCTTGCAAGGTCGGGTATCCAGATGCCGCCGGCCCACCTTCTAATGCGCCGGGACTGCCGCTATACAATCCCGTGGTCGGGGTGATGGAGTAGTTGGTGGCCGCCAAGCCAAGAGCATACCCTCCCGTGCTGCTGCTGATCACGGCAGAATCAATATAAGTGCTCGGTACACTGATCGGTGGAATAACTACAGACGCGTGCGCCGTCAAGCAACGCAGAGTAGCTGAGACCACCCCGGCCGACAGTGCCGCCAATTGTAACTTTATTGATCGCGAATTATTTCTGCCCATAACTCTGCTCCATGCCCAAGGCACCAAACGATAGAGCCTCAGGCTGAAACTGGATGGCAATCCAATTTCATCCAAGATTTTTCGCGCTTTCTTTGGCTCTGACGCGCCCAAACGCATCAGAAGCTCCTTCTCATTATCTTTTACGCTTATTCATCCTGATTTTCCCCTCGGTGCGACATCCCTGCCTGGTCGTGAGTATGAACCCGAAAATAAAAAAAGTCAAGCTTTTTTTCTAAAGTTTTCTGGGCCGCGCGGGTCTGTGACAGATTCAGTAACTTTTTAGCGTAGTTGCGCCATTATCCCCCTCACCGCAACCCTATAGTAAACCAACGAACAGTTCAGGCCTGCTGAACAATGTTCTTTGAAAAGTGAATATGTCCCGCATCAATGGCGCAGGCAAAGGCCTGGTCGAAGCTACGGTGATCGCTCTATCCCCCAACAAAACTCGACCCCGCGCCCGAATTCTACCTGTAACCTGTCACCTGTCACCCGTAACCTAAAACCTCGGCGCCCACAGCCACTCGAACTCCTTTTGCTCACCTGTTCACCTGTTCAACGATCACCTGCTCTGCGGCGGCAGCCGCCCCCCCATAGGCGCTAACGTAAGCGAACGAGATCGATGAATTTACAACGAAAAGCCATGAAAATAAAGGAATCATTAGCAGATGCGTTTTTGTTCCAACAAGGTGATTTCCGCAATTTTTCGTTTTAAGTTAGCGCCTATGAGCCGCCCCCCCCCGTTAAAACAACTTGAGCATCTTGGGCAAGTTGATCCGCTA
Organism: Planctomycetota bacterium; assembly: GCA_021847065.1. GTDB lineage: Bacteria > Planctomycetota > Phycisphaerae > WQYP01 > WQYP01 > JAMDCX01. The sequence goes on along the minus strand of JAJZVR010000177.1, from coordinate 5,166 downwards.
ACTTGGGCAAGTTGCCCCCGCTTAACACCGAAAGCATCCCAAAGGCTGAATGACAAATACTAAATGCTGGCGGCCACCGCCGCCCAAAAACAACTTGGCCCTCTCGGCATCCTGGAAATTCATAAACCGCAAGAAAGGGCAGTCCCATGAAATCGCTCAAACTTTTTGATGGTTCTGTAAACTCTCACCCGTAAGCTCCCCATTAACTGAATTGCCGTTGCGCTGCAGAAACTGTCACAGGCCCTTATTTTGAGATATGCTAATAATGTTCTTGAATTATCGGAACAGAATCAGTATCCTTGGAACTTGTCGAGGGTCGGTGGGTGTCATTCGCAGGCCATGCTCGGCCTTGGGATTACGCATCACGCAGGTACTTGGATTTTAGATAGCTGGAGAATTGGAGGTACGGCATGCACAACAGACGCGCGTTGTCTCCGCGGTATTTTGTTTGAAATATGGCGAATCAAAAAATTGATATTTAAAACCAAATGAAAAAAAGGATAACAGGTTATGGAAGTTATTAAATCCAAAGGATTCTTGGCGGGTGCTATGCTCGCGGCAGTTGGGTTCATGGGATTCAATGTTGGAACGATTCAGGCGACGCCGACAATTTCCGTTGAGTTGATTGTCAGTGGCAGCACTGCGGGTTCGACCGTGACATCGCCCATCGGCAGTGCGTCTGGCACCGAGGATTTTGGCTCTGGAGGTTATGATGGTTACACTTGGATCGACCTCAATGTTCAATCGCTGGCTTCAGGCGGCGGATATACGCTGGAGCTTAGCCTTTCCGGACTAAAGGCGGGATCGGGTATTACTTCGGCTGATCATGCCACATTTTCCGCGACATCGACAGCGGTTGGTCCCGGAAGTAATAGCCTCCAATCCATGGCGTCGACGTTTGCGGTGAATCTGGACAGCGCTAGTAGTACGGAGAGTTTTTCTTCGGCAGGTGGTTATGTCGGTGCTGTTGGCCAGACGGCGCTAAGCACCGGGAGTCTGGCGTTTACGCCGCTGAGCGTAGTCTCCCCGCAAAGTTCCTCGGAAAATAATGGGCCGGTAGATATTTCATCCGCCGGTCAGACGACCAGTTCGCAAATACAGGTTGATTTGAACGCGTTTATTAATCCCGGTACGACGGTTATGTCTGAAAGTATTGCAACCTGGTTGTCCACCAGCGCGGTTGTCACGCCGGAGCCATCGGCTATTTTGTTGTTGGCCGTGGCGGCAATGGGGGCCTTGGCGCTGGTGCGGCGTAAGCCGACGACAGGTTCCTGAAACCATTGCTTTTCGTCAGTTCATATTATTCGACTTGGTCCATTTTCCGGAGAGATTGCTGCAATCTCTCCGGCTTTTTTTATCCGCCGCCATTGAGCATACCGGCTCTTGGTGGGGCGAAAAATTCCTAATTTTATCAATGTGACAAAAGTACAATATACTTCCATCGGCATGTATTTTGATGCCAATGGTGGCCGCTTACGCAAGCCGCGCCATCTGGCCGGACACCAGTGGCCTTCACACGCCATTGGCTCGGATAGCAATAGCCCGCCAGCCCTGCTGCACTGGTACCCCATGGAATTTACTCTGCCCTATGTACCAACACATATCTGGGTTCCCTGGTGTCTGCGACTGGAGGCAACAGGAAATGGATTCACATATCTCAATGGAAAGCCCATGGGGCGATATTGGCAGTATGGCGGCCAGCGGGAATTTTATATGCCGGACAATTGGCTCCAGGCGGCGGGCAAGAAAAATGTTCTGGCTTTATGCCTGCGTCCACTGGATAAACCCACCGCTGTTTCAAGCGCCACAGTTGTGCCGCACCGCGTATATGCGGAGTACCGCAAGGTGTGAAATATCAGGATTTGAATCCCGGTGTATTGGGGCAATCCGCGGGTTTCCCACGCAAGAGGTTTTTAGCCAGTACCCCCGGCGCTTCACGGATTGCCCGGATGGGGTCAAAAGCAGCCGCCGCCAGGCGGTAGCGGAGGAATTCCGCAAAATGCCCCGCATAAAAGGCTTTACGGGATAAGCCGCAAAGTTGCGCAAAGTGCCAATCCCGCTGGATTCGCCAGGCGATATTGAGGGATCGGCGGCAGGCGGGGCAGTTTCGTCCCAGCAATTTACGGTATTTGCGCTGAATGCGGCACTCCATTGTATAGCGGCTCTTTACGCCGGAAAGATGCCCCGGCGTGCCTTCCTGATAATCTGCCAGCACGTCGGGAATTCCGGCAAGGATATATTTTCGCGCAATTCGGATGCAAAGTTCCCAGTCTTCCGAAGCCACCAGCGTTTCGTCAAATCCTCCCATTTCCAGCAATACGTCCCGCCTTACCATCATGGCTGTGGGCCATGGAATTCGCAGGGCCAGCACATCGTGGAGGTTCAGTGCGTCGCCCGGGTAATACAGCCCATTGGTTTCACCGCGTTCGGTATGTTCCACGCGAATGGCACAATGCACCGCTCCAATGGCGGGGGCGGAAAATAAGGCCGCCTGCCGCACCAGCTTTTCCGGATGCCAGGTGTCATCCGAATCAAGAAAGGCAATCAATGTTCCCCTCGCTTCACGAATGCCGCGGTTCCGCGCCGCACTGGCACCGGCATTGCTTTGATAGAAATAGCGCAAGGCGTTGCCATATTCCGCTGCAACAGAGGCTGTATGATCCGTTGAGCCATCATCGATAACAATGATTTCAATGCTTCGGTACGTTTGCCGGAGCACACTGTCAATGGCGCGCGGCAAAAGCGCTGCGCGATTGAATGTTGGGATAATGACGCTTATGAATGCTGGAGCGGTAGGAGTCATTTAAGGCAATCTATGAGAGTCAAATAAAACAAACAAAGGGACGGGAATACAATAGCTCCCGGATATGGTGCAGTTGCTCCACAGCGTGTGTATTCGGCGCGTCTTTCCAATTAGGTACGCCGGGAGGCCAACTCGCCAGAATCCAGCGCCGGGCGGTATGGGGTGACATCTGCCACAGCGCGGATATTTTCAGAAAGCTTCTGCGATCCAATGGCATATAAACTCCTGGACAGCGCCCAGGCTCGCACGGCAACTTCGCAACGGTATTTGCCCGATTCAATGCCTGTTAAAAGCTGCGGTGAATTTAGGGCAATTCCGTGTGGCCCATCAGATACAGATCACACTGCCGCGCTGCGCCTCGGCCTTCATTTATCGCCCAGACCACCAGAGACTGTCCGCGGCGGCAATCACCGGCGGCGAAAACGCCTTCAACGGATGTTGCATATTTGCCGTAATCCGCCTTGAAGTTGGAGCGTGGATCTGTTTCCAGTCCCAATTGTTTCACAATGGTCTCTTCAGGGCCGAGAAATCCCATGGCCAGAAGTACCAGATTTGCCGGCCAGATTTTCTCCGTGCCGGGAATCTCGGTCATGGCAATTTTGCCATTGGTTCCGGTCCATTGCACTTCGATGGATTTCACCGCCTTAACCTGGCCATTTCCATCGCCGATGAATTCTTTGGTCAGCAGGCGATAATTCCGTGGATCATGGCCAAATGTAGCCGACGCTTCTTCGTGGCCATAATCGGTACGATAAATTCTTGGCCATTGCGGCCAGGGATTATCCGGTGCCCGCGATTCCGGAGGCTGCGGCATAAGTTCAAAGTTTACCAGGCTTTTGCAGCCGTGCCGCAAAGATGTACCGATGCAATCCGTGCCGGTATCGCCGCCGCCGATGACAATAACATCTTTATCTTTGGCGGACAGATATTGTCCGTCCCGCAGGTTGGAATCCAGCAGGCTTTTGGTGTTGGCATGAAGGAACGGTACGGCAAAGTGAATTCCATTAAGCTCCCGTCCCGGGACTTTAAGATCGCGCGGTTTGGTGGCACCACAGGCTAAAACCATGGCATCAAATTCGTGCATGAGTTCATGCACATCCACATCTTTTCCAACATGCGTGTTGACGACAAATTTCACGCCTTCTTGTTCCATGAGCTTGGTGCGACGACCCACCACAGCAGTCTTATCGAGCTTCATGTTCGGAATGCCGTACATCAGCAGGCCGCCAATACGATCAGAGCGTTCAAAAACCGTCACCAGATGGCCGGCCTTATTAAGCTGATCGGCGGCGGCTAATCCGGCGGGTCCGGAACCGATGACGGCCACCTTCTTACCTGTGCGCATGGCGGGGGGGCGCGGAACCACCCAGCCATTTTCCCAGGCATGATCGATAATGGCCTGTTCAATATTTTTAATTGTTACCGGCGGTTCATTAATGCCCAGCACGCATGACCCCTCGCACGGAGCGGGGCATACGCGGCCTGTAAATTCAGGAAAATTATTGGTGCTCCAGAGCCGGGTGATGGCCTGTTTCCATTGATCCTTATAAATCAGATCATTCCATTCCGGAATGAGGTTATTTACCGGACAGCCGCTCTGGCAAAATGGCACGCCACAATCCATGCAGCGGGAGCCTTGTGTGCGGAGTTTGCCATCCGGGAGATGCTCATGAAATTCATTCCAGTCCAATACCCGCAAGCGTGCTGAGCGACTGGCGGGTATTTCCCGGGCAAATTCCATAAAGCCGGTAGGTTTACCCATGTCCCACCTCCTGCTTCACGTTGCCGCCAGCCAGGGCCGCGCGTTTCTCCAGGGCTTTGCGATACTCAATGGGCATTACCTTGTGGAATCGCGACAGGCTTGTTTTCCAATCGGCCAGAATGGCTTTTGCAACCGTGCTTCCAGTGAGCTTCTGATGCTCTTCAATCAATTCTTTCAACTCGGCAACATCGCCCGGATCAACTACTTTCTCCAACTCCACCATCGCCAGATTGCAGCGGGCCAGGAAAATATCTTCCGGGTCGTACACATACGCTATGCCGCCGGACATTCCCGCGGCAAAATTACGCCCGGTAGGCCCAAGAATCACCGCCCGGCCACCGGTCATGTATTCACATCCATGATCGCCCACCGCTTCAACCACAGCACTGGCTCCAGAGTTACGCACGCAAAACCGCTCTCCGGCTACGCCACGGAAAAATGCGTTGCCGCTGGTGGCCCCATAAAGTGCCACATTGCCGATGAGGATATTCTCCTCCGCCTTGAAGGTGCTGCGGTGATCGGGATATACCACAATTGTTCCACCGGAAAGGCCTTTGCCAACATAATCATTGGCGTCACCTTCCAATTCTATATGGACGCC
>JAJZVR010000176.1 GCA_021847065.1 Planctomycetota bacterium | reverse complement strand
TTTTCAATATATCGAACATGCTCACCGAGGCCCGCGGCCTGCAGCAAACACTTGATCGCGTAACGTTCAGCGTAACCGAGGCTCTGAATGTCAAAGCCTGCTCGCTGCGGCTGCTTGATGACCAGCGGGACGAAATGGTCATCAAAAGTGTTTACAACCTCTCGGAAGCCTATTTGCGCAAAGGCCCCATCATGCTCGGCCAAAGCGGCATTGACCGTGAGGCACTGGAAGGCAAAGTGGTGTATATTCCGGATGTCGCAACTGATCCACGAATTATCTACCGCGAGGATGGTCGCCGGGAAGGAATCGGTTCGGTGCTTTGCACAGCATTAATTTATAAAGACCGCCCCATCGGCGTTTTGCGCGTCTATTCCGCGGAACGCAAGGAATTTTCTGATTTTGAAGTTAAGCTGCTGCAATCCATTTCTGGCCAGGCCGCGGCGGCCATTGAAAATGCCCGACTCCAGCAGGAAACCGTCGAAAAAGAACGCCTCCAGCGGCAGGTGCAAATTGCCGCGGAAGTCCAGCGCCGCATGATTCCCGCCGGGGCACCCGTTGTCCCCGGCTTTGACATCGCAGCGCTCTATGCCCCCTGCTTTGAACTCGGCGGTGACTTTTACGACTTCATCGAATTTGGCACATCCACACTGGGCATTGCCGTGGCGGACGTGGTCGGAAAGGGCCTGCCCGCGTCACTGTTAATGGCCTCCGTGCGAGCGGCCATCCGCGCGTATGCCAATGATATTTATGATCTTGATGAAATTATCGCCCGCGTCAACCGGGCCATGGTTGCCGACACGCGCAGCAATGAATTTATTACACTCTGGTATGGCACCTTGAATTATGCCCGTCGGCAACTGACCTATTGCGCCGCCGGACATGACCCGGCACTGCTGGTGCGCGATGGAAAAATCCAGGAACTCTCGGCTGGCGGTATGGTGCTTGGTGTAGACCCGTCCGAACGCTACGTCAAGGAAGTTTTGCAACTGCAATCCGGCGATCTAATTTTCATTTACACCGATGGCTTGAGCGACGCGGTAAGCTTCAGCGGCGAGAAATTCGGTAAGGCCCGCGTGCGTGAAACACTTCTGCGGTACCGGGAATGTACCGCAGAACAAATTTGTCAGAACATGATCTGGGAGACCCGCCGCTTCGTGGGACTCAACCGCCGCACCGACGACACCACACTCGTAGCTCTGCGTGTCACGCAGTAACAAACGTAATTTGTCCGTTGTTTCCTGGGAAAGAAGCACTTTACTCCACTATCAAAACACACGCCACCACACGTTGCTGCTCTGGGCCATGCTCCCGCCGTTCAATGCGGATCGCAAAGCAAAGTCACGAATACCGCCGCCAGTCTACGATCCGGTAACTATCTGGCGTTCGCCTTGAACTCCGAAGCACCACAGCACTTTTTATATTTTCGGCCAGAGTTGCATGGGCATGGCATGTTGCGCCCCGGCGGCTTGCCGAGGCTATCAGTTTGCCGCAATGAGCCGGTGGCGATCATTTGCATAATATCAGCTGGGGCGCATCCGGTTTTGAGAAGTTGAGACATAACTTCCATATATGGTCGAATATGATGCAGAAAGTGTTTATAACCCGCACAGAGATAATTTAATCCCGGTTCGCCATCGGGTGTATGGATAAAGCGATTTTTGGGGCACTCTCCATTGCACGCGAATTTTACATCGCATTGGCGGCAATATTCGGGCAGTGTGGTCTGCTTGTCGGTTCCAAAGGCTTTTTGAGCCGGTGAATCAACCAGCACGTCCAGATTGGTATCGTTGATATTCCCCAATCGATATTCCGGTGATACAAAATGATCGCAGGAGTACAGATCGCCGGTATGCTCGATGGCCAATGCCCGTCCGCAGGTTTCAGCAAATACACATAATGTCGAACCATAACCGGCCCAGATTCCCAGTTGAACGTCAAAGCTCTGGACATAAATACGCCCTACGTCCCGGCGCACCCAGACATCGAAAATGTCGGACAGAAATTTGCCGAATTGCAGCGGTTCAACCGACCATGGAGCTACCGCGCCGTCTGGCTCAATAATCTTCAGCGGGCCATCGCCAGTTGAAGTTCCGTGCGGCACCAGGCGGTCGACCAGCGGAATAAACTGCATAAATCCGCTGCCATGCTCACGCAGAAAATCGTATACCTCACGCGGCTGGTAGGCCAGTTCGCGATGCACCACGGTGAGCGTATTGAAGTCCACCTTATATTCTTTAAGCAGTTGCAAGCCGCGCCATACCTGGTCGAATGACGGCTTTCCGCTGCGTGTGACCCTGTAGCGATCATGCAATTCACGCGGACCATCCAGGGAAATCCCCACAAGAAAATGATTGTCAGCCAGAAATCGGCACCAGGCCGGTGTGAGCAGAGTTCCATTGGTCTGAATGGCATTGCTGACGCACTTTTCCGGCGGACAGAATCGTTTCTGCAATTCAACCACACGCTGAAAGAATTCCATTCCAAGCAATGTCGGCTCACCGCCCTGCCAGGCGAAACAAACCTCCTGCGCAGGTTCTGCCGCAATATACTGTTGAATGTAGTTTTCAAGCGTCTGCCGGTTCATGCGGAAATCAGCGGCTTTGTGGTGATCCGGAAAAAGTGTTTCCTTCTTGAGGTAAAAGCAATATTTGCAATCCAGATTACATATTGGACCAATGGGCTTGGTGAGAATGTGAAATGGCAACTTCGTGGTCATAAGCACCTAATCAATTCAGTCCGCGCAGCGGAACAAAAAACAGTGTTTTATTTCAGCTTGATACAACGCTGACGTTATTACATTCCGGATAGCTTGATTGATTGCCGGAAGCAGATCGCCATACCGGTTGTCAACACATACCGCAACAAAAATGCCACCGAACCATGATTCAATCGGCTAAGAACATTCCGTCCCATTGGTACGGCTCCGCATCCGGCAAAATAACGGATTACTATACAACACGACGCACCATTGGTTATACACTATGCCAAATTCACATATTCACCTTGCCATGTCCGGCTTTGCCGACAAGCATCCGAGAACATAATAAGCTATTATACTTCAGATATGGAAAAGCTCCTTGTCATTGTTGGGTGCACGGCTGCGGGTAAATCCGAATTGGCGGAAGCATTGGCCACGCGGTGGACGCATACGGATGGTCAGCCCGCCACGATCATGGCGGTTGATTCGATGCAGGTTTATCGCGGAATGGATATTGGCACAGCCAAACCCTCCGCCAGTGCGCAAAAACGTATACCGCATACCATGATTGACGTTGCGGATCCATGGCAATCCTTTTCCGCGGCACGATTTGCCGCCATGGCGGAACCAATCATGCAGCGGCATCGCGCGGAAAATCGCCCCTTAATTCTGGTAGCCGGTACTGTACTATATCTCCGGGCGATTCTGGAGGGTTTGTTTGAAGGCCCCCCCGCAAATCCGGAAATTCGACAGGCATTGGCGGCGCAGGCGGAAAAAAACGGTTCCGCGGAACTGCACCGGCAATTAGCGCAGGTTGATCCCGTTGCGGCCCAGCGGATTCACCCCAATGATCTGCGGCGAATTATCCGCGCTCTGGAAGTATTTCAATTGACCGGATGCGGCATCAGCACACTGCAAACGCAATGGCAGGCCGGTCGCCCGCGACTGGATTATCGTATCATCGGCGTGGCGCGGGACAAAACCGATTTGAATTGGCGGATCAATCAGCGCGTAGGCCTGATGATGGACTGCGGATTACTAAATGAAGTCCGCGCATTGATCGACAACCCGCAAGGGCTATCCATGCAGGCGGGAGAAGCTGTGGGTTATAAACAGCTTATTGAATATCTGGCTGGTTCACTGCCGTTGGATGATGCCGTGGAGCAAATTAAAATCCAGACGCGTCATCTGGCAAAATTGCAACGCACCTGGCTGAAACGCTTTGACGGCGTAACCTGGTTCAACACGCAGGCAGGACAGCCTGCCACGGAACTTGTCGGACCGGTTTCCGAGGCACTCATGCAGCCGACGGTTTCGGCCTGATCCATTTTTTTGGAGACACACACATGAAAATTCTGGCGATTGATGTTGGATCGTCCTCAATTAAAGCGGCATTTTGTAAAAATGATCGCATCAAACATATTGAGAATGTCCCCGTATCCACCACGTTCCGGGGCACAGAAGTTGAAATTCCAGCCACAGGGCTGTTGAAGAGCCTTCGCGATGCCATCCGCCACATTACCGCGTCACATAGCCATATTGACGCAGTGGTAATGGACAGCTTTTGCCCCGGCGTTGCCGCATTAGACAAGAATAACACGATCCTGTTTGGATGCGTGACACATCAGGATAGGCGCAGCATTAAACAAGCCGCGGAAATTGAACAGCACATCGGCATCGACCGGCATTTACGGTTCACCGGTAATCGCCCTTTTCCCGGTGGCATCGGAAGCACCACACTTTTGTGGTTCAAACAGAACCAGCCTGCGATATTCAAAAAAATCGCCCATGTTGGTCAACCCACCACCTTGCTGATTCATCATCTTACCGGACAATGGGTTATTGACCCGTCGCAGGCCGCTTTTCTGGGACTATATGATTCCATCAAGCTATCTGGATGGATTCCTGAATTATGCGAACACATCGGTCTGAAAGAATCGCAGTTACCGCGCATACTTTTTTCCGACCAGGTCGCCGGGAAAGTCACCCGCGCAGCAGCGGATAATCTGGGGTTACCGGAAGGTTGTCCGGTATTCGCATCGCTTGTGGATACCAGCGCGGCCATGCTGGCCACGGATTATCGACCGGGACGCTTGGTGCACAGCGCGGGCTCAACAGATGTGCTGGCACTATGCCTGGATAAAGCCGCACCGGCGGTGGACATTCTTACGCGGCCACTGGGAACAGGTCATAAATTGCCCAAGCGATGGCTGGCGGTAAGCACCATTGCCGCCGGCGGATCCACCATGCACTGGCTGAAAGACAATTTGTTTGCCGATTATTCCACCAAACGGTTCCACAAACTCACGCAGCGCCTGGGCCAGGAAATGCGTGGCAACAAAATCAACACACAATCCGCCACGGATGTCGGCTTTGCGCCATATTTGGCGGGAGATCGCACCGCCATGGAAGAACGCACCGGATCCTTTGAACATCTGACCCTTGCCACCACACGCGAAGATATGCTGCGCTCTGCCCTTCGATCTCTTGCCCAGGCCAGCCGCCAGCGATTTGAAAGACTCGCTAAAATTAAAACAATTCAACCGGAGATATTTACCATGGGCGGACAGACCGACTTGGCGAACATCATGCATGCCCACTGGCCCGGCAAACACACATTCACCGCACTTGAAAACGAAGCCATGACCGGATTAAGCAGACTGCCGATGGATTGAAAATCAGCCGCTGGGTAAATTGTTTCATTCCGCAGATCAAAATCCGTTGTGCGAAAGAGAACGCAAAAGCGCAACCAACTGCTGCATTTTTGCCAAAGCTCTGCGGAAGCCCAACTCGTCAGCCAATACCGCAATCCTGCTCATCCTACACGCCGCAGCCCAATACAATATCGGCTAAATCGGTGATTTTTTCAATTTCATGATCGGGTCGCACACGACGCTTGCGCGTGGATTTCGTGCGCGCCGCAGGTTTCCACACCGTGGTCATTCCGGCCCGCCGTGCGCCTTTTATATCCGCACCGAGTGTATCTCCCACAAACACCGCGTCTTCAGCGGCAATTCCCAATTGCTCCAGGGCCACGCGGAAAATCACGGGATGAGGTTTGCGATAAATGGTGTTGGAGGAATAGACCCGCGTAGAGAAAAATTCCAGGAGCTTTTCACGCTCCAGATGCCGATCCAGACAATAATCAGGGGCACACGTATTGGAAACAATCGCCAGTTTAACTCCCTGCCGCTGAAATTCGCGCAGCATGGCGTGTGTGCCTTCCTCTACCGTCGCCCGGCGCACCACCGGCTTATACCAGCGCCAGACCAAGGCAGGAATATCCTCTTCGGGTATTGGAATTTCCAGCTTGGAGAGCACCCGACAAATCACATCATTGACATTGAAATCCCGCCGACGAATATTCGACCAGATATATTTTCTGCGAAAAGCTCGAAAATGAACGCGCGTATAGACTTCAAATTCAGGCAACGGAACGTCCAAGGTGTGCAGATGGCGGTATGTATTTTTCGCCCCGAGAACAAATAAGGCGCGATGATCCAGATGATCAAATTGCAGAAGCGTATCTGCCAAATCAAAAAGTATCGCCTTTATCATTTAGACCTTCCGCATAACCAACTAAATAATTATAATCGAATTTCACAGCAATCGCATAGCCATAAGTTCCGTATTGCGAATATGCCTAAACATAAAATTACGGTTGTCGGCGTCCCAGAAATGCGAAAAAAACAACATTTTTTTGTTTCCTTACTCCACAAACCAAGATAAGATAATAATGTACTGTTTAGGAGTCTGTACTCCATGATCTGGTCCGATCCAAAAATTGAGGAACTTGCCAAGCAAATGGCCTTTACGCCTATTGGCAAGCGCCATGAGCAATTACGGGCGGCACTTGGCCTGATCGGGCAGATTGATGCCACGGAAGATTATCCATGGGAATTTGTACTTTATCGTCTCACTGGTTATCGCCCGAAAGATTCCGCCGATCATATTATTTCCGGTAGAGCATTGCTGGCGGATATAGCCGGCTTGGTGGAATGCGTATCTGATTCGCTGAATATCCCCATTGCCGAGGCCAAGGATGAAGTGCTATCTCTGGAGCAAATTACCCAGAAATTCAAAGTATCCAGCAAAACCATTCAGCGCTGGCGCCGTCGGGGCTTGGCCGCCATGCGATTTGTTTATCCTGATGGCGTGAAACGCTTAGGCTTTCTGGCTGCGGATGTAGCACGGTTTTCCACGCAATTTGCGGTACGTGTTGAAAAATCCGCCCGCTTTCGCCAACTTTCAGAAGAAGAGAAAACCGATATTATTCGCCGCGCCAGACGACTGGCGGTACATTGCCACTGCTGCCTGAAACTTATTTCCCGCCGCATTGCCCGGCATACCAAACGCAGCCCGGAAACCATTCGCTACGTCATACGCCGATGGGATGCTGAACATCCCGATCAGGCCGTTTTTCCTGACACCCCCGGGCCGCTGACGGATCAGGATAAACGCATCATCGTAGATTGTTTTGATCGCGGCATATCGGTGGATTGCCTGGCCAAACGTTATTGCCGCACCCCGTCAAGTATTTATCGCGTGGTCGGTCAGGACAAAGCCCAGAGAATTAAAAATCTGGTCATTCGCTTTGTTACCAATCCATTGTTCGATCACCCTGATGCCGATCAGATTATACTTAAGGTCCTGCCCGAAAAGGCCCGTCAGCAACCCACAGATCCATTGGCCGGCCTCGATGCCAGAGAACAAATTGTCCTCCGCCAGCCCAATGATATTCCCGCGTATCTCTCGGACGTGTTCCGGCAGCCCATGCTTCCGCACGCGGTTGTCATGGACGCATTTAGAAGAATGAATTATATCAAAGCCAAAGCTGCCCGACTGCAGGCCCGCATTGATATTACCGCCGCTCGCACCGCGGATATCGAAGTTATTGAATCGCTTCTGGAAAATGCCGGTGTCATCCGCAATCAGATATTGCAGGCTCACTTGCGCGTCGTCGTGCATGTGGCCAGAAAGCACCAGCATTCCCAGCACGATCTGTTTGAACTTATTTCCGACGGCAATCTGTGGATGATGCGGGCTGTCGATACATTTGATTTCTCCCGCGGCGTAAAATTCAGCACCTATCTGACGTATGTGCTGATGAAAAATTTTGCCCGCAGAATTGGCGATAACAGCACGCGCGTTGATGAACGGCTTGTGACAACTCAAAATGATCTGCTTGATGAACTTGGTGAATCACAGGAACAAAGCATTCCCGATGCTGTGGACATGCTGCTGATGCAGGGGCGCCTGATCGATGCGCTGGTAAAGCTCCCCCGCCGTGAACGTGATCTTCTCGCAGCTCATTATGGCCTGGAGGCCGGTCAAGGCCCGATGAGTTTATCGCAAATTGCCCAGCGCATGGGCATTACCAAAGCGCGCGTGCGACAATTGGAAGTTCGCGCTCTGGGCCGATTGCGCCTGATGCTCGAAGAACAGATCGATCGGCAGGCCGCGGAAGTCATCGGCCAATCCGGCAGAACCCAAAAAGCCCAGGCGACGGATGCTCCATCTGATTTTGTCGCCGCGCACAACGCGCCAAGCGTATAACGCCACGCAAGTTAACGCGGCTGCAGCGAGTTTCACTGGCAGCCAGCTTGGTATTTTAACGGATGTTCCAGCATAATCCGGTGCTTCGCATAGCGATATCAGCCTGTAAAATCAACGCTGTTTGCGTCTTGAGGGCAGCTTCTTTCTGGTGGCTACATGGACGCCACGGTGCGGGAGCGCTCGGGG
>JAJZVR010000175.1 GCA_021847065.1 Planctomycetota bacterium | reverse complement strand
ATAAACATATTGCCCCGGTATCCGAAGCGATGTTTTGCTCGAATGGTTGGTTTAACGGAATCAGGCACCGGAGCATTTCTCATACGGGCCAGTGTATCACACCATCGACAGCAAGCGACAGTGTACGGTACAGCACTTTTCCAGCGGGGGGTGTATTGATGGCAGCGGCGGGTGCGGGATGCTTTTCCGCAGGTAAGACCACCGGGCGTCAAGCGTCAGGCACCCGCCGCGACACCAAGACCTTTCCGCAAGACCATTCCAGCACTGGCGGTTTCCGGTCCGAGCCGGTACAAAAGGTGTAGTGGATTTCGTTGGTAATGGTAAAACAGCATGGCATTTGGATTTATAAAAAAAGCATTGGGGCAAAGCGTTGAGAAATTACGCAGCGGTCTAACCCGTACGCGCGATGCGCTGGTCGGTTCGTTGCGCACACTTTTAACTGGCCGTAAGCTCGATCAGCAACTGCTGGACGAACTGCGGCAACGGCTGATAACCGCAGATCTGGGCGTGGTGGCAACGGATCATATCATTACAGATTTGAATGCGGCCTGGAAACAGGGTCGCGTTGAATCCGGTGACGAAGTGCTGGCTTTTCTGAAAGAGGACATGCGAGCCTATTGGCCAGTGGAGTCACGGGCTTTAAAATTTGCGCCGTCAGGCCCCACGGTCATTTTGGTAACCGGAATTAACGGTGCGGGCAAAACCACCAGCATTGCCAAACTGGGGCAATATCTGAAAAATCAGAATAAAACCGTTATGGTCGCCGCGTGTGATACCTTCCGCGCCGCCGCTGTTGATCAATTAACCATCTGGGCCGGGCGCATCGGCGTGGAGATTGTCAAACATCAGATGGGCAGTGATCCGGCGGCGGTGGCGTTTGATGCGTGCAAGGCGGCGGTGGCGAGAAATATGGATGTGCTGATTATCGACACCGCCGGCCGCCTGCACACGCAGGATCATTTGATGCGGGAGTTGGAAAAAATTCGCCGCGTCATCCAGAAAATAATTCCCGCCGCCCCGCATGAATCGCTACTGGTGCTTGATGCCACAATCGGCCAGAATGCCATCCGGCAGGCCGAAGAATTTACCAAATCTGTCGAATTGACCGGCATATTTTTAGCCAAACTCGACGGCACGGCCAAAGGTGGCATTGTCGTGGCCATCCGCCGACAATTAAATCTGCCGGTGAAATTTGTCGGCGTAGGCGAAACTCCCGACGATATCGCGCCATTTAATCCTGACGAGTTTGTTGACGCACTGTTTGCAACCGAATAAGGGAGAAGAGCGTCGGAAGTATCTACCCAGTACGCGATTAATAAACTTTAGATCATGCGGCGGGCAGGCTGTTCTTCAGTTGCCCATGCCGTCGGATTAGTGATGTTAAACGCATTAGTAAATCAGTTAAATGTTCGCCGCTGCGCCATAATGCCATATTTATAGGATCCATTTGACTTTAATAAAAATAATCAGAATTTACTTGACAAATAAGTTTAACCGGTTAAACTGATTAAAAGTAGTTGTTTTCACTACGTAAGTTCTTTTTTTAGGAGAGTCTCATGAGTAGTTTCACATCACATCGGTCCTGGGCCGCGCTATTAGGTATGGCTGCAGGAGTAACAGCAATGGGCCTGGTTGGTTCAGTCGCTCATGCTTCGGCAATCGCAAGCGACAATGCGAGCAATTATACGGGGGCGTTGAGCACCGGCTCAACTGGGGGCACCGGCTTTGGTAGCTGGACGGTGTTGACAGCGGATGCCAACAGCCCACCGTATGTTGGAAACTATTTGGACAACAGTAACCAGGCCATCGCCACGAATAATGATTCTTGGGGCGTTTACTCCAATCCTGGAGGCAGCCCGCCGGCCCCCCCTCTTGCGCCTGGACGCATTGATCTTTCCCGACCATTCAGCGGGGCGCTCGCGGCCAACCAGACATTCAGCGTCGCGATGGAAGCTGGCCAACCCAACGGCATCGGCTCGGAAGTCTACGGTTACTCATCCGCGAATAGTACGCCCGCGACTTATCATGCCTATGGTGTACCCGCTTACGGATTCAGCTTGCAGACCAGCACACCCGGCGCGGTAACCGCAGGAACAACGGCGTTGAGCGTCGCCAATCCCTTCGCCAGCCCGCCCAGTTCAGCCTCTTACAGCGCGGATACGTTTAGCAATCCCAACGCGGTGTTCACGTTCAGCCTTTCAGCGCTTGGTCCTGGTGAAACTCTCAACGGACAGAGTAATCCCGATACCACTACCTCCGGCGGTTATGTCATGGAGACCAACATCACCGATTCCACCGGCATGCACAGCACACTTAGCGGCATTACTGATGCCCAGACTAAGGCCGGTTTTTCCGCCGCGTTCACTTTGGGTGCCGGCAATGCCTATACGCTTACGCTGACTTCCGTGGGTGCCACACCAACCGTGCTGGACACCTATACTGGAACCATCAGCGGTGCCATCAATGGCGTGGATTTGTTCGGACAGAATACCGCCAGTAATGGCTACTTTAACAGTCTTTCAATCGCTGCGGTTCCTGAACCGGCCACC
The DNA here is from genome assembly GCA_021847065.1 of Planctomycetota bacterium. Classification (GTDB taxonomy): domain Bacteria; phylum Planctomycetota; class Phycisphaerae; order WQYP01; family WQYP01; genus JAMDCX01. The sequence goes on along the minus strand of JAJZVR010000175.1, from coordinate 5,909 downwards.
ATCGGCTTGTTCATTGCCGCGGGTGCGGGATTGCTGCTGATTCGGCACCGGCGGACGGTCTGAATCTGAAATGTGAGATTTTATATCTCCTATTTGAGCATTGCGATTCCTTGATCGCGGTGAATCCGGTCACATCGGACCGGCTCTCTTTTGACGTGTATTTGTTTTATTCCCCCTGGGGCAGGGCTTATGAGTTTTGGAGATATATGTATGGCGGCCAAACTGATAGGTTCTTCCCAACACCGCCTCCGACGGCACCGCTTGTTTATGGGTGCGGCTGTTGCAGGTATGGTCGGATGGGTGACAGCTCACGGCGGCGTGGCCGCTGCCGTGAGCCTATCCGATAACGCTTCCAACTTTGCCTATTCCAACGGGGGCTGGGCCAACGGCAGCAATGGCGGCACCGGTTTCGGATCGTGGCAGCAAGGGCCTTCGGGTTCCGGCGTGAACCAAAATGCCACCTGGGGTTTTGATACCGAATCCGCAGCTAACATTTTTGGCACAACGGCCAGTCCGAACATCAACACCAGCGGTGTGGCTTGGACGCTCTGGTCGCAAAATGGAACAGCGTCAGATCCGGCACCTCCCACCGCTTACCGTGCCTTTGATTATTCGCTGCAATCCGGAGCCACGTTTTCCATCAACATGGCCACCGATGCCATGGGCACACAAGGTGCCGAAGGCTTTCAGCTTCAAAATTACAACGCAACAACCGGCTATGCCACGCCGATTCTGGAAGTGGCGGCTTTTGCATCGGGCAGCTATTACGGGGTCAGCTACGGCGGCTATTCTTCCACAACAGGCTTTTCAAATTCATTTGCCACCACAATAAAATCCATACATGACGGTTCCAGCACCGGCAACAACGGCAATGGGCTTACCGTTACCGTTGATCTCACCGCCCCGTCAACCGCGTCCATTACACTCACGCCCCTGGCAGCCGCACAGGGCAGTGCCGAAACGTTTACCAATTTAGCTCTTAACAGCAATCCCATTAATGAGATCATGCTGTTTAATGACAATCTGGGCAGTGCGGCGCAAAATGCGTACTTCAATAATTTGCTGGTTTCCACCCCCGTCCCGGAGCCGGCGGTACTTTTGCTGCTGAGTTGTGGCTTATTGGCGTTGCCGCTGATGCGACGGCGGGCGCTGCAATTGCTTCGGTCGGTGGAGCTAAGTGAGCTTGAAACCACGGATTTCACGGATCACACGGATACGGACGCGGGGGGAAATTTTTCAGTTTTCAATTTTCAGTTTTCAGCCTGTGATCATAAGAATAGGTCAGAAAGAGAATCGATATGAGAGCCATGGCAACACAATTCACGAGCTATCTCTCTTGCGGGCTGCGGGGGGTACCATTAGCTCGATGCGGTAGCGTCGAGTTAGATCGCGGGTTGTGCTGCCGAAGAACCGTGACGCTGCCGCGTCAGGCTAAGCTCGGTGCGGCGCTGCTGCTGGCGGCGGCGTGTGTTGCCGCGGGGGTGATGGCGCCTGCCGTGCAGGCACAAAATAATGCCTACGCTCCGCCGGCGATTCTGGATTATTTCGGCGGCACCTGGCAAACCATTACCAACCGCATGTCCGATGTTTTCGGGGCGGGTTATGGATCGGTGCTCACCCCTCCGCCCACCCGGGCCGATTCCGGCAATGGTTCGGTCGGCTATGATATTTACAATCGTTTCGATCTCGGCACGGCCAATGACCCCACCGCCTACGGCACCATCAACGGCTACAAAAATCTGGTCAATGCCGTGCATCAAATGGGTGGATACATCTACATTGATTATTCACTTGGGCATAATGGCTTCTCGCAATGGGGCACCACCGACGGTAATGGAAACTCCTTCACCAATGCCGGCGGTTATCCCGGTTTTACGCTGACCACGCCGGGCAACCCTTATGGCGATTTCAACAATCCCAGCGATACCGGCACGCAAACCGCACAGCTTTCGGGTTTAATCAATATTAATTTCAATGAGAATTATCAATATGTTCGTATGCCCACCACGGCGGGTAATCCGAACAATATTCCCGCCGGCACCACGCCGGCCTTTGGCCGCCTGGCCAACGTGCCCATGCCGGCCAATCAGCAGTTTTATCCGCAGTTGGGCTACAACACCCAGAGTATTACCAATCCAGATACGGGTCAAAGTGGTATTCTGGTTAATTCCTTCAATCCCGCCAATCCGCAGGGCGGTTCACCGACGCTGCAGAATGATACCGGTTATCTGATGAACAATGTTCAATGGATGATCCAGACGCTCGGCGTTGACGGCTTCCGTCTTGATGCCGTGAAGAATATGGAATACTCCACTATTCTGCCGTACTTTAATCAAGCGGTGACCCAGGCCAGCACGCATACCTATCTTAATGGCCAGCAGGAACAGATTTATTCCTTCGGCGAGTATTATGACAGCAACATCCCGCAAGGCAAGGGTGATCCCATTGACCCCGGCGCGAACATGAACGCGCTGAATTTTCCCTTATTTTTCGCCATGCAAAACAACCTGACCGGTAATGGGCTAAGCAATAATTGGAACAACATTGTCAGTGCTTCCGCGCTGGTGAATAACGGTGGCGTGGACTTTGTTCAAAGTCAGGACAATCCGGCGCCGTATTTAAGCAATGTGGCCTATGCTTATGAATTGATGATGCCGGGCCAGGCCATTGTGTATTACAACGGCAACGGTACCGCGTTTGATAACGGCACGCAAACATTTCCGCAGAATGGCCGCGGCGATGCGCTCGGCGGCGTGTATGGCAATCAGATGGCGAACAATTCTCTGGCCACCTATAACGCGGCCAGCCAAACCATGACCGTAACGCACGTGAATCAGATCAGCGGGCTGGTGGATATCCGCAACCGTTACAGCACCGGCAATGTGATTCAAAGATATATTTCCCAGAACAATTACGCTTTTGAACGCCAGGATTCCGCGCTGGTGCTGCTGAATAATCAAACGGGCGGCGGAAATTTTTCAACCACACTGCAAACTTCGTTCAATCCGGCCAATGTGCCTTATCTGGTGGAAGTAACCGGCAACGCCGCCGCCAACGGTTTGCCGCAGGTATTGCAGGTGCAGTCCAATGGCACGGTCAATGTGACATTTTCCAATAACACCAACTCCGCCGGGAATTTTACCGGGCAGGGCGATCTGATTTATGGTCCGGCCACGCCCATCGGCACCATGACCATCACCAACTCCGCCGGGCAAATTCCCGGAAACGCGCCGGCCACCAGTGATCCAAATATAGTTGCGGATAATGGCAGCAACACCGTTACCAACGTGGCAGTGGTGAAAGGATCACAATTTCAAATTCAACTGCAAACCCAGAAAGTATATCTGCTGGGCAACCCCAGTCTCTATGATCCCAATGCCGGCGGCGATAATGCCATATTCAAAATCAACAGCGGCATTGCGGTTAATGGCCAGAGCTTTGTCAGTACCACACCCAATACCACCAGTTATGGCTATCTGGAATTCCAAAATGCCAGCCCACTGGTGGGCGGCGGCACCGGCTTATATACCGAAACCATTAACACCAGTGCCTTGCCGCAGGGGTATGACAACATTGAGGTTATCGCATTCCGTCATCGCACCGGTGCCGATGCCCCGCCGGTATATACCGATTGGGCACAGACCATTTATGTTGACACTTCCGCGCCGGTTTCCCAGGTCATGAGTTTTAATCCCGTCACGCATGGCGTGAATCAGAATCGTAATCTTGTTGTGCAGTCGGTAGACGGTCTGGCCAATAATATCCATGTGCTTTTTGATCTCGGGTCAGCGGTTACCAACAGCCAGATTCTCGCCATGATCGGAAATTCCAATCAGGCTACACAGATCGATACCAATCAATGGACCATTGAAGCGCAGAATTTAACCAGCGGCAATCATGTCGCCACCGTGGTCACGTATAAACCTGATGGAACCTACAACATCCAGCGCTTTGCCGGGCTTTACACCGATCCGCCGGGCGATGGCATGGGTGTGCTGAACCCCAATGGTCAGTACAACTACAATGTGGCGGATGTACACTTGTGGGGCCAGTTGATGGCCAGCAACAATACGCAATTCAATCCCGCCGCCGATTATCTTGGCACCGGCGTTATCAGCACGCGGGACCTGATTTTATTCGGCCAGACGTTGCAGCAGAAAAATGCCAGCAGCCAGACCATGGCGGCTTACGACAGTTTATTGCAGCAATACACCGGCACGACCAACTTGGCCGCGTTATTAGCGTCCTCCCCGGTGCCGGAGCCAGCGGCGGGAGTTCTGCTGTTGGCTGGTTTGCCATTGATATTAATGCGGCGGCGTCGCCGCACTAACAACAGTAGGACGATGTGTCCGTAGGTGGCCTATTACTAAGAAGGAGGTTCTTTATGAACCGGAGAAAAGGCTTTACCCTTATTGAACTGCTCGTGGTCATCAGCATTATCGCGCTGTTGATTGCGCTGCTGCTGCCCGCATTGGCCAGAGCCAAGCAGTTGGCAGACTCCATTGTGTGTCTGTCGAATGTGCGACAAATTGGCCTGGCTGAAAACATGTTCGCCAACGAACACAAAGGTCTGGTGCAGCCGGATACGGATACGGGCGGTAAGACCTCCGGAGGGCAGCCATGGAACTTGGAATATACCGAGACGCCCGATCCTGACCACACCATGTTCGCGTATCGCTATACCACCTATGACCCGGCCACAGGACAATATGTGCCGAATGCCAATGGCCCCGTGTTAAAGGACTGGGCCAGCGCGCTGGTGCCATATCTCGGGGGCCAGGAAAATCAGTCGTTCATGAATTTTGGAACCAATGGGGCCGGTTCCAAGGTTTTCCTTTGTCCCAGTGATCCAACGTTAAACGACCAATATCCGGGATATCAGTTATTCAATAACGTGGCGGTCGGCACCGGCGGTAGTACGCAGCCGGCCCCCAGCGGTTATCCTGGATATTTTCAGGGTTACTATCCAGTATCGTACGGGGTTAATGCTGATATTGCCTCAGCTAATTACAACGGTCAGTACGCGGCCTTTAACCCCGGCTGGGCTTTCCAAATATCTTCTGGGTCAAGCTCTTCCAGTGCACCAACCGCAGGCGCAGGCTGTAAGCTTTCCTCTGTAGCCAACCCCGCCAGCACCCTGATGTTTGGTGATTGTGGTGTGCGACCCAATCCGGGGGGCATGGATGCCCAAGGCAGCAACGGCTTGTTTTATTGTGACGAGACATACTACACCAGCGCTTACACCTATGCGTCCGCTTTGCCGGCGAATGTGAATGTCGAAACCCTGCAGGCAGTCGCCGATGACGCCGCGCTGCGTGATCGAATTCCCCTGGCTCCGGATGTGCTGCCATTACCGCTGGGCGATCCAGGCGGCAACAATATGGGCTGGCTGCGACACGGTACAACCATCAACATAGCATTTGTCGACGGCCATGCAGAGGAAGTCAGCCCCAGCGATTTCCACAATGTGTTTGTCGATCCGCACTGATGCGATCCGGGAATACGTCTTTTAAACGAAGCGGCCATGGACATTCTATCCAAGGCCGCTTTTTTTTCGCCATACTGGTATGGGATATATACTCAACTCGGTGTCTGGTGGTACATATTCGGGGGCAAAAGGTGCGACAAAAGGCTGATTTTTGCGGCAAAAACACTGGATTAGATGTCCCATTAATAGCCACGCGGAGTATAGGTCACCAACTCCAGACACAAAAAAATATTGTAACCGTTCACGGGCCTGAAGGAAGAAGTGAAGGCGTTGGCCGCCCGGCGAAGTGGTTGCTGACGGTCTGATACAGGAATTCAAACACGCTGCGTTGTTGTTGTGTGCAGGTGGCGATGGCGGACCAGATGCGTTCACACCATTGGCGTCCCCGCTCGCTGCGTGTCCCTTGCGTGACATGGCGGTC
>JAJZVR010000174.1 GCA_021847065.1 Planctomycetota bacterium | reverse complement strand
AGCAACTGCTAAAACAGGAGTTTGAAGGCCAGAAGAATGTGCAGAGTACGCGGATTGCTTCGCTGGAGCAACAGGTTGCAGAGCAGGCCGAGCGTTTGACCAAGTTGCTGGGGCAGGCGGAAAAGGCGTATGCTCAAGTACAGGAAATTGCGGTGCGGGCGATTGAAGGGTCTGCCAGCGCCAAGCAACTGGCGCACTTGCAGCAGCTTCTGGCCGAGCAGGGACGTAAGCCGACTTCGGAACGATGAATGGCGACATGTGCAATAACATGATGGATACCATAATGTTATGTCGGAAACCTTCCGGCGGGGCACCATGGCACGGTGAAACGATAACTGAACGGTGGACGATCAATTTCCATCGGCAACAAAGTCCATTTACGCACCTTGGAATACATGCAAACCATTATCCGCTGCTCTGGCTCTTTATCAATGCCAAAACCGCCAGCTTGATATGTTCGGATAGCGATGGCCAACAGTCTACAATCATGGCCAAATCAGAACCCGGTTGAAATGCTGCGGATTTTGCTGCGGCTGTTTTGAAATCCCCCTGATTATCAAGTATTTTACGGGCTGTTCTACCCCGGTTGGGGTAGTGGGGTACGGGGCCAGGAGTCCAGTTACAGTATTGGCAGTATTGGCCAGTAACGCGCAGTATTTATCAGTAGGCATTCATTTTGCCACTGGGCACATATCCTGCCGCTATTACGGTTGCGGGAACAATGGGGTAATTGTTCAACCCGCTGCCACAGCTTGCTGAGGGTAGATGTACGATTAGAAGGTAAACACCCCAAAACTTAAAATTTTCGGAAATTAACTTGACTTTTTATCGGAACCGATGTATCTAAATATTTGACCTTTCCGAACTAAGGCAAAATCAGGGAGGTCGGGCTTCGTAGAAACCGCTTAACAAATTGGTATCTCGATGCTCATAAAATGTTCAGTTGTGTGTAAATTGAAGAGCTGTTCGCATAGCTGCACGGATGGGGCTAATGTTTTGTATTGTCTAATAGAAACGCATAAACAGACTTTTGAACAGCAGAACAGATGGATGAATTGTTGAGAGCACCAACAATTGTCGCGCGGGACGATTAGGCGGAGCGAGTGGCGAGCTGAAGCAAGGTGCGCGGGTGAGATTGAGCAATGCGGCGACGGACGGAAACGCCTGCCGCCGCTATTTGGTGGCCAGATTGGTCATTGGTGGCGTGTGCGACCACAATTTGAGCCATCCGCAGTTTTGGGCGATCTGAAAGAGATATAGGCTACGGGGATGACATCAGCCGATCATGGATTTGGCGATAAAAAACTCTGGAAAGATTGTTCTTGTTTTACAGATGCACAACGCTATAGTGCAGAAAGAGGGGGTTATTAACGTTCCGTCATCAACCGAAGGAATATGTCATGGAAACAGACGCCCCCAATACCAGCCGAAAACAGGGCGAAAGTGCCGCCGATCAATCAGGCCGTAATCTAACCGAATCTTTGGATACGCATTCATCGGCACCTCCGGCAGAGGCAAAAGAATGGTCGAAGCTTCCGCCCATTGCATTTAACGAGATCGAAGACCCATGGCGAAAAACAAACGATCAGACAGTGCCGATGAAGGACGATAACACATCGCCTGCATCGCGTATTCCATCGGATATATTTCTGGGTTGAGAAATGTTGTTCTCAAGCCGCCATTTAACCCGCAAGATTGTCATCGCTCTCCTGCGGTTTATTAGCCAATGAAGCCCTTTCAAATACGAAACGGTTGCGGATTTGGATTATCGCGGCGGCTGCAATAACCTTTCCCATGGCCTATAATCCCTTCAGCGTGTGAATGAGAACCTGACGTGAACAACGACCGCCAAACCATCCGCTTCATTCTCCACCTTGATATGGACGCCTTCTTTGCGTCCATTGAGCAAATGGATAATCCTGAGCTAAGGGCAAACCAATTTTAGTGGGCTATGATGGCCCCCGTGGCGTGGTTGCCACTGCTTCCTATGAGGCCCGCCCTTACGGTTGCCATTCCGCCCAGCCGATGGCCGTGGCGAAACGGCTTTGCCCCCATGCTATCATTATCTCCGTGCGGCATGATCGGTACCGACATATTTCCCAGCAGATGTTCGCCATTCTTGATGACTTTTCGCCAGTCGTTGAACCCCTGAGCATTGATGAGGCATTCCTTGATCTCACCGGCTCCGAGCAACTCTTTGGTTCAGCCGAATCCGCCGCCGGGCAGATGAAGGCACGCATTAAAGCCGAAATTGGTTTGACTGCTTCGGTGGGCGTGGCACCGAATAAGTTTCTGGCTAAACTCGGTTCTGATCTTCACAAGCCCGATGGTCTGACCATTATCAGGCCGGAGGATGTTGATACCCTGTTGCCGCCTATGCCGATAATGAAAATATGGGGCGTCGGGCCAGCCATGGCGGCACGATTGAAGGCTCTGGGCATCAATACTATTGGTGATCTCCGGAGTTTCCCCTTAGACGTTTTGCGTGGACAGATCGGCGATGTAGCTGAGCATTACCATCGGCTCGCATACGGACTCGATGATCGGGCAGTGGCGACGGAGCGGGAAGTAAAGAGCATCGGGCAGGAACAGACGTTCAATGTGGATTTAGATGATCCTGATGCAGTGCGAAGGGTTTTATTGGAACAGGCTGAACAAGTTGCCCAACGGTTAAGGAAACATGGGCTTTTGGCCCGTAGCATTACGCTGAAGATTAGATTTGGCGATTTCCAAACCATCACCCGATCCAGCACCGTTGCCGTCGCCACAAATACCACGGCGGAACTGGAGCAGGTTGCCATGACGATCTTTGACCAATGGGCCAGCAGATCATTCCAGCCGGTGCGGCTCATCGGTGTGAGCACAGCACCCTGCGGCACCGGCAACGGGCAGATGGGTTTATTTGCTGATCCAGACCGGGAAAAACAACATCGGCTTGATGCGGTGGCTGATGCGATCAGCCAGCGGTTCGGTAAAAGTGCCATCAAGCGGGGTGGGAGTTTGAAATAATACCCGGCTCATCGGCTTGTACAAACGCGTTCTGCAGCCATTAGGAACGAACGCGCCCCTTCGGAAGCCGGGATTTACGTTGCGGCGGTTGATTGAGCGCATATCCGGCATCAACGGCCCGTAGGAGGATTTGGGCACTGGCTTGGGCATCCGACGCTGCCTCATGGTGTTTAAGAGGGATATTCAGGTGTGCGCATACGCTGTCCAAGCTATGACGCGGCAGTTTCGGCCACACCATGCGAGCTATTTTCAGCGTGCAAATAAAGGGTAATTGTGGTGGCTCAATACCATAATGACCGCAGCATGAAAGTAGCACGCTTTTATCGAAAGTTGCGTTGTGTGCCACAAGCAGAGGTGCGGCTTGGCAGAATTTTCTTACCTTCGGCCAAATGCCATCGAACGTCTTGGCATTTCGGACGTGATGATGGGTGATTCCATGCACGTAAGTGAAAACGAAATCACCCGGTGGTGGCTTAATAAGAGAATAGAAGCGTTCCGAAGGCTTTCCATCCTTCACGCGAACAAGGGCCACTGAACAGGCACTGGCCCGGTCGTAGTTGGCAGTCTCAAAATCAATGGCAATGAATTCCACGGCATTTAGCTCCATAAAGTTTCAATCACCCAAATACCAACCAGCTGTTGGCACCGGAGTAGGTGAATTTTATACTGCTTCGATTCTGAAATATATAACACACACGTCAGGCTATCCACCAAAAGCGATTCCTACCGGCCCACAACCGCGCTGAGCATCTTCTCAATATATGTCGCTTTGTCTTCGTCCTGAAACAGAACGTGGCACTTAATATTCATAGCCCTGGTTGACCCAGTAATGCCAATCCTCAACCGCCTGCACGGTGGCTTCGTCCGCGTCTGATGCGGGCTTTAGCTGCGCCAGTGGAACTGCCAATTGGCTCTTGACATCCCAGCGGGTCATGACAAATATCTCATGCTCACAATCATCAGCGTCAGCCAATGCAAGAATCTCAACTTCATCGCCCTTTTTCAGGGGAGATGTCGCACGTTCAGCATTGCAGGTGGCTGTGAATGGGAAATTCATTACGTCGTCAAGGTAGTAGTACCAGCCCATTGCCACCTCTTCAGGGCCGTTGGCATCAACCACTATTTCCATATGAATCCGATCTTCACGCTCTTGGGATTTTGCTTTCGCCATAACGTACTCCTCTGTTACTCGCCATAATCATACCAAAAACTCAACACTGAAAACTGAAAACTCGCGTTCCTACTTCACCTCCTGGCTCATGAAGTTGTCGAAGGTGTCGGCTTTGGTGAATTCTATGCCGGCACCCAGTGCGTCAAAGTGCTTTTTGCCGCAGTCGATTTTGGCCTGCTCGGTGGGCCGGATGGCATCGGCAAACATGCTGCCTTTGGATTCCACTACAAAATACAACTTTTCCGGCCCGTCGAGTTCCACCAGCACGGCCCAATCCGGGTTGTAATTGCCCAACGGCGTTGGAATTGTAAACCAGTCGGAAAGCTTGGCATATACCTTCACCTGGCCGCTGGCCTCAAATTGCCGGGCAAACTGGTATTCCACATCGGAATCATACACCACTTGCTCATAAATAGATTTTGCGCTTTCCAGCATATTGGCAGTGAGATAGGCCGAAAGTTCTTTTTCTTCAAAAAGTTCCTGGGCGTAAAAATAACTGTCGCCGATTTTCTCGTATTTGATCCCATCCACGATGAACATACGCATTACGCGGGTGATGATCTGGGCGACGTTTTCGGAAAATTTCTGCGGATTATTCTTAAAATCGTCCAGTCGTTGGCTTTGCAGCAAAATTTCCGCGATTGATTTCCGCGTTAATCGCGTCTGCTCTTCCAGATAACTGACGATATCGGGCAGGTCATGGTCATGGGCGTCGTAAACGTGGGTACTGCTTTCCACCTCATCCATCTGCACGCCGCCGCGATCCGCGCGATATTCGGCGGTTGGCTGGGGTTGCGTTTTTTAGGCCGCATAATGTTACTCCTGGCTTTTATCACCCGATAACATAGCTCGGAAAATGCTGTTTCACAAACGCACTGGGACGCAATAAAGCCCGGCTGGATTTTTCGCGTTGACGGGCGGGGCTGAATGACTATGATTTATTCAGCGGCTAGGATGGGCCGGCGTCAGCCGACCCCGGAATTTAATTCCCTGGTCGCTCTTTTTTTTATTCCACAGTTTCCCCGCCGGAGCCAATTCCTTTTCTGTGGCGTTAATTCGCATATTGAGGTCCACCTCGCGATTAAATTGCTTCTCGGCTTTCAAATTCCGGCGTAACTGGGAAATATTTTCCTCGATTCGCTGGCATTCCGCCAGCGGATCGCGGCGAGGTTGGTTTGCGGCGGTACGGGCACCATCAGGGAACCGTGCCCGTGGAGACACCTTGGAGTAACCCGCGAAATAACAATTGCAACGCTTTAATGTATATGGTATATATATCCTCGAAGAGGTGCCATTATGTTGCAGGGCAAAGCGAAAGTGTTTTGGAGTGGTCCCAGCCAGGCCGTGCGCCTTCCCAAGGCGTTCCGGCTTAACACAACGGAGATCACCGTGAAGAAGGTCGGCAATACGCTGATTCTGGAGCCTGCGCCTAAGCGCAAATGGCCGAAGGGATATGCCGCCAGCTTCGCGCACATGCCAACTGACTTTAAGCGCCCCAAGGCTCTGCCGGCGTCGGTCGAGCGGGAGCCATTTTGAAATATATTCTGGACACAGACATCTGCATTTTCGCGCTCAAGCAACGCATGGGGGTTTTGCGGCGGCTTCTCCAGGAAAGTCCCGACGACGTGGCCGTCAGCGCCATGACACAGGCCGAGTTACGCTTCGGGGCTATGAAGAGTAACCAGGCCGAAAAGGCAATGACTCAAGTAGATGCTTTTCTGGAACCTTTGACGGTCCTGCCGTTTGATAGTGAGGCGGCTTGTAAACATGCCGAGTTTAGATATGCTCTGCGGAGCAATCCCATCGGCGAGCGCGATTTAGTGATAGCTGCTGTGGCCGGGGCCAACCATTTAACCCTCGTCACTCACAATGCTCGTGAGTTTGCGCGGATCGCGGCGTTGAACCTGGAGGACTGGGCTGGGACTGGCGAACGTTGATGAATGTTCTTGACGGACCGCATACTCAAGGGCTTACCACCGCAAACGCCAATTCCTTTTCCGCCACCTTTATCCGCATATTCAGCTCCACCTGACGATTAAATTGCGTTTCGGCTTTTAGCTGGCGACGCAATTCGGAGATATTGTGTTCGATCTGCTGGCATTTTGCCAGTTGGTCGCGGCGGGATTGCCAGTTGGCGGGGGGTGGTTGCAGGGTGTATTTTCCGCTGAATTTGGCACATTGGTGGGCGATGATCCGTTGCCACGCTATCGCAACACCACCATCATCGTCACGCCGCATATTCTACCCATACCCCCATCTTCGAAGCCACTACGGCAGTTTTTCCGCTACCGTGGCCAGCAGCTTGGCACGACATGGCCCGCAACACCCTTACGTAGACTCCCGTTGGCGATCCGCACCATCGCCAACTTTCTCGCCGCCCCCATAAAGCCGTCCCGGCGCGCCCGAACGCGCCGCATTCCACCGCGCGGCTGCCAGCATGTGAAGTGGGCTCGGGGGAATCGGCGTGAAGGGCAATGTGGTATTGATCGCGGGTATGTGAAAAACGATGGATGTCACCCATCGCCACAATAATAACTCTTACCCCATCGCCAATCCAAATGCGGTAACCTGCCAATGGGCCTTAACTGTTGAAATGCGCATGGAGCTCATTGCGTCCGGACACGTTATACCGACGATAAATTCCCTTCATGTAATCCTGTATGGTGAAAAGGCTTAAATCCAGTTTATAGGCAATCTGCTTGGCACAGTTACCCTCCAGAATCAGCCGCAGAACTTCCCGCAGCCGCGGGGATAACGCGCGGGCGGTGTCAACGTGAGCTTCCGCGCACAGCCGCAGGGCCAATTCTGAATTAAACAAGTTCAAAATCGCCTGATCTCTGCTCTGGAATGGCCCATCTTCCCACGCCCTGCACGCTCCAATGCTATACACCATTCCCGGCGTGCAGGTCACCAGATTCAGGTCGGCCCTTGGACCGCTTGCCTTGTGTTTTTCCGAATCGGGCTTCCACGGCGCGGACGGCGCTGCGGCAAAAGCGTTCTTGCCGTTGCAGCGGGTACTATTCCTGGCGGGCGCTGATACAGGGTCCGCATTGCTCCTGGTAGTGCAAAGCAATTCAAATTGTGCGGTATAACCACTTTCCGCTTTGCTATGGGCGCTGATCCATCGGCACGCTCTCCCGGACGGTGCGGCAACTGGCCGATTATCAACCGTCACGTCCAGCACGCAATCCCATTCCTGAACCGCACCGGTGACACTCGCCGGCGCAACCGCGTATACCGCTCGCCGCGCCTCCAATAGTTGGCACAACCCGCACAGCAACGCTTGTGATCGGATTACGGAACGCCGCGCCATGCCACCAATATCGGCCACCAGGCGCAGAATCATACGCACATCGTCCACGCGCAGATTATCCACGGGAATCATGACTCACCATCTCATCGTGCGTTGTTCAGGAACCGTGCCCCAGTCGCCTGAACAACTCCCTGACTTCCACTTTGATTTCACGGCCTATACGGCCCCAACGAATTTTCGCCGCAACGGTCAACGGAATATTTGAACTGAAAAAACAAACCAGTTCCACGAACTGGCTTATATCAAAACACCTGCATGTCATTAAAAGCAAGCGTCCCAAAACTCGCCCGGCAACAGCGTAAAATACCTTTTCTTGCTTCAGGTAACGATATTATGCTCATTTCTTAGGCTTTCCGGTTAAAACAACGCGCCCAATTGCAATACGGCAATCCAGTATTACTGGTATCAAACATACCCAGTACTGAAAACCGATTCTATAGGCAATTTTACCTATAGCGCCCCATAAAACAATCATAAAAACATCATTTTTACTGGGTTTTTACGACGCATATCCTGGGGCGGGGTGGTGTTTTTCCAACTGTTGCCAATTCTTTACAATAATAAAAATAGCCGCCAAAACTCCCTGATAAACGTCGTAAACATTGCACTGTAACCTATTATATCATAATCATTTACATCACTTATCCGCAGGCGTTCCCTAATCTCGCGTGGCGGACTTTCGCGATCCTGTCGGCGTAATCACGGAATATAAAAAGGCCTTGAATTGTCGGTTTGTAACCTTTTGCAGCAGCTTCTGACCCGCCGTTGCAGGATTATGTCACACTGGTTTCAAGACGACTACGGTGCCAGACAACTGCACGCGATGCGGCAGGCGGCGGTTCGGTTCAATACTGTCCGGAAAATGCTAACACAAAACCAGAGAAGAATTAACACAAATTTAATTTGCGCATTTGCGCCGGATATGTTCTACTATCGGTCATGACCAAAGCTGACCAGCCATCTCTGATTCCG
>JAJZVR010000173.1 GCA_021847065.1 Planctomycetota bacterium | reverse complement strand
TCCGCAGTGCCAGAACACAAGGGCCTGTTCGGGCGAATCGACAAGGGATCGGGCCAATGCGGCCTGTAACATGCAGGACATTGCACCGGGCATTGGTCGGTTCTCACTCGCTTCTCGCGAGGGTGCCGGCAGGTTCCTGACCCGAATATTGGGCAGCACCATCAAATTGAGCGGAAAAGTTCAACGAGTTGCTGCGGAGATTATCCGTGCTTTGGCAGGCACACACCTACACTGCAATACGTTGTGTTACGCTTCCGGCAGCCAATGGCAACCAAATGGAACCCGGAAGCACCCACAAAAATACACTGGGTTCCCTGTAAGTGCTGGTAAAATAAGCAGATACACAAATCTGGGTTCCAACTCCTTTATCCTGCCTTCCACGTTTCAATCGCTGAAATCAACGCTTTGGGATGGTTTTGAGATATTGCCGATCAACTGGGCAAGCGAGATTGACAGCACGAAAGTTGGTGCCGGTTATGGCATGGGGAGGCGGGAGAATTTGGAGTTGGTGGGCACCTCCAGCCAAGGTGTGAACCCGTCATGGCCGTGCTTATGGCCGAGCTTATGTGTGGTGCCGGAAGCAGTAATCTGCGCTGCACCGGATGCGCCCCTCGGGAGGCCATTTGCCATTTTGGCAGGTGCTCGCCGTGTACCGACTCGGCGCGAAAAAAATGGTGCGTTGGCAGTGCCGTGAACCTTCGGCGGAAGCCGTTGGCCGGGCTGCCCGCTGGTACGTTTGCCGTCCGGCGGTGGGGGCAATGGCAGAGTCGATTGGGTTGGCTTCGGGCCATCCTCCGGCCTGGTTCGACACGGAAGATGATGGTCTGGGGAACCGGGCGGGGAAGGCTATTAGGGTCTCACGGAGCACCCTGTGTGCGAGCGTTCCGGGAGATCTTGACGGTTGATCAGTCGGCCTGATCCGGGAAAGAATGGGCCTGCCTGGCAGACTGCTGGCACGGCCAGTCGGCACTGCCGGGAGCCGGTGGCTGGCGCGACAAGCAGCGCAAAAAGCCTGCGCTGGAGAGAGTGCAAGTATCCTTATTGGTGGCGGGGTCATCGGCCGACACGGGACGGCGGGCAATAGTACGGAACGTCAACTTGGCGGTGTCACGGGACGCGACAAAACCAGCCACCGAACCAAGTCAGCCAGGGTGAATCGCCCCCTCGGCGGCTTGGCATTTACTCCGCCATGTATCACGGGCGGCAGGGCTGCCGGGGAAGCACCACCGATGATCCTGAACAGCCTCAAAACGTCGCACCGGTCGGTTGTTGGTATCTCACCAATGCCAGTGGCGGGAGCTTCCAAAACCCTGCCTCTCGTCCATTCGGTTGTCTCCACAACATAGCCCACCTTGGCCTTCCACGTCAGGGGGCGGGAAGCCAAGGCGGGCGGTCTGAACGGTGTTTCGGCCAGTGCTTTGCACCGGCTGGAGCCGGAGCAATCCGGCGTGACTCAGCGGAGTAAAACGTAGCGAGGGCGCGACGGTTGCCCGGCGAAAGCCGAGAGCAAAGCACGGTATTTACACGATTGATGATGCCCGTGGAGCGTTGCCGCGGCGCAACATCGTGGCAGTGATGGGAGGCGATGCCGGAGTGAAAACTACTCGTCCGAGGATGACAATCCAAACCGCTGGCGGTGCCGCATGGCCATGGCGCTGCGGGTAGAGAATAAACACCCTTTTCCATTCGATGGAAGGAAGCGCGAATCGAGTGGCAACCGCGGCGAAGCTGGCGTCCGCGCCGAACGTCGCCTCCGCGAGCCAGCTGAATGCGATGTCGCCGATTCTTCCGGGGCACCGAAAGGGCTCAGTAAACGGGATATTGAGCGATTTGCCGGTGCCGACAATTTCGAGTACTGCGGTAAAGAATTTCCGCTCGTGTGGAGGATATTCGGGATGCTCATTGCTCATGGGTACCTCCGGAAACGTGCGCCATCGCGATGCCGGCCGCTACGATCGCGGCACGTCCGCGCGCATCGAGATTATGCCAGATTTCAGCGGGGAATGCATCCAGCGCGCCGTCTGGCGCGCCGCTTTGGGGAAAAATGCGATTAAATGACCGATTATGCCGGGGTGGTTCGAGCCCCTCAACGCCCAATGTTGTAAGTCCCGCCAAACACATGATTTGTTTACCTGTCTGTGTTGGATAGTGCAGCCTAAAGGCTTTTGGAAAAACCGTACCCTATAAAATTAAAACGCAATTTGACATGGTTGTTCCGCAAATTGACATTGTGCAGAACCGGACGATGGCTATTCTGCGGGGCATTTGAGGTTGCGGTCAAATGCGCTCAGTTATGACCGGGGCATTGGGGTTCAGACTACTGCGTGTTAATTGTGGTTCGCATTGCGGTGCCGCAGCCATGCGGGGTGATGGAGTTGGACACTTTGATTTTCAGCATGGGCCGATAATCTTTGGGCGTGGCAATTTTTCCGGGCAGCGTGCCGCCGTGGCCTTCCTTACAGCCGCCGGCTTTGCCGGTGGTGGAATATCCGATTGAAACACAAAGCCATCCCGGCGCGGGGCCGATTGTGGCCGCAATTTGGTGCCGCCCGGAAAAATTGCCACACCCTAATCTTTCCCCAGTGCCACGCATGTTTGACTTTGTATATGTGAGGTGGGTAAACTCATTTTATATTTGAACTAAGATGAGCGTATAAAATCGAAAATGGTGAATTGCCAAAACTCGATTGGTTATGTGGATGGTCTCCAAAGGAATAAAAGGGGCCTTGCGATGAAAGCAAACAGACTGATCGTTGCTGTTGTATCAGTTTTTGTATGCGCGTCTGCGGTACCTCAAGCGTGTCGCGCGGATGACCAACCCGATCCGGGGTTTGAATGGGCGGGACCACCTGTGCCGTCGGCTCCAGTTGCACCGTGGGCAAATTACCATCCCTTCTACCATCCAATGCAAAGTTATAATAATGCGCCAAGCCCCCAGCAGCTTGCACAGCAGCGGGCCAACGCCGCAGCCCGCGTTGCGGATAAGGCGGGCTGCGCGGCTTATGACAAAGACCATGATTGGGCAACCGCCGCCGCCGATTTTCAAAACGCTCTCAGAAGCACCCCGAACGATCCCGTTATTCTCGCCAATTTGGCCGCAGCCTATGGGCAGGAAGGCATAGCGGCGATGAATCGTGGCGATTATGCCGCAGCCGTCAACTATTTCCAGTTGGCTGCGAACGGCAAGCCCTCCGCGCAATGGAAAAGCTACCTGCAAGAAGAATTGACGGCGTCGAAACAGCAATTAGCGGCACGGCAGGCAGCCGATCTAGAAAATCAGTCAGCTCTGGATGATATGAAAGCGGACATTGCCGATTTTGCCCTGCAGCCCACAAAAGCCGCCGTCGATTCAGACCCGTATGGCTTGCATTTTACAACCCGCAGTTCTTCGGAAAATGGGCTGAATTTTATGGAGGACGGTAATGGTGGCCGGCAAACAGCGCCGGGAGCGCTGGATACCCATAATGCGGCACCGGGGCTTTCATTTGTGGATCCTGGTAATCCACAACTGACCGGCACTGCGGCTGGCGACCAACTTGTCAGTGCGGTTTACCATGGTGATAAGGCGGAAGGGGATAAACCTCTGGATACGGCCAAAGATGATTCAAACCGGGCTTTTGACACACCGGGGGAAGAACATGGTGCCATTACGCCAGCGAATATTCCCACTCCAGCCAGTAACGATATTCCCGTGATTCCGCCGGCTCTTATAGGAAATCAGTTCATTCAGCAGGATTTGAAAAACCTCTCAACGTGGGGAACGCAATTAAATCAGGCCCAGGCGGAAGTCGCAAAGGCTCAGGCGGACGTTAATTCGGCCACGACCCCGGAAGCGAAAGCTGCGGCGCAGGGTGTGCTGGGTGCAGCCCAGGGTAAGATGAACGGCTTGGAGGATGCCGTGGAATCCGCTAAAAAAGATATTCAGCAACAGATTTTCCTTTCACCATTTAAGGTTGGCCCGCCGGCGGTGCCCGGCAATCCCAATAACGCAACTGCGTCTGGCTCTAAAGACCAACAGGCAACCCATTAACCCGGAGATGTTTCAATGGGGCGTAGAGCCTTTCGTTTTTTTTTGATTCTTTGCCTGCTGTTGATGGCGTCCGCTCGGGTGGGTCGTGCTATGGCGATTGAGCCACCTGCGCTGGTGCCCGCAAAGAGTGCGATTGTCGATGATATAGACAATCTGATGCTGAAATATGACCTTGACCAGCGGCGGGTAGTTCTGCTCCACGATTACAATGCCTGGAACCGGGCAGCCTTGGCATTCAACCGCAAATATACTGGCCGGGATTTGGCGAAATTTCCGCAATTGCTGGCCGCCGGTCGCGCGGAACAGGCCCAATTGGCTCGCACACTCAAGCAATACAACACTCAGGCTGATACGTTCCGGGCGGATGTGGGGAAGCTGCGTTTTAAGCCGGAAGCGGCGCGCGTTATCCACGGATTGTGCGCTCTGGCCAAACGTCTTGGCTGGAGTAAGGCAAAACTTGCTGATTTATATAATCAGCTCATTACGCTGGATTCTGAAAAGGATCCCGACGTCACACCCGGCCAAATACGGCAGATATGGCAGGATATTGCCAAAGAGAGCTTGGACGCGGATATAGCCCGTGACGCGGCCACAGGACGGGGGCCAACGCTTTCACCCTCCGGTCTTCAAACGAATTACGACGATTGC
The DNA here is from genome assembly GCA_021847065.1 of Planctomycetota bacterium. Lineage (GTDB taxonomy): Bacteria > Planctomycetota > Phycisphaerae > WQYP01 > WQYP01 > JAMDCX01. Next base: position 3,794 of record JAJZVR010000173.1, on the reverse strand, counting down.
GCGATCTTTGCGCTATCCAATGCCGCAGGCCTGCCTTACAGCGTTGTGGCTGGCCGTGCGGCTTCGCTGATCAGTCAGGAAAATTGGTTGTCAGTGAAGGATCGATCCCATCCACAGCAGTTTTTGCAAAGCGTAGGCCTCAACGGAGGTGAGGTCATCACATTGGGGGAAGCTTTTGGCCATGCCGCAGTAATTCCCAGTTCGCAGTTTGCCGCCACCATCTCCAAAGGACAGCCGGTGATGGTCAATGTGGTGCCGACCGATGGCCGATCCGCACACGAAGTCGTGCTGTGTAAAACCTTTCAGCACGACGGAGAAACCTGGTATGAGATGATGGATTCCTACAGGCCAAGGCAACCGCTGTACTTAAGTGACAAGCAGTTGACTGCCGTTATACGGGAAAGCGGTGTGACGTTTCGCCCAACCCCCGGGACAACACCGCGGTTGCTGCGGGCACCGGGTGCGCAATAATGGCTGTTATCATAGCTACTTACGGGCTTATGTTCCGGTTAACACTCCGGGAATTTTGATGGAGATTAATGATCGATGTTTTATCACATCACGAATCGCAATATCCGATGCTCGGCGAGGTGCGCGGCAATTCTGGTGACTGGCATCCTGCTGCTGGCGGCCTTACCGGGTTTACCGGATCAGGCCGCCGGCACGGGTCAGGCTTTGCTCGCAAGCAAGGCCCGGAGGTTGATGAAAAAAGGAGTCATTGCGGCAAGATTAGCGCATTACCATTTGGCGATTCGCTACTTTCTGGCAGCGCGCAAAGCGGACCCGGACGACGTCACCATTTATTACAACCTGGGTTTGGCGGAAGCGCAACTTCCCGGCCGAGAACTGCGGGCCATGGCGTGGTTGGGTGCGTATCTGTCGGCCAACCCCGCTGCGCCCAATGCCCGGGCGATCCGTGATGAGATTGACCTTCTGGATGTCAAAAGTCAGGCCGAAATATCCCATTTGCTGCAAACGATGCACACCGCGGCCAGCAAACTTCGCAACCCACAATTCTTATCGGACCATAGTGATACATATAACGCACTCGGGGAAATCGCAGCGAGATATGCGCAGGATGGAGACATGGCCCACGCCAGAGAAGTCATTGGCGAGATCAAGGATTCGAGCAACATTTACCAAGGTGGTGCGGTAGCATCGGTTGTCAGCGCGCAAGTTGGAGTCGGCGATCTCACGGGTGCAATAAGGACAATTTCACGCGAGCCCCACGACTTGTACGCAAGGGACAACTCGCTGGAAAGCATTATTTCCGCTGCCGAGAATATCGGTAATTTCCGCGTGGCCGTGGAAGCGGCCAAGATGATAAAAAATCAACTGATCGTTGCGCAGCAGTTGGAGAATATTGCATGGCGCGAAGCGCAGGTTGGAAATATTTCCGCGGCGCAAAAACTTGCGGTCCATATCCTGAATATCCCGACACGATCAGATGCGGAGTTCCAAATCGCGTCCGTGCAGGCTAAAGCCGTGGATATACCAGGCGCTCAACGCAGCTATCGCCGCGCCAGTCGAGATGCGATTGCGGGCGGAGCACTGGATTCCACGGTCGAGGGCACCACGGTCAAGCGCGACATGACCACCGCCTTTTTTGACATACAGCATGCCATAGCCGAATCGCAATTCAAGGCGGGTGCGATTGCCGCGGCTCTCAAGACCTGTTCAGCCGAGATAAAACATCTTAAAGCGGCCGCGTTTGATCCCAAGTGGCCTGATTACGCCGCCCAGAAAAAACATTGGCCATTTAATCCGAAATTCCCCGCATTTTTTCAAATGGCCTTGTACCAAACCATGGATATAAGCGCGATGCAAGCCATAGAGCACAACATGATTGTGGCACAGTCCAAAAGGGGCGACATCACCGGCGCGGAGAACACCGCTTTGGCCGCCCAGCGTGACGGATGCCATAGAAGTATGTTGGAGTTATCCATAGCCCAAGGGCTGGCCGCAGCCCACAAATTTTCCGACGCCAATGCCATGTGTGCCACCGCTCTGCAAGCCGTAGGGCAGATTGACGATAAGAAGCTGAAAAATACAATCGCCAGCCGACTTAGCTATGGGGCGTATTGCCTGGTCGTAGCGCCGGAGCTTAAAGCGGGGAATCGGGTAGAAGCACTCCGCACACTACGGATCGCCCTGAAAGCTGCCAAACTTATCGATAATCCGGCCGGCGCGTATGATTCCGCCGGTGACGATGAAATGTACCTGGTGCGTGGACAGGTGAAAGCCGGGGACATACCGGCCGCAGAGGCGACAGCAACTCTGATCCGCGACCAATTTCAGGAAGTAAATGCTTTGGATGCCATCGCGCTAGCCCAGTCAAAGGCTGGCGACGCTGCGGGATCCCGTGCGACGTTTGCGGCGGATCTTGATACCGCAAGCCATATTTCCTCGAAAATTAACCGGAGTGTTGCCCGGTATTCTATCGCCGCGGATGAGGCCACGTCCGGTGATATTTCTGCTGCCGAATCAACTGCGAGCCTGATATCGGATTCCACCTACCGGTCTTTTGCATGGTCTCATATCGCGACGGCACAAGCTAAAGCCGGGGATATGGCGGGCGCTCGCAGGAACTTCGGCTTGGCCCGTGACGCCGCGGGTATCAGCCCTGACGGATATAGGTGGATTGCCAGTGTTGCAACTGACCAGGCCGCAGTAGGAGATATACCCGGTGCCATCGCCACTGCACAGGGGATTTTCGATCCCATAAGTCAAATGGATGCGGATACCACAATTGCCGAAGCACAGCGGAAGGCTGGCCACCTGAATGCCGCTCGAAAGACCTGCGAGGCCACCATGGCCGTGGCCAGAATAATTCCCGGCGCGCTGCGGCGCGACGACATTGTCGCCAACATCGCTGCGACCGACGCCAAGACAGGAGATACGGTAACAGCACAAAAATTCGTTAACCTGATATCCGATCCCAGCTATCCTGGCTGGAAAATATTCGCCCAAGCCGCGATTGCCAAGGTGAAAGAACATCCGATTGTTTCAAAGCTGAAGGTTAATCCGGAGGCGGCTGATCCGGATGCAACCGTTTATATTGCAGTATTGCCATGGACGGGATTACTTTTTGATAAAAACAAGAATGATCCAAGTCCCCTGGATTCTTCCATGTTCCTGGACCTCCATGATTATCTTAAAGGCTTACCGAATAGCGATCCGGCATCCTATATTCCGCCTAATCAGCCAGCGGCACAGACGCTCTTTAACGCGATGAATGATTCCGTTGGGAAACTCATTCAGGCTCGCCACCTGATTAACACCATGTTAAAAACCCAGCGTGCTCAACAGCGGGCAATGCCGAAAAATAAGAATTAAACTATCTGGTCCATGCGGAATAAATGCCCGCGCCTTGGTAATGCCCCAGCCATATCCGGGCGGGGCATTATCCGACGGGTTTTGATGCTGCTGGACATTTAGTTTCATTAAACCGGAGCTTCGGCGATAAAATATGATAAATCATTGCCAAATAACGACTTATATCACTTTTCGACTTCCCGGAACTGAAAACAGACCCCCGAAAATCAAGGAAATTTGCAGCATTTACATGAGAACACTTTACCTCCGAAAATCCCCGCCGCCCCCCCCAAAACACAACACCATCAAGGGTTTTCTCTTCTGGAAATGAAATTCTCGTGGCTAAACTCCGACTTAGGATCGGCGCATCAATAACTGTCACAATTTCTGCACGGTTACGGTGGCACTTTCCGATAGATATTGGGACTGTTTATTTGTGAATGAAGGAGTCCAAGGATGGGTATGTTGCATCACGGACG
>JAJZVR010000003.1 GCA_021847065.1 Planctomycetota bacterium | reverse complement strand
GATATGGTGGCACCATCCGGCATGATGGATCATGCGGTGGCGGCTATTCGCGCAGCGCTTGATTCCGCAGGCCATCAGGATACTTCAATACTCAGTTACGCCGTAAAATATGCCAGTGGTTTTTACGGGCCGTTTCGCGAGGCGGCTGAATCTCCGCCCCAATTTGGCGATCGTCGCGGGTACCAGATGGATTTTCGCCGGGATTCACGCGAAGCGGTGCGAGAAGCCCTGCTGGATGTCCGTGAAGGCGCAGATATGGTCATGGTGAAACCGGGGATGGCGTATCTGGATATTCTTTCCGCGGTCTCACAGGCCGTTGATGTGCCATGTGCGGTATATCAGGTAAGCGGGGAATACGCCATGTTTAAGGCGGCCGCGCACGCGGGTTGGATAGATGAAAAACAATGTGTTCTGGAAATGATGCATGCGTTTCGGCGGGCCGGAGCCGCGTTTATTATTACCTATTATGCGTCGGAAATTGTTGAATGGTTGCGACAGTGAGAGTTGACTTTGATTCCGGCCCGGGCTATAAAAGTACATGTATTGGAAAGTTTGAAAGATTTTTCTGATGATTTTGAATTTGAACAACCTGCTGGCACTGGCACTAAGTGAGGGAAATACTGGTCGCTCTTAGGGTTGTTTTGTTATAAAAGAATTTTGAAAACCCTGCGAGTGACCCTCGCGGGGTTTTTTTATGGCATAATCATGGTACGTTTTTGAGGAGTATTATCCATGGACACCGGCAGTATTCATCCATCTGAAACCAGCAGCACCGATTCCAGACCGCAGGTGCTGATATTTGACACAACCTTGCGCGATGGCGAACAGTCGCCCGGAGCATCATTAAACTTGCCGGAGAAGCTGGAAATCGCCCATGCGCTGGAGCAATTGGGCGTCGATATCATTGAGGCGGGTTTCCCGATTACCAGTCCCGGAGATTTCGATGCCGTAAGCGCTGTAGCTTCAGAAATCACGAATGCCACAGTTGCGGGACTCGCGCGGTGTACCGAGCGCGACGTACGCCGCGCCGGCGAAGCTGTGCGCAAGGCGGCCCGGGGCAGGATTCATATTTTCCTTGCGACCAGCAAAATTCACCGTGAATTCAAACTCAAGAAGGCTAAAGAGGAAATTATCCGCCTGACCATCGAGAACGTGAAGTTGGCCCGAGAATACGTTTCCGATGTGGAATTTTCCCCGGAAGATGCCAGTCGCACGGAATTGGACTATCTCGCCGAAGTGGTTCACGCCGCCATTGAAGCCGGCGCAACGACCATCAATTGCCCGGATACCGTGGGCAACGCAACTCCCGGTGAATATCGGGCGATGTTTGAATATCTCATCGCCCATGTACCAGGTGCGAAAAATGTTATTTTCAGTTCACACTGCCACAATGATTTAGGATTGGCGGTGGCGAATTCACTCTCGGCGGTGGCCGGCGGAGCGCGGCAAATTGAATGCACCATAAACGGCATTGGGGAACGGGCCGGTAATGCGGCGTTGGAAGAAGTCGTTATGGCCATGCGCACGCGCCCTGATCAATATCCGTTCACGACGCGCATTAACACGCGGCGATTGGTACCCTGCTCACGGTTGGTCAGCAGCTTGACCGGGCTGCATGTGCAGCGCAATAAAGCAATTGTGGGCGAGAATGCTTTTGCGCACGAAGCTGGAATTCATCAGGATGGCATCCTGAAAGAACGCAGCACGTATGAGATTATGGCGCCAGCCGATGTCGGCTGGGTGCAGAACAAACTGGTATTGGGGAAACACAGTGGCCGCCACGCGTTTCGGCAGCGATTGGAAGAATTGGGCCACCGCTTGGATGAAGCGGCATTGGATCGGGCGTTTGCGGCCTTTAAGGTGCTTTGCGACAAGAAAAAAGAAATTTACGATGAAGACTTGGAAGCACTGGTTGATGAACAATTGAAAACCGAACGCGAATTATTCCAGCTCAAAAGTTTACAGGTAATGGCTGGTACCTATGGCGTGGCGACCGCTACAGTCACGTTGGTGGATAGCAGCGGCGCGGAAATCACCGACGCCGCCACGGGGGATGGCCCCGTGGATGCCATGTTTGCCACCATCCAGCGATTGACCAAGATTAGCGCGCGTCTGGATTCATTTCAGGTGCGCAGCATCACCGGCGGGCGCGAAGCGCAAGGCGAGGTCTCTGTGGAACTCACACACAGTGATCGCAAAGTGCGCGGGCGAGGGTTCAGTACCGATATTCTGGAAGCCTCCGCTAAAGCCTACTTGGCGGCCATCAACCGCATCCGCACGATGAACCAGCGAACCGTCGGCCAAGCGTCGCCACTGGATGCGTAAGCTATAATGCTTTCAGAGGTTCGATATGCAAACGGTAAACGCCAAGGCGATTTCGGAATATCCGTGGTTTATTCGGCTGTTTTTCTGGAAGCAGAAACGCAAGTATGGGCGCGTGCTGGACCCGGGTTTGCTTTGGGGGCGATCACCGTGGGTTTTCACGACCGTTGCCCTGCTGTATGGAGCATTGGACCGGCGTAAATCGCCGCTGCCGCCCGCGCTGCGTTCCCTGGTAACCGTTCGCGTATCGCAGATTAACCATTGTGCGTTTTGTGTGGATATCAACTCGGCGACACTGGCCAAACGCGGCGTGGGAATGGACAAAATTGATGCGTTACAGGATTGGCGAAACAGCCGACTCTTCACACCGGAAGAGCTTATGGCATTGGAGTATGCCGAGGCCATGACGCTAAATACGGTTGATGATGCCTTACGCGATCGCCTAAAAAAGCAATGGAGTGCGGACACGATTGTGGAACTCACAGGCCTGATTGCGTTTCAAAACCTGTCTTCCAAATTCAATTCAGCGCTGGATATTCCATCGCAGGGCTTCTGTAAATTGCCAGGATAATGCACCAACGCCAATTTTCTTTCAGCCGGCCAAACCCGGTGCGATGGTTGCTTCGTGTATACTACCATGATGAATGCGCAACGAAACTTTGATTCCTTTTTACAGGCAATTCATGCAATCCCGATGCAGGCTTTGGAGAAATTAGCGGAGCTTTACGAACAACTGGATCACGATATTGCCCAACGCAAACCGATATGCAACACCAGCGGGCGATGCTGCAAATTTGAAGCGTGGGGACATCGGCTATATGTCAGCACGCTGGAGTTGGCGGCCTTTCAGCACATCACTGAAGTCGAAACAAAGGCGAAACCATTCACTGATGCACTCCGCAGTGGGATAACTTTTCCGCTGCCGCTGTATATGGAACATGGAGAATTCAGTCCGGGCTGTCCGTGGCAAATGGATGGCTTATGTACAGCAAGAGCCGCCCGCCCGTTGGGGTGCCGAATTTACTTTTGTGATACCACGGCAGAATCCTGGCAGCAGGAGCGCTACGAGCACTATCACCAGAAAATTGTAGCCCTGCACGAGGAATTCCAGATTCCGTACCGTTATATGGAGTGGCGGCAGGCGCTGGCCCTTTTGAATCAACAGTAATAATGGGCGTGGATCGCCCGGGCAGACCAAAGTGCCATAGGGCCAAATAGTGTGTACTTGGTAACAAAGCGCCCGCTGGCATGGGCGATCAATTGGATCGGCTTGCAGAAAATACCTCACGTCCGTGTATCCACACTTTCCGTGGCAATGGGGCCTCACGCACCAGATAATCGGAAAAGCTCGCCGCTGAAGCGAGAGCATTCCTCGGGACGGGCATTGCGATGATATCTGCGGCAAATCCGGATGCGAGCCGACCTATTTGCTGTCCCAGCCCCAGAGCGGCCGCCGGTTCGGTGGTGATCATCTGAATTAATAGTTGAGAATCTATCGATGGGCACTGCTGTTGCAAAAATTGCGCCTCACGCAGAAGAGATAAATCCGGATTGCTGGCCATGGAATCTGTCGCCAGACACACCCGTATCCCGTGTTTGCGCATATCCTGCCAGGGATGTGGAGCAATTTCATCATGGCCGAAATAATGTCGCGTTCGCGGGCAATAAGCCACCGCAGCCCCGCTTCCGGCCAGAATATCCAAGTCAGTATCATCAGCATAATTCACGTGCGCCAATACGACCGGCACGCCGGCATTGAACAATCCGTAATGTTGCGCCCATTGGATTGGCCCATCGGCAAACATCGGAACCAGATCATCTAATAAATCCAAACGCTTCATGAGCATCCAGCTTTTTCCCAACGGGCCGGAACAATCTCTGAGAAAATCGCGTTCTTCCTTTAATTCTGCAAGGTGCATGGATAAAGGCAGTTGATATCTCCGGGCCATGTTAACGATTGTTTCCAAAGCCGGTCCTTCCACCGAATAGGGTGCGTGGGGAGACAAGCCGATGGAGAAACGATCGGTGGTTTTGCAATCCATCGCTGCCGCCAGCCGGGCCTCTAGTTGCCCACGCGAGCTTCCAAGCGCGGTAATTTCACCAAAACTGACAATGCCAAGCGGGGATGTGGCCTGCAAGGCGGGCCGCACGATAGCATGTTGACGAGAAATGTCGCCGACTGTTGTGACACCCAAGCGGATGCTTTCCTGCGCTCCAAGCAACGCTGATGCCGCGAACACGTCTGGGGCATCGGCTGCGTAAGGATACGCAGCCATGAGCTGCAAAACCCAATCCGGGAAACGTGCCGGGCCGGGAATCTGACCTGCAAGAAATGATAACTCAAGATGGCTGTGCGCATTGACAAATCCGGGCATCAAGACGCAGTCATCAACATGGACTTCAGGAATTCCGGCAAACTGCCTCCGGATGTGTGAACGATCACCACAGGCTTGAATGACCCCATCAACTACCGCAATTGCAGAATTGAATAGCAGTGCATGGCAGTCAGGCAATATTGCCGCACCAGAAAGCACAAGCGAAGCCTGATCTGGATTGGATAGAGTCATAATTGCTCCAACAGGATTCGATGGCCTATTGCAGCCGCCCCACCGCCCATTGATACAATGCGATGATAACCTGATCCTCCCAACCGTTCACGTTGCCTCGATAGTGATTGACCATAATGGAGAAAACAAAATGCCGGTGCGGCAAAAACATATATCCGCTGATGGTGGAAGCTCCGGTAACATGACCGTCTTTGGCGCGGATAAACCGCCTGATTCCCGAGCCGCGCAGACGGTAAATGAGGGTTCCGTGGCCAGGCCGTGCAAGGCTGTGAATAAAAACACTGCCGTCGGGTTCAGAGGCGATATGCGCCAGCACGGTTGTAAACGCCGCCGGCGCTACATGATCATGATGTGAAAGACCGGACCCGTCCACCATAGTGACCCAACTGTCCGGAATACCCAGTGTTCCTAAATAAGCTTTGATGGCGCGATCACCATTATGCCAACTTCCGCTTTGACCGGTGGCATCATGACCGAGAAGCTTGCACAGGCATTCCGCCATTAAATTGATACTGTCGGTATTGGCACGATGGAGAATTGCGGTAAGTGGGGTTTCATAGGTGGCCAGCAATTCCGGTTGCGCATGTTCCCTGGTGGCCACCACGGATAATGGCGCCCGCAAAACCTGCCCCGAAATGGAAATTCCTTGATTGATCAGCGATTGCCGCAGTACATTGCCGGTGTATAGACCGGGATCATGGATTGTCACCTGCATCGGATATTGTCCGGTTTGCCGGACCGTTCCGTGCATAAAGAAGTGATTATTACCGCGTGACCGCCAGAGCCAGACGCTTTGCGGGCCACGCTTCGCGGCGATCGTTACGGGCGTATATGGCGTATTGGGCGTTAAAGATACGCCGATGCTGCCATTGCCGTTGACTACCGGTACCCACTGCACGCAGTTCATGGCAAAGTTAAGCCCCCCTACAGAGGCCTCATACCAGTCCAGCCGCTGCCCGCCTCCCGGCCATAATGGATCATGAAAATGATGATTAAAAATATAATCATCGACATATATATTATGAAATGTCTTATCCCCCATCGCCTTGAGGTGCTGTGCCCAATTATCAAAGGCGGTTGTGACTTTCCAGCCTGCCTGCTGGCATAGTACCGGATCACCAAGTGCCGGATCACCGCCGCCGACAATAACCAGATTATCTCCCACACGGTACAGGCGCGTTTGTATCGTGCCGTGCGGCCCCAAATGATCGAAGGCATCCGATGTTGTCAGCAATTTCCCGCAACTACCCGGCATAAGCGGCAAATCGGGATTATAACTGTAAACAGCGACGGCACGCCCATTGCGCAACTCCGCCAGATTAATCGCAACCTGCCCGCCGCGCAGTTGCGGATTGGTTAACAAGCCCGCGATCCGACCGGCGAGCGTTTCTGCTCGAGCGGTGACCGGCATCGCCATCAGCATCGCGGCGAAAAGCATCACACCAAGGACCGCTTTGCAAGAAAATCGCTTTTGGTACATCCATGCACCCTGTAAAAAAATGTCTCAAGGAATGATTGGCCATAACCGACGTTTGCCATCATGCAAATTTAATACTTTGAGCGTGCGGCTCAAAACAACAGTTCCTATACGCCAACTGGGTTGCGTTAGTGCGATATTGGCGTTCCAAGAAGCCGACCAACTTCGTCAAGCTTCTTTTTCATCGTTTCGGCCGTATTGGCCTCCAGGTTTAAACGCAACAAAGGCTCGGTATTGCTTTTGCGGACATTAAACCACCAGGTGTCATATTCCACGGTAATTCCATCGAGGTAGTCTATGGACGCGTCTTTGTAAATTTGCGCCAGTCGGGCAATCGCGGCATCTTTATCAGATACCTCATAGTTAATTTCTCCACTGCTGTGCCAGCGAAGCAATGGCTTAAGCACATGACTTACAGGCGTGTCATAACGCGACAGCACCGAAAGCATGCAGGCAAAAGCAATAGCTCCGCTGTCGCAGTTGAAGTTATCGCGAAAATAAAAGTGTCCCGACAACTCGCCCCCAAAAATACCCTTGCTGTCCGCCAGAGACTTTTTCATAAACGCATGGCCCACGCGCTCGCGTCGTGGCACGCCGCCGGCATTTTGAATCTCTTCTTTCACCACACGGCTGGAGCGCAGATCATATACCACCGCCGCGCCAGGATTGGCTTTCAGGAAATCTTTGGCCAGCAATGCCGTGGCAATATCGCAGCGGATAATGCGGGCCTGTTCATCAACAAATATGCACCGGTCGGCATCACCATCAAAACATACGCCCAGATCAGCCGCGTTGGAAAGCACGGCTTCCTGCAATTGTCGCAGGTTCGCGTCCACCAGAGGATTCGGCTCATGCTTGAATGAACCGGTGATCTCCATGTTCATGGGAATGATATTAAGGTTAGGCTGATCCATGAAAATATCACGAATAAATTTTCCCGCCATACCATTACTGGCATCCACGACCACCTTGAGGGGCCGCGCCATCTTCAGAAACCGCAGTACATGGCCCTTGTAAGGAATTTTAAGATCAATGTGTTCCACAGCACCAAACTGCGCAGGCGGATTCTTCCGCATGGAAAAGACCAATCGCTTGATCTCCTGAAGGCCGGTATTCTCACCGACAGGCCGGGCATTGACACCGCTGATTTTAAACCCATTGTAGTTTGCGGGGTTATGGGAAGCTGTGGTTTGAATGCCGCCGCAGCACCCCAGATGGTTAATGGCAAAATAAATCACCGGCGTGTCGATCATCCCGATATCAATACAGCCCGTGCCCGTCGAGCGAATGCCTTCAATCAGCGCTTGACTAAGCGATGGACTGCTTAGGCGCATGTCTCGGCCCACAATGACCATGTTTTTCCTGGGGTCGGCCTTATCCAATCCGGTAAGATTCATCCGCATGAATTGGGCGCACGCATACCCGATTTTCCAGGCCATATCCTCATTTAGTTGATCCGGGTAAGTCCCCCGCACGTCGTAAGCCTTGAATACTTTTTCGTTCATGTAAGGTCCTCATGGATACTTGTTTATTTTAACTTTCAGCTCGGAACACTGTCGCGAATCCACCGCACACTGTTGCGTTCCATCTCAAACCGCCGGAGGTTCGAATAGCGCCGCGTTCCACCACATACGGCCAACCGGGCCGACTGATACACCATCAGCCCGGATGATATGGTATCGCAGAGTGAATTGATATTCCATGATGCCGTTGCGGTATTCTTTAGCAAGCCATAGGTTGTATGCCAGGATGGTAAAGTCCGGGCCGCAATCAGAGGCCCGGGCGTACCGATATTTTTCTAAAGTGTGGCAAGCTCATTGACTTGAGGCACGTCACCATCAGCCTTTGCTGCTGGTGGAACACTCGTGGCCATTGAAGCACCGACATGAACGGCCAGTACAGAGCAGGCGCTGGCTTGCGCAACGGACGACTGGGAGCGACTGAGTATTTTCTGTTTGAGTTGCCACTGTGCGGAAATACCGAGAATAATCAGATCATAATTGGCCGATTCCCTCACGACGACATCCACGGGCGAATCACTTTCCACCACCTGAAATCGGACCTGCCGGGTGCTCCCGGGCGTGGCAAACTGCCGATCCACCAGTGATTGTACGCCAATGCGATCAGTGTTATCGGCATGACTTCCGGGCTTAACGACATGCAGAATTGTCACACGCGCGTCGTGACGCTGCGATATCTGATCCGCCGCCAGCAACGCTCCAATATCCTGATTCTCTCCAATGTAGGGAACCATAATGCGTTGAACGGCGCGCAGATTCTTTTCTACCAAAATGGCGACATTCCGATTGGAATGCAGAATTACTTCATCTGCGATGCGGCCTAATGCGGAGGTTGCAAACAAGCCATGGTGACCGCCCAGCACAATCCATCGCACATCATAACGATTGGCGGTAAGTGTAATATCAGAAGCAAAGTCGGTGCTGACAAATCCTACCGCGCTGACCGGCACATCCATGGCGGCAGCCTGCCGCAGGGCCAGTTCAACGGGATCATTGGGCGTATAAAAAGCCTTGCTGCGGCGTTCATGCTCATCCGGGTTGTTAAGATGCAGCACACAGAGTCTCCCGGTCCCGGAGCCAAGTAACAACGTTCCCACGCGCACCAGACCGGGCGCGGTTTGAGGTGAGGAAACCGTCACCAGTGCGCGGGATTCTCCAAGAATCGGCGCGGGCTTTTCCGCCGCTTCTTCTCGGCGCTGGCGAGCGGGCGAATAGACCATATACAACAGAGGTGTGGTGATAAACGTGGTGGCAAGGGCCATAATCACCATGATGGCGAACATTTGAGGGGAAAGCACATGCAGATTCAAGCCGATGTTCAATACAATAAGTTCCACCAGACCCCGAGCATTCATCAATGATCCCAGCACACCGGATTGCCGCCAGGACAGGCCGGCAATCCGGGCGGCGAAAAAGGAAAATAAGACCTTTGCGCCGGTGGCGATGAGCACCACCAGTAAACAAATTTTCCAGAGATGAACATTGTCCAGTAATCCAATGCTCGTGCGCAGGCCGGTATAGGCAAAAAAGATCGGCAGAAGGAACAGCAGAATAAAATCTTCCAGTTTATCCGTTATGTGCCGGACAAACTTACTTTCAGCGGGCATGGCCATGCCCAGGAGAAACGCCCCGAAAATCGCCTGAATGCCGATCCACTCGGTCATGGCGCTTGCGGCCAGCACCAGAAGCATAATCAGTGCCAGCGAATCTTGAGATAAATATCCCCTGCGTTCATAAATCCCTTGTAAATGGCGGAGAATTTTAGGCATGACCAACAGCATAAATGCGCCAAAAACGGCGGTCCAAATCAGTGTCATCAGCGCGGAAATCAGCGGGTTGCCGCCGTTATGTTTTCCCAATCCATCGGACGTGGAAATTGCGATTACCAGTGCCAAGAGACACCAGCCCACCACATCATTAAGCGCCCCGCATGCCATGCTGAACGTGCCCACCCGTGAGCGTTGCATGTTACGCTCTGTGATCATACGAGCGAGCACCGGGAATGCGGTAATGCACATGGCGGTGCCTATAAATAGCGCAAATACCAGATCATTGCCACCTGGACCGTGAAATTCTTTGAACAGAAAAAGCCCCAGAAGAACTCCGCACACCAGCGGCCCGGCCACACTCGTACCTCCAGTGATTATCAACGCTTTGCCCTGATTGCGCAATAACTTCATGTCCAGTTCCAAACCGACAAGGAACATGAACAGCACCACCCCGATTTGGCTTAATACATTAAGAAATGGATATGGATCAACGCCTTTGTGCACCGGAAACAGCATGGTTAGCAAGGCACCATGGTCCAAAAGCCCCAAAACCGATGGGCCAAGAATAATGCCGCCGAGCATCTCGCCCACCACGCGCGGCTGGCCAATAAAGCGCATGATGCCACCCACCACGCGGGCGGTCAGCAAGATTACCGCAATCTGCATGAGCAATTGCAAAATAGGGTCGCGCACAGGTCACCTTCGGTCAGCTTCATTCAAGCGGCTTTTCGACGACGAATTTAACGAATCGCTCCAATGGTCGTTGCGATTACCACAGCCAGAAGTTTACCCAATGCGCAAGCTCAAACCAACCCAAAAATATAAAAATTGTGTAAAGATTTTAAAACCCTACGGCATTGACACCATACCAGTGGCAGCCATATCACGGCTGTTGTAACCAACGGCAATTTGATACTTACCGGCTGGAACTTCCCAATGGCTCGCGTTGCTGTTGAAATAAGCGAAGTCACGCCAATCCAGTTTCATCGTCACGGTTTTGCTTTGACCGGCATGGAGATTCACCCGACTGAAGCCTTTGAGCGTTTGCACGCAGCGGTCGGCCTGATCTTCCTGCGGACGGATATACAACTGCACCACTTCCGCGCCGGATCGATGGCCGGTGTTGGTCACCTTGGCGGTAACCGTAACGGTGCGAGCTTTTCCGGAACCGCTGGCCGTGATATGCAGACCGCCGATGGAAAATGTGGTGTACGAAAGCCCGTAACCAAAGGGGTAGAGCGGTTGAATATGCTTTTTGTCATACCAGCGGTATCCAACATATATTCCCTCGGCAAAATGCACTTCCGGATGCAAGCCGTAAATATCATGGCCCGGATAATGGCCATAAGCGGGCTGCTGCCGCCAGTTGCGACCAAACGTGTCCGGCAGGCGACCACTGGGATCGATTTTCCCGAAAAGAATATCCGCCACGGCGGTGTTACCGTTCTCACCGGGATACCAGGCATAAACAAGTCCGGCGATTTTATGAATCCAATGACTCATCGCCACATCCCCGCCCGCGTTCACCACCACCACCTGATGCACGTTGAGTTTGGAAACGGCAGCGATATAGCGACCCTGAAATGACGGCAGATGATAAGTGCGGTCCAAATCCTCGTGTTCCAGTCGCGGGCCGTAACCCACGCATGTGATCACCGCATCTGCGGCTTTAATTTGCTTCCGCTGGTAACTGGTCAAAAGCGGATAACGTATGCGATGCAGACCAACCTTCATTTCACCAGGCCCGGCATTGGGCTGCAGTTGAATAACAAGCTGATAGGTATGTCCTTTAACAAAATGATAATCATCCATAAACGGAATTACCGGACGGGGCCGCCACTGTTCAACAATTTTGTTTTTATTCAGGAACACATAGGCAGCGCCATCGCTGCAAAAGAACTTGAGCATGTAATCGCCGGTTTTGGAAGGTTTGATTTCGGTGACCCACTGGGCGGTAAAGCCGGAGCCAACGTGCGGCGGAAGTTCACCAGGATATTTCCAGCTTAAATTAAGACTTTTTACATCATGGATCATCGGCGGAACAGACGTTGATTTGGCTGCCAGGAATGTCACTTCTGCACCCGGCGTGCCATCGGGCGCATAAAAGTCACTCTGACTCCAGTAGGCTCTGCCATGGCCGAGATACGGAATGTACGTAACTTTCGCGTTGGCTCCAGCGGCTTTTGTTACGGCCGCCAACATGCTCACCGGATTGGCAATGGGAATAACGTAGCCGCTGCCACCGCCAGTAGTAACAGCAGGCGACGCCATGGGCCCCAGCACGACGATATGTTTTATCGCAGCGGTATTTAGCGGCAGGAAATGGTTCTTGTTGCGCAACAGTACCGTTCCTTCAGCGGCAACTTTCATCGCAACAGCCGCACTTTTCGGGTTGTTTAAGGGTATTCCCGATTTTTTCTGCGGACGATTCAGGAAGTTCAGGGCCACCATCATGCGCAATATCCGGCGGACATGCTGATTGATATTTGACATTTTCAGCTTGCCGGATTTCAGCAAGGGTGGAATGGTCAGCATGTTATAAAAAATAGGACGGTGCATTTCCAGGTCCATGCCGGCCTCCAGTGGCCCCAGGGTAGCATGGGAGGCACCCCAATCTGACATTAACACACCTTTAAAGCCCCAGCGTTTGCGAAGTTCCGTCGTAAGCAGGAACTTGCTGGCGGTGCAATATACACCATTGACCTGATCATACGCCGCCATAATGGACCACACGTCTCCCTGCCGCACCGCTGCGCGGAACGGTGGAAGATAAATTTCCTCCATCGCCCGGCGACTGATAATCTCATTAATATCGATGCGATCCGTCTCTTGCTCATTGGCCACATAATGCTTGACGCAGGCCGCCACTCCCTGGGATTGCACACCTCTGATCCAAGGGGCGGCCATTTGTCCTGACAGGAATGGGTCTTCGCCCAAATACTCAAAATTCCGCCCATTTTGCGGTTCGCGGACAATATTAACGCCCGGGCCAAATATGACATGCACGCCGCGTGCCCGGCAATCACTGCCGATCTGCCGCCCTTCCAGAAACGCCAGTTTACGATTCCAGGTGGAGGCCAAAGCCGCAGAGGCGGGATATGCGGTTGAGGCACCAAACCGGCGCACCCCCATGGAAGCATCGCTCATGACCAGCGTTGGAATATGCAGCCGCTCAACACCGGGAACATCGAGAATATTTTCAAACGCCATCATGCGGACTTTTTCCCGCAATGTCATTTGCTTAAGCAACGCATTGGCCTTCATATCCACTTGTTTAGCAGTGAGTTTAACGGGGATATACTCGCCGGCTTGAGCCGTACATGAAGAACCGGCCGCCGCCAGCAGAAACAACGCAGCACATCGCATTACATACCGGAGCTTATTGGGATTTGCTAAGCTGACAAAGACTCCCTGTTTTCTGCGCAACACGCTAGCACTCCTGTTTATTAAATAAGCGGCGATCCAAAATACGGGCCAGTGGCGTTCTCACCCGTAAGAGTGCGTAATATCACCGAGATCGGACAAAATTTCAAATACAACTGTTTCCAATACGGTTTCTTGGGTGCGTGTGACACTTTATGCGGCCCTTCGGGTGCCCTGTGAGGGACGGTTTGCCCAGTAGCGTTCCCACCGTTGGTCTCGGCTCATCCACATGGCACGCAAGGCCAATATACATTCCACGCCCGGGATGTTCCAGAACTGGTCGGTTCCCTTGACGCGCTTATTGAACGTAGTGGTCTGTCACCCCCATCTCCCGGTAGATAACTGGTGAAACTGGCCACCTTGTCTTCGCGCCACCGGCTCTGGCTTTTTTCGTCTTTCTGTCGCCCCTGCACACGCCCGCCATCCATTCCGATGACTAACAGCGACGGTGGATTCAGCGGGGCGGCCGGCAGAATCCCCTGGCCGTGTTGTCCTTCAACAATTTGCCGGGCGAATCGAACAATTCAAAATACAGTACCGCCATGACGGAAAATGGCGAACGGCTTTCAGTGGGAACATGAAGGGGCAGGATAATACGGCAGTGCATTTCCACCACATCCGAACGCGCCACGTTCGCCTGCTGATTATGGCAACAACCGGGAACATAACCCCATCGGTTCGAGAATTTGCGGTATATCGGTAGTCTTATTATGCGCCTGCCATAGAAGGCTTAACATTACCCACATTTTTCATCCGTCGGAGGCGAGGCGGAATCCCTCGACTAGTAGCAGCAGTCGCTGCCAACCGCGCCAGATGGTCTGCCAGCCCGGGGGGCCGTCGCTACGGCGGCCAATGTGTCCACCGAGTCTGGCGATGGCCACGAGAATGGTTTGATAAGTCCACCCTTCCTTGGGCCTGCCAACCTTTTTCTCCAGAATCACGCGTGTTGCGTGATCCACTTGAGTTTCGTCCAATGGCAGTGCGTCATCGGATCGAGCGTGGAGCTTGAGTCCCACCAGAAAGCACGCCACGATCGATAGGATTCCCGCCAGCGCCATGAGCTTGCGAGCTTCCGCGAGTTGGCTTTTCTCCAGCCCTACCCCGCTCTTCAGGGCCTTGTGAAACTCTTCAATAAGCCAGCGGCGGCGATAGATTGCCACCACCTTCCATAGCTCCGGCAGTGTGTCAGTCGGTAAATCCGTCAGTAGAATCCAATGCACGGGATCGGCATCCGCCGGGGCCTCGATTTCGCGAACCTCCACGACATTGATCTCCTGATCGACCAGAGGCGTTCCGGGACGACGGGGAGCACGCAGTTGTACGCGCATGGCGCGAATCTCCAATGTCGCACAACGCGCGGCCCGCCCCTTGCCGGCGGGCAAATCAATACTGCGGCGTCCCAGCGGCACCGCCGCCGCCAAGGCGTCGTGGAGGTATTGTTGATCCATCT
The DNA here is from genome assembly GCA_021847065.1 of Planctomycetota bacterium. Classification (GTDB taxonomy): domain Bacteria; phylum Planctomycetota; class Phycisphaerae; order WQYP01; family WQYP01; genus JAMDCX01. The sequence goes on along the minus strand of JAJZVR010000003.1, from coordinate 25,450 downwards.
TGGCCAAGACGCGGTCATGCGCCGAACGCACCACAAAATTGCATCCGCTTTGGCCACAACGTGCGAAGACTTCATAGATGTCACTCTCCCGGTCCGCCACATAAATCCATTGCGCTCCGCCAATGCCCGGACCTCCACTGGCCACCAACGTTTTCCCCCATCGGGCAGATTCTCTGTCTTGACGACGTAAGCGATCCGCTTTCTTTTCCTTACGCCGTGATTTTGTAATGTCGCGTACCCACACGCTTTGGCCCGCCAGCCCAATCAACTGCGACTGATCCTCGTAGGGGTCCTCCGGATGGCCCTGCCAGCGAACCGCCAGCGTGCTGTGTAGCCAGAAGCCACGGGTGTAGTATTCTCCCACCGGCCCCAAACCCACCGCCGCCTCACGCATCGGAAAACTCGCCGCCGTGGTGTCCTCAATCATCAAATACACACCTGGCGAACGGCAGGTACTTTGGACCTGCGCCACAATCCGTCGATTTCTTCGCAGCGTGCGAAGAAATCGACGGATTGTGGCATAGAAGGAGAATGCCATCCCGTGACCACCAATCGCAGTGGGGATGGAAAAAAAACGCCCGGATTCTCTTAACAGGACCTGTGGCAAGTTATTGGTAAAACGCCAGCAGCGTGTCGGCGACGTGCTGAATTTGTGCGTCGGTGAGTTCCGGGAATACCGGCAGCGCCAATACTTCACGGCAGGCTTGTTCGGCAACCGGGAAGGCCCCTTCCTTATAACCCAAATCTTGAAAGCATTCCTGCAGATGCAGGGGCCGGGGGTAATAAATGGCCGATCCGATACCGTGCTTTTGCAGATACTCTTTGGCTGCATCCCGACGCGGAACCCGGACAACATATTGGTGATACACATGATGCGTACCGGGTATCTCCACGGGCGCTATGACATCGGTATTTTTAAATCGTGATGAATAATACGCGGCGATCTGACGACGGCGATTATTCCACTTATCAAGATATTTTAATTTTACGTTCAGCACCGCGCACTGAATGCCGTCAAGCCTAAAATTCCCGCCGACAAACGCATGATGGTAACGGCTGGTTTCCCCATGTTGTCTGGTTTGTTCCAGACGACTCGCCAGAGCTGGATCGCGGGCGATCACCGCGCCGGCATCGCCAGCGGCTCCAAGATTTTTGGTGGGATAAAAAGAAAGGCAGGCGGTGCGTCCCAGCTCCCCGGGCACTCTGCCCCGACTGTCTTTGGCACCGATACACTGCGCCGCATCTTCCACAATCATTAAATTGTGCTTACCGCATAATTCTGCCAACCCATCCATCTCACACATTTGACCGAACAGATGAACAGGAATAACCGCCTTGCATTGCGAATCGGCCACCGCGGAAATGGTATCGGTTCGCATGAGAAATGTCGTTGGATCAATATCCACAAATACGGGCCTCGCTCCGGCCCGACTGACACACCCCGCGGTGGCAAAAAAAGTAAACGGAGTAGTGATAACCTTATCGCCCCGTCCAATGTTCAAAGCCATCAGCGATGCCAATATCGCATCCGTACCGCTGGAAACCGCCACCGCGCGCCCGTTAAATTGTAAGCCCAGATTATGCTCAAATTCCTTCAACGCCTTGCCACCGATATATTCGGTTGACTCCAGCACGCCGCGAATGGCGGTTTCAATTTCAGCACGCAGACTTTGATACTGCGTTAAAATTTCGAACATGGGAATCGAAGAAGCATTTCCGGCGGAGGTTTTTGTAGTGTTCATAACCGACATTCATTTCTCCAATTTAAGGCCAGGAGCCTTTGCAGAAATGCTACGGCAACATTAGGCAGATGTCCATGCGAAACGCCACACACGAAAAAATGGAACAGGAGTTGGGAGACAATATGTCTCCAGTGCCCTGTCACGCCGAAACCAAACAATGATCGAATTATTTACAAATACAGGGAGTTGGGTTTCTGTGGCATGTACCCAATCGAGATGGCCGTGAACACCCGTGGTAATCTCCATCCGGGTCATCTGTAAAATCCACGGATATTTATCCTCCGCCCAGCCATTTATTCCCGGCTCACAGTCAGATAAATGCCGCCGCAGACGTTGGATTCCATCGCGTAAAAAGCGGCGAGACACCGCTTCCACCATGATTGGCACACCATAGCCGCCCCCCCTCAAGCTGCAACGATTCCCCCCGCAGCGCTGGCAGCGATACAGGGAATCGTATATCGTAAAACGTTATGCAGACGCCTTCGGCCCATGTGCCGGTACATCCTATCTCTTCGCGACAGCTTCTGACCGATGCGCAAAGTGTTGTGCGCTCAGAAGCCGCCACGCTTATGCAGGTTGCGCAACGACTCGATGCTGCACTGCCGGCCGCGATTGAACGGATTTATCGCTGCACCGAAACCAACTCGCCGGGAACAGTGGTGGTCAGCGGAGTGGGCAAGTCGGGCCTGGCCGGGCAGCGTATCAGTGCGAGCTTTGCCAGCACCGGCACACCCTCGCATTTCTTGCATCCGGTGGAAGCGTTGCATGGCGACTTGGGGCGCGTGCGGCGAACGGATGTGGCACTTCTGCTCTCCTATGGCGGAGAAACCGATGAGCTTACACGATTAATGGATCACTTGAAGCGCCTGGGTGTGCCGACAATTGCCATCACCAGTCGATGTGACAGCACGCTGGGCAAGCTCTCGGATATCTGCATTGCGCTGGGCGTCATAGAAGAGGCCTGCCCATTACGGCTGGCTCCCACGACCAGCATAACCTGCATGAATGCTCTGGGCGACGCGCTGGTATTGGGCGTCATGAGCCTGCGACATTTTTCCGCGGAAGATTTTGCGGCCTTTCATCCGGCTGGTTCGCTGGGGCGAAAACTCTTACGGGTGCGGGAAGTTATGAGCTTTAAAATTGGAGAAAATCTCTCTGTCGTCAGCGAAGTTATGACGCTGCGGCAGGCCATGGCAATGGAAGAATTGCCGGGCCGGCGGGCCGGGGCCATGATTGTGATTAATACACAGGGGCTCCTGGCGGGTATATTTACGGATGGGGACCTGCGGCGGCGCTTGCGGCAATCGGCCAATGTACTGGACATGCCGATGGCGGAGGTAATGACGGCGAATCCGAAGTGTGTGGATGCCGATGCTCTGGCCAGTGAGGCGCTGGCTTTAATGAATAAGCATCGTATTGATGAGTTGCCGGTGGTGGATTCCAAAAACCAGCCGGTGGGTTTAATAGATGTGCAGGATGTCGTAAGCCTGCGAATCGTGGAATAGGCGGAGGGCGAAATAAAAGCCCCCTCAATCAAAGGAGTGTATGACAGATGAACGACTTGGAAAAATCAGCAGCGCGCGGCTTTACGCCGGAAATTCAACTCTTGATTATGGATGTTGATGGCGTATTAACGGATGGCGGGATTATCCGCGATGACAGTGGGCAGCAGATTAAACGGTTTCATGTGCGCGACGGCACAGGCATTGTCTGCTGGCGCAAACTCAATCGGCATGTTGCGTTGATTACCGGTAAGGAAAGCATGGTTGTACAACATCGCGCCGAAGAACTCGGCATACAGTATGTATATCAGAATGTGAGCAACAAACTCGATATTTATAATGATCTTCTGCAACAACTTGGTTACACCGACGCCCAGACCGCATACATTGGCGATGATCTGCCGGACTTGCCGGTGATGCGCAAATGCGGCTGCCCGATAGCGGTGGCTGATGCGGCAGAAGAAGTTCGTGCAGCGGCGCGGTATGTAACGAAATTTCCGGGAGGATATGGAGCCGTGCGCGATGCGGTGGAATGGATGTGCCGGGGAATGAATGTATGGGATCAGGTGCTGGCACGGTATCAGTGAGGGGGTACTTGGAATCCAGGAGTTAGCAGTTAGCAGAACATTGGGAGTTTTTCTTTTTGAGTTCAGTGCAACGCAAATTTCTGATTTATATTAGCGGCCTGGTTGTGGCGCTGGGGCTGTTTCTTTGGTTGAAGGGGCAATTCTTTCCATCGGGCGCGGGCGCAACCGATCGCGCCAACAAGCCGCTGAACATTGTACAGGGCACCGGTGCGACCCATATTTCCGTTGAAAATCGCAACGCGCAAGGTGTACTGCAATATGTTATGCGGGCGAATCTCGCTAAGCCGGTCGGGGGCGGAGAATATCAACTTATCAAACCAGAATTGCAATTTTATACCGCCAAGGGGCAGTCGATTCTTGTCGACAGCGATACCGGCGATGTGCTCATAGGCGCTACCGGCGGAGGCGGGGGTGTATCCGGGCAGTTCGACAGCTTTGGCAATCCGTATTTGCGCAAGGGAACGTTGACGGGGCATGTGACCATTACCGCCGGCCCGCTGGAATCCTTTAAGCGCGGCCTGCTGACCCGCCAACCGGGGCAGATACAAATGACGCTGGGCAGGCCACTGCATTTTGATTATCAGCAGGGCCTGCTGACCAGTCGCGGCACGGTGCGCGTCCGCGGCGATCAACTGCAATTTGACGGCTCAGATTTAACCGTGGAAATCAATACCGCCAATAAAACGCTTGAGGATTTACAGGTTACCCATGGCCGACGGCTGGTAGTCAGTGGATTATTCCATAATTCTTCAGCAGCGACGGCCACCGGCTCTCCAACGCGCCCGGCTGCCAATGCGCCCGCACCCAGTAAGGCCGGGGCAACGAGCACAGCAGCGGCCAAGGTCGTCAGACCGGTGCTGACGACTTACGCGCTAAGCTTTGGTCGCCATGTTCATGTGGCACTGGGCGCACAAACGATGCTGGCCAATCGGTTACGGCTCTATTTTCAGACGGCGGCAAAAGCTCCGGCAGAAGTTGGTAATACCAGCGCGGCTACAGCGGAACCAACCAGCGCAAATAAGGCACCGTCAGCGGCAGGCGCCAATCCATCGCACGTTGCGGCTGATAAAACGAAAAACCCGCCATTGGTGATACACTGGACCGGGCCGTTGGTGTTGCGCCCCACACGCCATTCACCGGTCGTTCTGGCCGGAAGCCGGGACGTATTCCTTCAGGCCACCGGCGAACCGGGAAAGCCGGTGATCATGCATGACGGCCCCACACGCACAGGCTTTGCGGCGAAGGTTACATACGATTCGGCGCGACAGAACGTCACCATGCTGGCAGCAGTAAAAGACCCGGTGCAACTCTGGGATAAGGCCATGGGAACAATTACCTGTGAATCACTGGTCTACAATAATATCATGCACGATGCCGCACTAACTGGGCCGGGGTCGTTTAAAATGACCGGTGCGGCGGGCGGCAAAAATCCGTGGCATGGCTCGTGGTTAAAACAACTTGCGGTGCAGCTTTCACCGTCGCAGAATCATTCCACTTCCACCGCACCAGCGATTGGACAAGGTAAATTGGCGGTTAAAGATATTATTTTGACCGGTGGCGCGGCGCTGGCCAATACCCAGACTTCACTGCACGCTCAGAAATTTACCGCCCGATTTATCCAAATTTCCGGCAACCATTCGGGCAGTGCATTACGCTTTTTTTCCGCTGACGGAAACGTTGCGATTTCATCGGCCAATCCGGGCTTACCATCCGGAGATACGAACCAAATGTCATGCCGACATCTGGTTCTCCTGACTCGGCAGGCCAATGCGCAAAGCAGCCCTGTTCCGGCTGAATTACAGGCCAACGATCATATCGCACTGACCTTCTACCAGAAGGCCTCCAAGCACGGCGACATTCCGGAACAGTTCTCCATTACCGGAGGCATGCTTCGCGCAGCGTTGATAAGCCGCAGTGGCATTCACGCCGCAAGTCCACGCTCCACCGCGGACAATCCGGGCGGACGCTATACGGTGGGCCGGTTCAAGATATGGAATAACACCATTGTTCATATTTATCATATTGGCCGCCCCATCAAGGCTACCGCGTATGAACTATCCGGGGATCGCACAGCAGGCACAGCAACGCTGCAGTCGAATACCGCAGGCACCATTGAATCGGCTATTTATCAAGGAGCCGATTGGCTCAAGGGCCGCACGATCAAATTACAACGCAAGCTTGAGCAGGTAACGGTTCCCGGTGCCGGCAAATTGAGCATGCCGGAATCGTCCAAAGCGGCTCAACCGCGTGTGGAGGTATCATGGCTCAAGCAGATGCAATATTCGGCCAAGACCAGGCAGGCCACGCTTGCAGGGCATGTGATTGCCGCGCTTGTGGGGCGGCCCGAACAGCACAGCAGCTTAACGGCCCCATCGATGCTCATTCACTTTCAACGGCGTAAGACCGATCACAATGCCATGAAACTGGCGCAGCTCATTGCTTCGGGTCCCCTGGGCCGAAATACGGTTGTGGCCCGTGATGCCAGCTACAGCAAAGCCGGAACGCTGCTTACCCGTATGCGCCTAAATTGTCCGAAACTCATTTACAATGCGGTTGAAGGCTTGCTGAAAATTCCCACCGCCGGGGAAATGGTCCTGGAAGACTACCGCCCCGCCACAACGGCCAACACCGCGCAGCAACGCGGTCAAAGCGGATTTTCATGGGCGCACGCACTGACGTATAACGCCAAAACCGGGCTGGTAAATCTGCGCGGAAAGGTTCACCTGAGATTCCGCCCCGTTAAACCGTTGCCAACTCCCAAAGCGGCAGGCGGCAGTAATACTAAGAATCCCAATTCCGGCATGGTGTTGCTGGATGCGGATGAACTTCTGGCCAAATTAAATCATACCGGCCCAGCGGCCAAGAATGGCGTGGACTTGGGCATGGGCGGCCCAACGCGACTGCAAAGTGTAACGGCGAATAATGCGGTACTTCAGGTCAGCGGACTGAATCTGGCCGCCGGCATGTTAAAATTTGATGCCGCCACCGAAATAGCACAGGCGTATGGCCTCAATGGGCAAAATGCCATTATCTCCGATGCCAGCGGAAGCGTTCATGGCCAAGCGCGACACATTATCTGGAATCTGTCCAAAACCAGAGGAAGCGTCAAGCTGATTCAACCTACTGGAACGGCGAATTTGCCGTAGGATCCTGTCCCCGTATCCATCGGATTGTGATAAGGCCAAAATGCCCCCCCGTGCCCGAACTCGGTGCGTAAGCAGGTATCACCGTTGGAATATTCGCCTTGGCTCCGCTATTGCCGGGCCAAAGTGGCGAAGATTTCGCCTCTCTGTTCATAATTGGCAAACTGATCATAAGACGCACATCCCGGTGACAAGAGCACCGCGTTTAACTTTTTTGCGCCGGAGGTTCGATGTCCGATCCAATTTTTAGCACAGGTCACAGCGCTTTCGAGCGTTTCTACATACATGGCATAATCTCGCGACGCGCCTGCGGCAATAGATCCGGCAACCAGTGCCGGACCGGTAGCGCCAATGCCCAGAACCGCTCCAGCGCGGTGTGCTAATTGTCGGCATAATTCCGCCATATCCGCATGTTTGTCATACCCGCCAACAATGCAGATAAAGGTATTTTTCTCCAGGGCCGCCAAAGCGGTAATCGCCGCCTCCGGCGTGGTGGCTTTGGAATCATTAAACCATTGCGCGCCGGCGGCACTTGTATGCACCAACTCCAGGCGATGCGGCAGGCCCGGAAATTCTGCCAGCGCCGCCAGTGCCGCCGGTGTCTGTGCTGCCAAGCCAACGGCCTGCAGCACAGCAAGCGCGGCCCGGGCGTTGGACTGATTGTGCAGCCCCGGCACGGCAAGCTTTATTTCTTCCTGATTTTCTAGGCGATATTCCATGGCCCGACCGGAGGTGAGCGTGGCCCACATGCGCACGGTTGGATCATCACCATTGAGAATAGCCAAATCATCCGCGTGTTGAAATCGCAAAATATTCTGCTTGGCGGCGGCATAATTTTCCAATGTTCCATGCCGATCCAGATGATTGCCTGCCAGATTTGTCACAACGGCAATATGCGGTGAAAAGCGTATCCATGGCAGGTCTTCAAGCATAAAGCTGGAAAGCTCCAAGACCACAAAATCATCGGAATTGATTTCTGCGAGGTCTCCCAGAAGTGAATGGCCGATGTTCCCCCCCAGCCAGCAGGTTTGACGGCTGAGACTGTTTTTTAATGCCGCCGTGATAGCCAGATGGATCATCGCGGTGGTGGTGGATTTGCCCACGCTGCCGGTAACGCCGATAATTTTTGCCCGGCAATGTTCCAGGAAAATATTGATCTCGGTGGTGATGGCAATGTGTTTATGAAGTGCCGCCTGAAAAAATTCGGATCGAGATTTATCAACCGCCGGATTAACTACCAGCAAATCACAGGAATTCAGAATATTGGGATCATGTCCGCCAAGCTGAAAAGTTATCGGGAAATCCGCGAGTTGTGCGATGCTGGATTCCAGCTTTTCCAGCCGTTCCTGATCGGTAACCGTTACGCCAGCCCCTTGCTGGGTCAACCACCGGGCGACACCGACACCACCGCCAAAGCGTCCCAGCCCCATGACGACGACGCGTTTGCCACGAAAATTATTGCCTAACTGTTGTGCTGCCATGCCAAAAACCCATCCGTGCCACGAACATCGATTTTATTGAAAAGCGCGAATTTCCTGAGCAATCTGAGCCTTGGTTTCCAAGACCGCCTGTTGAACCGCAGCCGTCCATTGCGCGGTGGGAATTTCCGCATAGCGGCTTTCACGATGGGCGAAAATAATCGATCGGCTGGCGGAAATCACAGCGCCAAGGCCATCCGAATTAAATGCGTGCGCACAATCGGCAAGGCTGCCGCCCTGCGCACCAATTCCGGGAATAAGAAATAGTGTGTGCGGCATGGCCTGACGAATTTGCGCGATGGCCGCACCACTGGTAGCCCCTACCACGGCGCCGAGGCTGTTGAATCCGCATTGGCCGCGTGATGCGCTGCCCCAGTTTTCAATTAATTCCGCAACATGCAAATATACCGGACGACCATCCGCGGTGGGAATTTCCTGAATTTGTCCCGCACTGGCGTTACTGGTACGCAACAGAGCGAAGGCCCCTTTACCCTGTACCTTGGCAACATCCATAAATGGTGCGATGCCATCAATACCAAAATAAGCATTTATCGTAATGGCATCCGGACCGATCGTGGTGACCGTATCCTGCCACTTACAATCGCCCAGGTTCCCCAACGCATACTGCGTGGAAGTATGGCCAATATCTCCGCGTTTGACATCGCCTATGACCAGCAGTCCGTGACCATGGGCCTCCTGCACGAGGTTGTAGTACGCCTCAACGCCGTCCCAGAGATAACGTTCAAAATAGGCAATGTTGATTTTTACCGCCGGGACATGTGGCGCCACGGTGCGAATAATTTTTCGCCCAAATTCCGAAATGGCATCCACACATGCCGTACAGGAACTGCCATCACTAAAGCCCGGCCGATTGATGATCGCGGGAGGCAGATTTTCATAAACCGGATCCAGTCCGACGATAAGCGGCGTTTTTTTCTCACGGATGGCATTTGTCAGGCGATCCGCAAAATTCTTATCCGTCACAGTTAATCCTTTCCGAAAAATCCGTCGTTGTACAGCACCAATCGTCGTGCTTTTTTCTTTGCCGTGCTTATGGAGAGGTCTCATCATCGGGCGTTGGGGTTTCATCGACGATATCTTGTTTTTTCCGGGCGGTCACGAACGTTGCCAGAACCAGCCCCAGCACATACAGCAGGACCAAAGGCAGAAAAATACTGGAAAAAGTTACGATATCGGGCGTAGGTGCCAGCAACGCGGAGAGTACGGCAAGAATTAACACGGCATAGCGCCACATTTGGCGAAATTTATGTGCCGGCATCACGCCGATCTGGGCCAGAACCATCATGACCATGGGCAGTTCAAATGCCAGACCAAACACCAGCGCCATAATGGTTACGAAACCGAGGTAATCATGGAGCATTGGCAGCGGCGCAAACAGCGAATCAGCGGGCTGTGCGTTAATAGCCAGTGTTTTTCCATCCGAGTGAATCAGCATCCTGCCCTGCACCGCGTTATACCACAGCGCGATGTGATGCTTGGGAAAATGCGTGGGGTTGCTGCGTACCATGGGAATAAGCAGCGGTTTGACCTCATTGCCCGTGGGAAGCTTGGACCACTTGTTCGCATCAAGGTGGCCGCCATAAATCAAATTCTCCACTGCATTCGGACGCAGATGCGGCATTGGAACCTGCTGATTGAAGGCCAGAAAAAATTTCAACATGATGGGCAGCACGAGCAGAAAAAAGAACGCCACACCGATAATAAACAATAAGATACTCGGACCAATGTACCGATACACCAGTGAGCGCTCACGCTGATACAGTCCCGCTGCCACAAAAAGCCAAAACTGATAAATGATCCACGGGCTGGCCAGGAGCAATCCGGCCTTGATACCCAGCATCAGATACATAATCACGTTGCCGGCGGGTTTATTGTACAGCAGATATTGCGGATAACCCGAATAACGCAGCGCCAGCAGATACGGCTGAAACAGAAAATCGATAATATAATTGGCAAACAATGTGCAGATGGCAACGCCGATCGCGGCACCCAGCAGCGACAAAATCAGCCGTTTGCGCAAGTCATCGAGATGGTCGCCAAACGACATCGCTGGCATCTGCTCTTCTTCGCTGGGAGCCTGTGAAATCTTGGCTATAAAATGTCGCCATAGCGCCATACGCACCGTATCCGAATTCATTCGCACTGGCCAATGTCAACTGACACTGGGCGTGCTGTCCACAATTTTTCCATCCCGCAGTGTCACTACGCGGTCTGCCTGAGCCGCAATATTCACATCATGCGTAACCAGCAATATGCTCTGGCCACTGCCTTTATGCAAGCCACGCAGCACGTCCAAAATCGTCTGCCCGGTCTTGGGATCCAGATTACCTGTCGGCTCATCAGCCAAAACCAGGGCGGGTTCATTGATTAGCGCCCGGGCAATCGCCACCCGCTGGCGCTCGCCACCGGATAACTGCGACGGTCGGTGCCGCAGACGATCCTTCAATCCGAGTTGCTCCAGCAACTCCAATGCTCGCCGCTTCCCCGGCCTCGCCCGGATACATGCTTTATACCATGGAGCACAAACCATTGCCGGTAGCAATACATTTTCCAAAACACTTAGTTCCGGCAACAGATGATAAAGTTGAAATACAAAGCCAAACGAGTGGTTCCTCAGGCGATGGCGACTGCGACGGGACATACGGCTTAGATCCTGCCCCTGAAACATCACCGAGCCTTCATCGGCGGATTCCAAAGCCCCGGCGATGTGCAGCAAGGTACTTTTGCCGGAACCGGAGGCACCCACCAGAGCCACAAATTCGCCTTCATATACCGTCAGGCCGGCCCCGGTTAATACCCGCACATCCGCCGGGCCAAGACGGAACGTTTTGTTGATGTTGTTTAATTCCAGCAGCGGCTTGGGCGCGGAGGAATCTGTGTTGGACTGAACATTATTCATAACGCAATGCCTCCACCGGGTCTTGGCGGGCGGCGATAATCGCGGGAATCAAGGCCCCCAGCAGTCCCGCCAGAATGGCAAAAATCACGATCCACATGACCGCATGAGGGTCAATCTGATCGGGAATTTTGGAAAAGACATAAATTTTACGATTCCATATCGAAATGCCGAATATGCGCCATAATATATGGTCATGTATCCAATTATCATTACGTACGAACCAGACCCCGGTAAACAACCCCAGAATGGCTCCCGCGGAACTGATGAGCATGCCATAGAGAATAAATATCACACCCAGCCCTTCCTCGCTGCCGCCGATGGCTTTGATGATGCCGATGTCGCGGGTTTTATCCCGCACCAGCATGTAAAAAATCAGGAATATGACAATGACGACAACCAGGCTCATAAGTCCCAGTAAAAACGTGATCATATTGCGCTCATTGTCCACCGCCCGGATATACTCGGCCTGCACCTGATCCCATGTCCGCACACGAATGCCGGCAATTTCCATCTGCGGGTGCAGCAATTCCAATTGATGCACCACGTGGGCGATGGCCTTGCGGGCGGCAAGAATATTTACTTCGCTGGAATCATGCCGCACCAGCACCTGAATTTCACTGCATCGTCCCGGGCGCACCCCGCCATCCAGCAAATCCTGCTGCTGCATAAACGCCATTTTCTGGGCCACATGAAATGGAATATAGACCGTCTTGGAATCTACCGCGTACACCCGCGTGCGGGAATCATCCACGATCACAAAACGGCGACTTTGCGGCTGGGCCAGAGTTGCTTTGATAGTCACAGGCACCATGGTAATAATCACGGGCGAAAACCGTACTCCCGGCGGACGATGGTAGTGGCCAAAGCGATCGCGCTTATACAGTCCAAGGTCCACTCCGATCACGCAGCCACTTTTGGGTTCATCCGAAGCGGTCATATAGCGATTAGCCGCCTGCGGAGGCGGGACAAATGTTGGCGCAAGGGGAACCATCGCCTTACGCAATGCCGCGGCATTGACAAAGGATCTGTTGGGCAACGCCTGCACCATCCGCAGATCACGATCCGCCCGATTCTCCTTGTACACCGCCTGCTGGTAATCTTCATGGGCGATGACCTGCCAATGTTGCCGGATGGAGGCAAACCACGCGTGGCTGCTGACGGGTTTGAGATCCGCGAAAGCCTGCTGCCGGGCATGTTCCACCTTGGCCGCCGCAAGCAGACGCTTCTGGGCATAAGCCAGGAGTTTTTTACGACTGGCGGGAAAGCCGACGCCGCGCAGATCCTGTACAGCCTGCATGGGCGCTTTGTATTGCCAGAACAGACTGCTGCCGAAGGAACTTACCTTTGATTCACTGTCCGCTTCAACGCCCATCACCTGCACGCCGGTATTGACCTGAAATTCCGGCAGATTAAACAAACCATAACCGCTGATTACCGGCGTACTGGCTTTTATCTGCGGGAGCAGTGCCAATTGTTTTTGAATTTGCCGATAATAGGGGAAGCCCGCCATGGAATCGCTCTGGATGACCACATCCCCCATCAGCGACCGGCCCGCATCCCGCACACGATTTACAAAGCCCGTCATGATGCTGTTGACGATAATCAGCATCATCACGCAAAGCCAAACCGCCAGCACCGGAAACAGGACAATTCCCTTGCGCGTAAGATATCGGAAACAGAGAAATATTTTGTACATCAGAAAATCAGGAAAGTACCGTCAGTGGTGGACTGCCGGTGAAATATCCATATCCTTATTTATGCTTCATGCGCGGGGGCATGAGTTTCCGCCGTCCCGGCAACCCGAGACTTAAGCAACGGGAATAACACCACGTCGCGAATGCTGGTCCTGTTGGTCAGCAACATCACCAGCCGATCGATGCCGATTCCCAGCCCCCCCGCCGGAGGCATGCCATGGCACAGGGCCGCAATAAAATCATGATCCATCCGGGCCATGGAATCTTCTTCTTTCAATCCGGCAAGCTGAGCCGAGAATGTTTCATACTGCACAAACGGGTCATTGAGTTCAGTATATGCGTTGGCCAGTTCCATTCCGGCGATATACAGTTCAAAACGTTCCGCCAGGTGTGGTTGCCCGGTTTTGCGTTTGGTCAACGGGCATAAGCCCGCGGGATAGTCATACACAAACACCGGTTGGTCCAATTCATTGAGTTTGGGTTCCGCCAGGCGTTCAAACAATATTCCCACCAGCACATCATGATCCGTCTTGGCCGCATCGACAATACCATGCTGCGTGGCACATTGCTGCACCGCCTGCGCGTCGGTCATAGCCACGCCGACGTGTTGGGAAAATAATTCGCTGTACGCGATGCGTTGAAACGGAGCGGTAAAGTCAATGAGCCGCTCGCCATACGGAAGTTTAATTCTACTTTCCGCTGTCACGGGCAAATTCAGCGTGGAATGTCGGGCCGCCGCAAGTGATGCCAACAGCGTCTCGGTGAGTTCCATCATTCCCGCGAGGTCACTGTACGCTTGATACAATTCCATCATGGTGAATTCCGGATTGTGGCGTGTATCAATGCCTTCATTGCGGAAATTCCGGTTGATCTCATAAACGCGTTCCATCCCCCCCACCAGCAGACGCTTAAGAAACAGTTCTGGGCTGATTCGCATGTATAAATCAATGTCTAACGCATTGTGATGCGTCATAAAGGGCCGCGCTGCTGCACCACCGGGAATCGCCTGCATCATCGGCGTTTCCACTTCCACAAATTGCCGCTTAGCCAGAAACTCACGGATGCTTTGGATAATGCGTGAACGCGTTAGAAATACATCCAGTGATTCCGTATTTGCCGCCAGATCCAGATAGCGCTGGCGATAACGCGCTTCCGTATCGGCGAGGCCATGAAACTTTTCCGGCGGCGGCAACAGCGATTTGCTCGCGAGGCCAAAATCCTCCGCCCAAAGTGTTATTTCGCCGGTTTTGGTATGGCCCACCTTGCCGGAAAACCAGGCGATATCTCCTAATTCCAGAAGTTTGGCCTGTTCCCAATGCGGTGCCAAAAACTGTTTGGCCAGACCAATTTGAATTTTTCCGGTCCAGTCGCTGATGGTGATAAAAATCAGCTTTCCGATATCTCGAAGCAGCGTAATGCGCCCGGCGACCTTTGCCACCGCGCCCCCATCATGCGGTGTCTCTGCCGTGTGCAAATCCCGCGCTTCGGATGCGGACATCAATGCCTCAATGCGCGTACCGAACGGATCAGTGCCGGCCGCCCGCCATTTTTCCAGCCGTGAAAGCCGAAACTTGAATTCTGGATTATCTGGTTGAAGCATGTTTCCTCATCTACATTCAACAAAGCATTGTATTGTAGCGGTCAATGCTATCCGTGAAAACTGCCAGGGTAAATCTTGGACAATAACGGGGGGCTTTTTACAGTAAAGGTCAGTATTGGCCAGTAATTGCAGTATTGGTCAGTAGATTCAGTAACGCGGTGGAACCGCGGATAACCCGGATGACGCGGTTTTTGAGGGATCGTGGCGCCAACTAAAGAACGACCTCCAAACCTTTTTTCTCTATCAGGCACAGCAGTTTCAGCGTAGCGCCGCGCATGCTTTGCGATTCACGCCAAATCAAGCTGATCCAGCAGAGCAATATGAACTCCCATATTATCTTGAAAAGATCTGTCGTTCGTAAGAAAGCTATTGCAACCCTCTGATTTTGCGGTCGCATAGTGAATGGCATCCGGAAGTTTCAGCGGGGTTGTCGCTCGAAGATGCGAGGCCGCGATCAGAATGTCCACGAGGTCACAGTTTCCATGTGTCACGCTCGGTACGAACAAAAGTATCCGCCTGCTGCGGAGTGGTGAAGGCTCCTTTGGCGGAGCCGAAGCTGGCCAGGTAACTTCCGGGCGGTGGAATTGGCGCGGAAGCCAACAGGACAATTACCTCCGCCTGACTGCCGGCCGGTAACTCACTGCTGACCAAGTCCACGCGCCCGCCCGGCAGAATCGTAACAAATTTTCGAATAGCTCGCACCATAAGGTGCCTCCTGACATCTGGCACACTCTCGTCGCTGGTAAATCATTATAGCAGCAGCTGTTGGATTCACATACAGCACTTTAAATCCTACCCGGTGAGGGCAGTTATTGGCCACGATATGTGACAATTTACGATGCGTCCCGACGAAGAGTTGCCACACGAGTTGCCACACGAGTTGCCTCGGAAAACGGGGGACCATGCGATTCCACAAACGCCCGTGGCCACCGCCAACAGGCGTGGTACAATTGCCGTCGATTCGCGGTAGCAAAAAAAGGGAATGCCATGGCAGTGGAAATAACAAAGCGGCAAAGTCCGGAAGAATTAGAACTGGAAAGTAAGCTCGCGCGATTGGCCGCCCTGGAATCGGAACTCGCGGTCCGGGAATTAGATTTGGCCACCATCCGAGCCAGCCTCAATTCATTTGAGAAAACGTATCTGGCAATTGTCGGCAAGCGGTACGCGGAACTTGATGAGGTTCGTGCCAAAATTGCTGAGGCAGAGGCCCGGCTCAAACCGCACAGCAAAGAGGCCAAAGAAAAAGCCACCGAGGCCCGCAGATGCGCCCAGGAATCAGCCAGCGCCGCCGCTCAAGTTGACGCGGTCCCAGAAACCGCCTTCCAACCTTCCGAAACGCTCAAAGCACTTTATCGTCAAGCCGCAAAGGCCCTGCACCCGGACCTCGCCGGTTGCGATGAGGATCGCGCCCGGCGGCACAGTTTCATGGCGCGGGTCAACGCCGCCTATGAGGCTGGCGACGAAGCGGCCATTCGGGCAATTCTGCGGGAGTGGGATTCCGCCCCGGAGTCCGTTCATGGGGTGGGTGTGGGGCCTGACCTTATACGGACGATTCGGAAGATCGCCCGCGTTGAAGATCGCCTGCGTGCTATTGAGGATGAAATCGCTGCGTTAAAAGCCTCCAACATCTCCAAAATCAAGGCCAAGGCCGAGGAGGCCACAGCCCACGGCAGCGACCTTCTGGCGGAAACCGCAGCACAAATCGCTGGGGAAATTACTGCGGCCCATGCCCGCCTGGAGCAACTGGAGCGTGGGAGTAAACCGTGAGCGAAGGAAATGACCAACCCGCACCGCCAGGCGAACATATCGTGCGCTCCGGGAACCTTGGCATCATAATGCGCCCATCGAACGCGCTGGTGGACCGCGGCCTGCGCGACATTATTCGGTACGCGGACGAGGCCCGCGCCGTCGCCGCTGCATCTGATATTTTTGAAGCGGTGCGCTCCGGCGACGCGGCACGGGTAAAAGCTATTCTGGAGCATGATCAGGGGCGAGCGAACGCGGTTAATGGAGAGGGTGAACCGGTTTTGTGCGCGGCGGCATCGCTCGGAAACACCACAGTCTTGGAACTTCTCATCAAGAGTGGCTCCGCAGTTGACGGGCGTGACAAGCATGGCCGCACACCTCTGCTGATCGCGGCGGAAGCAGGCCACGTTGAAGTTGCGGCCCAGTTGATCGCAGCCGGGGCGGACATCAACGCAAGCGACAGCAGCGGCGCGACGCCCCTGCACGCCGCAGTTTGGCGGGAGCGTTTTTTGGTTGTGGAGTTGCTTCTGCAAGAGGGAGCAAACGCGCGGGCAGCAGATCGCGAGGGCAACACGCCGTTACATGGGGTGGCGCAGACTGGGCAAGAGGGGACGGCTTGGTTGCTCGTAGGCGCGGATGCCGACGTGAATGCCAAGAACCGGTTTGGTGAAACGCCGTTTTACCTCACGCTAAAATGCCACAATAACGGCATCGTCCCTGCGCTACGTGGATCAGGTGCCGGGATCAATCAATTTTCGCCAGATGTTTTCAGAACGGCGGCTGTCGCAGGCGATGCGGCGGCGATGACCAGTTTGGGGTCTTGCTACGAGCTGGGGGGCATGGCGGGGGTTAAACAAGACCACAGCAAGGCAATGGAATGGTACCTCAAAGCCGCCGCAGCGGGCGACGCCGACGCGATGTGCAGGATCGGGACGCTCTACCGAAGCGGCTGCGGCGTGTCGAAGGATGACGCCAAGGCCATGGATTGGTACCAAACGGCCGCTACGGCAGGCAACGCGGGTGCGATGGTCGAAATCGGCAATCTCTATGCCAACGACCATGGTATACCACAAGATTTTACCAAAGCCATGGATTGGTGTCGGAAGGCCGCTGCTGCGGGCAATGCGACGGCGATGTACAACCTCGGAGTTCTTTACGAAAAAGGCCGAGGCGTGCCGCAGGACTCCGCCAAGGCGATGAGGTGGTTCCGCAAGGCCATTGTGGGCGGGAACGCGGACGCGATGCACGCCATCGGAATTTTGTATGAAGAGGGTCGAGGCATGCAGCAGGACTCCGTGGAGGCCAAATGCTGGTATCGCAGGGCCGCCGCGGCGGGGAGTGCAGAGGCGACGAATGAAATCGGCGTGTTCTTCCATGGCGGCCAGGATTTCGCCCAAGCGATGCAGTGGTTTCGGATGGCCGCTGCGGCGGGAAGCTCAACGGCGATGCGCAACATCGGTCTGCTCCACGAGGGCGGCTGCGGCGTGCCGCAAGATTACACTAAAGCCATGGATTGGTATCATAAAGCCGCTGATGCTGGAAGCGCAGATGCGGCGAATAACATCGGCTCTCTCCATTTTTACGGCCGAGGCGTGCCGCAGGACTCCGCCAAGGCCATGGTTTGGTACCGCAGAGCCGCCGCAGCGGAAAGCACGGGCGCAATGTGCAATATCGGCAAGCTCTATAACCGCGGCCAAGGCGTGCCGCAGGATTACACCGAAGCCATGGGGTGGTGGCGGAAGGCCGCTGCTGCGGGGAGCGCGGGCGCGATGTACGACATTGGGTTGCTTTACAAAGACGGCCTTGGCGTACAGCAAGATCATACCAAGGCCGTAGAATGGTGGAACCTCGCCAAAAGTAGTGCGGGGGAGGGGACAGCGACCTACGATCGCGCTGAAAAGGCCATCCGAAGTTTGGGGCCCGGTGAGCGGCCTGGAGGGTCGAGTCGAAGCCGCGAGAGGTAGGGGAGCGGTGTCCCCCAAAAACGCCGTCGGCCAGCCCCAGAACTTTGATCCCTTGTAATCCGGAATGGACGGACGCTAGTCACTATGTCGGTGGCCATTTCCAGAACTCCAGATAATCCAGCCTACACCGATAAAATGATACCATGGTGGGCGACCAACTATGACGAAATCTCTGAACCGTACATAGCGCAAGCGCACCGCCGACAATTTGACAATTCAGAGTTATACGGCTTGAATGATCTTTTATCGCGGAACTATCCGCTGGAAAGAAATTCCTATGTCGTTTCGTATGAATCCACGATGCCCGATGCCTTTATACGACCGAATTAAGGAGAAGAACACGAAAATTTCACTTATTTGTCCCCAATGTGCCAGCGCGGCTGACGGTGTCGGAACGTGGTTCGTGGAAACGATCCGCGACGACGGATTGTATACGGGGAAGTGCCCCAATGGCCATGATCTGCTCATTGCCACACAGACCCTGCGGCACGAAATGCTTTTCGAAATCGCGCTTAACGGAATCAGAGACGGGTATTATCGCGAGGCCGTGCTTTCCTTCGCTGGCAGCGTAGAGCGATATTTTGAATTCGCCATTCGCGTTATATCGCGCGGACGCGCTGCTGACACGGGCCTATTCACCAAGGCATGGAAAGATGTAGCCAAACAGTCCGAGCGGCAATTTGGTGCATTTCTATTTCTTTACCTCACCGAGTACCGCTGCGAACCCAAAATGCTGGACCAGAAGATGACCGAACTACGTAACAATGTGGCACACAAGGGACAAATTCCGGAGCGCGCCGAAGCACTTCACTTTGGCGAAAGCGCCTATGAGGTAATCCAAAGCGGGATCCGCCAGCTTCGCGATACCCACTTGGAGAGCGTCAATGCAATTCTCTGCGAGGAAACGGCGGTAAAGGCGGAAAAAATGGGGACGAAATATCCGAGGTCTTTTCAGGTTACGCCCACCGTGCTAAATGTAATCGAAGATACCGCAAGCGGCTACAAACCGTTCAATCAAATCCTTAAGGAGCGTGGTTTATCCCGGTGACAATA
This sequence comes from Planctomycetota bacterium, assembly GCA_021847065.1. Taxonomy (GTDB): domain Bacteria; phylum Planctomycetota; class Phycisphaerae; order WQYP01; family WQYP01; genus JAMDCX01. The sequence continues at coordinate 6,021 of JAJZVR010000003.1, read as the reverse complement.
TCACCTGTTCCAGCGCTCACTATTTTTTCTTGCGCCGCTTGGCTTGTGCTAAATCCGATCCCGCTATGGATTTAGCCTGCTTCGAGCCCTTCCGGTTCGACAGGGCCTTCCCTGCCAGCTTGGCGTCGCGTTTTGATGTGGCCATCTGAAATCTCCTTGAAATCGGCAACAATAGCGGCACAAGTATAGCAAGTTCACGCAAGGCCGCTAATTTCGCAAATGTCGCCAACGCGAACGGCGGCGACTGGTTCCGGCTCGCACCAGCGTGTATTATTCACTTGGTCCGTTGGGCCTTCGGGTTTTACCGGAGTAGAGAAATGTGGTCGCTGGTGCTGTTATTGGGCTTCTTCCCCGCCATCGCGCTGGTTGGCTGGCTCATGGGCGTCGTGCGGAGAAAAATTGATAAGCGCCGGATATTTAATCTGCGGTGCGGGCACGGCTTCTTCACAAACCATGATCCCTCGGTGCAGTGCCCGGAATGCCGAAAGGAGATGGACGAGCTGATTGCCAGGAACGAAGCGCGGGCTGTGGCCCAGGCTGCGGAGCGGGAGGCGATGTCGGTAGCCCGGAGGGCGCTCGCCATTGAGGAGGCCGCGACGCGACGACTTGAAGACGAGATGTGTCGCCAGGAGCACGAGGAGCAGATGAGGCTCTCCCGACGTATTGAACACCTGCGGCAGATGGATCCCTATGAATTTGAACTGTTCGTGGTCGAAATTTTTCGGCTCCACGGATGGGAAGGTCGTGCCACGCCTAGATCGAATGACCTGGGCGTCGACGCGCGGATGAGAAAAGGGGAAGCCACCGCGCTGATCCAGTGCAAGAGATACGGCGATGGCTCGCCCGTGGGGCGGCCCGCAGTACAGGCACTCTGCGGCCAAGTCGGAAAAGAGAAGGCTTCCGTGGGATACGTAGTTACCACTTCCTATTTTTCAGAACAGGCGATTCGATGGGCGCACGACCAAAAGATACAGCTAATCGACCACCGCAAACTTATTGCGATGATAAAAGAAGTGATTAAAGACGACACCCACCTTTCGTCTGTCCCGGCCACGCACGGCTCCAGCGAAGCCCCGTCACAGTCTGCGCCAGCCAACGGTGGGCGAGCGGGCGCATCAAATTCGTCGGCCAGAGCTTCTGACGCTTCGCTTTCGGCCACAGTCGGTTCGGTTGGCTTGCCCCTGTACCAGGCCGCGCAGCCGCTGGTGCCCGCAGCGAGCGGCCTGGATGCAGTTGGCACGCGGCCCAAGTCCGCCGACGCCGCGACGGTTGTGGCGCGATTGGCCGCCCATCCGCGCCGTGCCGCCAATCTCGACGGGGACAACGCCGCAAAGGCCTCTGAGTACCTAGCGCAGTTTGACCCAGCGCGTGGGCCGGTCCGTCAGCATCCCTCCGATTACTTGCCGCCTGTGCAGGCGGGTGGCGAGGCTGCGGCCGCCCCTACAGCACACAGCAAAGAACTGGCCCCGAAACCAGTAGTTCCACCATCCCCGCCGAAGGAGGCTGAGCCTCGGAGGCCAGCAACTTCCGGCACGGCTGGCACCGACCCCCGGATCGGCCATCCCTTGCGAAACGCGGAACGCCAAGTTTCCGTAGTGAGGGGGGAACCATGGATGCAACACGCGGCGATGATTGTCAACCAGCGAGCCAGCGGTATTTGCCGAGATGTGAAACCTGCTGCTGGAGGGGATGGCGTGCATCGCTCGGCGGGCACCAGCCCAGCCGCAGGCCCAGATACGGGGTTGGCCGAGTATTTCACTGCGGCGGTGCTTGCAACCGGGGCACAGGATTGCATAGCCAGGCGGGTAAAACGGATTGTCTTCGACCCGATTTCTTCCACAATTTACGGGACGCTTAAGGGGGATTGCAGTTCACAAATGGATGTGACGGTAAAGGTGAAGGTCGTCGGTGGCGCGGACGGCGGCGCCCCTAAGCTGCGGGTCTCTTGCGGGTGTGCGGGTCCGATACCGTGCCATCATATTGCGGCACTTCTGATCGAAATAGGCGGCATGGGAACCGCCTGCGCCTTCCTCAAGGACGTCGCTGAGCAAGGCGCGTTCTGCAACCGCAACCCGGAGCCACACCACGCATTGTCGGCGTACCAATTCTACAGGGACTCCCGGGATCGCGTGCAATCCCGCCCTACCACGCTTGGCACGAGGTCCTCGGTCATATAGGGCGGTGAGACCCATCGCGGAAGGGCACCAAGTTCCCGCGCTGAATGTTTCCGGGCAGGCCCTGTAAACACCCCGCTGGGCCAACAGTTCTTTTTCGGACCCGATGCACACTGCCGGCAATTTGACAACTAAGGAGTTATACGGGGTGGATGGTCTTTTATTGCGGAGGTGTCCGCGGAAAGGAAATCCGTATGCCGTATCGTTTTGATGTTACCGAGGGGGAAAAGAAAGGTTTCGGCCATGCTTGCACCTGGGCGGAAACGCACCTGCCGGTAATCGCGGCGGATCGTACCCGGTAACGTCCGCGGATTGCGGAAATGATTATTTAAGGATAGATCAACATGAACATCACCGACCGAATAAGCCTCATTTCGCTTGCAGCCACATTCGCAATGGCAGTCGCCACCACGGCGATGGCTTGGTACACCAAGCGCCTCGCCGATGCCACGCGGAAGTCAATCGAAGAGACATGCAAATCTATTGCCATAGCGCAGGATTCATTTAAACAGGCCGAGCGGCACCACCAACAGTCGCTCAGGCCATGCTGCGTAATTGAGGATCGTGGAAACGGACGTATCTGGGAGCTTTTCAAAATAGAAAGCGGATGGGAAATTTCGCTCGTGGTTCGGAACCAAGGCCTCGGACCATGCAGTCGGATGAAGTTCCAATTCAGTTATGAAGACGGGGCACCAATTGGCAACGGGGACGAAATTGACGACCGCCGCTGGCTGGGGGTGCGCGAAGAGCGGAAACTGCGGCTGTCCGTGGCCCCGAAAGGGGGAACGGAAGAAATGACAATCCGCGTTGCAACCGGTTTACACAAGAGGAAACTCGACGTCGAGGATTATGGGAAACCGTTCGCTATCACGATATGCTTTGAGGACATATTCGGAAACCAGTTTAAGACCGTTTACAAGGGCATAAACGCGGATGCGACCATCGGGTGTCTTCCGGTCGACGGCCCCGGTTGATGCTGGCGCTGTTTGGGCAAGAAAACCGAAAGGCCAACGCGCCCGCCCGGCGCTGCTTTTCCGGGGTATACGGGTAGCTCACGTCAATCGGGCATTGGTGCGCCGAAAAAGATGAAGGTGAATTATGAAAACCACTTCCGAGCAAACAGTCGTTTCAAGCCCGATCTATGGATGCCGGACAATGTTCAAACAACGCGCGATGACGAAACCATGCCCTTGCCCCACGTCGCAGACCATTTCCCTAGCAGCCGTTGCATCGGCGCGGGTTTTGCTGATAATGTCGCGTACCGTATGTTTGTTACTGAGGTGCCGCATGGGGAAGCGTATCATTGCATCAGTGCTGGCGGTAGCACTATCTTTTCTGTTCCACCCGTCCGCAGCCATGGCGCAGCAGGCGGTGTCAACCGCACGACCACTGGCACCCGCGCTTGCAATAACGCCAAAGCAGTCAATGGCGCTCCGCCGCTTGCAGGCGCGGCTTGGCGCGGACACGGCTTTAACGGCACGGCAATCTTTTTACGAGGTAGGGTTTAGCGGATTCCAATTTGATCCAAGCATTCCTAGGCTGGCGGACCCCAAGAAGCTATTTGCCAATACCAACGGTGCCGTCCGCACCGCCATTTTGAACTGCCGCTTGGCCGGTTGCAACGCCAAGGGCACCGCCGCACGTCGCGTACTCGGCATACTTGTCCGCGAATGGGAAGTGCTCGAGGTTGCACAAGGGAAAGCTAAGAAGCACAAGCCTTCCGAAATCTTTTCAAGGCACCCGGCCTCGGAGAAATATTTCACCGGATTTCCCGGAGGTTCGATACGCCCGTCAGTGTATTTTTTTAATCCGCGATGTTTGTGGATACAGGAAAACCTCCTGAGGCGAACCGTGGACAAGTGGATCGCTAATCCACGATTGGCGTTCACGAAAGAAAATAACTCCCGCGTGAATCAACTTCGTAGTTTGCGGGCGGTGATAAAATATGTGGGGGCGGAGATCGCTTGCGGATCGAGCCTTGATGGTGCATTCTCCAATCCGCCATTTAACATGCGGGCTGACTCACTCACCACCCCGTACGGCATCCGACTGAAGCTGATACGAAAGATCGGGCCGGGGTCGCTGCGCCGCTACGACCTATTCTGTATCATGAAACACATGCCGGTGGCTGCAGCGGGAACGCAAACGCAATTTGCCGACCAGCGGGCCTACTTTGGGATTCGGGCTTGCGAAAATGCCGGGTGCCTCAAGGGGAGCCCGGCGATAAGAGACGCCTTCTTTAGATGCTGCGCGGCATTCGGCACCACAAATCGTTTTCTTTCCCGATATTACCACATAAGGGGCGCGGGGCCATTCTTTACGCACGTAATTGTCGATCCTACGGACATACCTGGTGAGCCGGGTGCCCATTACGTGACCGGCGCAGATGACAATGCGCCGCTCATTCCAGAATATTCCGATATACCGTGGGAAAAATCATCACCGAAACTGGAAACGATCAGGGGAATGGCACGAAAAATAACGAACTGGAGGGAGTCTGCGCTGCTCGCATTGCACGAGCTCGGGGAGGCATCGGCATCGCTCGCCGAGGCCGAAGAGGGCAAAAAACCAAGCGCGCTGCCCCATGCAATCGCGCCGCAAAAAGGGAACTGACTTTATGGAAACACCCGTTACAACTTTTTGCCACCAAGCGATTGGCCTTCTGGATGAAATGGGCGAGTTCGCCAATGCCGGTGCGCTGCATGCGCTATGCTTGCTCAAAGACGACAACTCCCGCCAGAACCGGAGGCTGGACGCGACCGTGTACGAGGCGTACGCACGCATGGTTCTATGGATGCGGAGCCTCGCGAAACTAAGGCAAACGAGCGACGTGCAGGCCATCGGCGCGGGGGCTCGCTGCCTTTTTGAGCAGTTGCTTGATCTGAAATGGCTGGAACAATACCCGGGGCCGGAATGGCTGGAGAGGTTTCGTGAATTTCCCCGCGTAGACCGCTATAATTCGGCACGCAGGATACTTAAGTACAGAAATGCAACACCGGACTCGCGAATCTCCGCGGAGAAATTCAGTGAAATTATGAGGGTGGCGGATCAGGGCGAGTCGATCGCGGCGGTTGTTGGCCGCGTGTGGGGAAAAAATCCCAGCACCGGGGAACCGAGCTGGCCGAAGCACTGGACCGGAGAAGCGAACATCCTGAAGCGGGCGGAGAAGTTGGGAACAAGGTTCACCGATATTTACCGGGAAACGTACCCCGTTTTGAGTTGGCTTGTGCATTCCGGATCGTCGGCGCTCCATGGTCGGGATTTTGAGGGGATTGAGAGCTACGTAGGAGCAGGTTATCTTTACGCTTTTGAGTTTTCGCATGAGGGAACAATACTTGCCTGCGACATTCTTGGAATCGCCGGAACCACTCCGGGTCTTGAGCCAAAACTAAAACAGCTTTGGGAATGGCATGCTGACGCGATCAACGCTCTGCCGCGTTGATGTTTTCGTATCCGCACCGGCGTCTACCGGATTGTGTTCCGGCCACACGGCGACCGTGTCGTGATTGAAGCTATCGGCCACCGTAAGGATGTCTACGAGGATTAATACTATGCTGGCAGAAATGGAAACTAAGAAGCGTAGAAACACCGGGACTCTGACCGTTAACGGCAAGACCTTTATTCTGGTTCCGGCATCGGAGTACCGCGCCCTTATTCGCCGCGCAATGGCCAGTGATGCACGATTGCCCCCCAACCCTAAGCCGCAGGCGAACGGTAACTATGATGCCATCGCCGCCATGCGGGCGATAATCGCGCGATCCCAGAGGGTGCGTGATAGGCCCGCAGGCCTGACTTTGATTTTTTGCAGGGCATCTGCGGCGTCATCACTCCTCGCTATATTTATGTC
>JAJZVR010000172.1 GCA_021847065.1 Planctomycetota bacterium | reverse complement strand
CATGGTATTTTTTCATCCAGGTCTGGAAGCTCTTGCCCGCCGCCGGGTCTTTACCGGTAAATTGAATCGATACAATATCGTCATATCGAATGGTCATTCGATTGGTGGAATCTTTGATGATTAAACGTAGAATCCATTGTGCGGTATCGGCGGAATCGGCCTGGCGGTCAAAGATGTATCCTTCGACCGCATCCCCCCTGCGATTTACAATCGTCACATCGCCACGGTAGCTGAACGCCTTTTCCACCACGTCGCGCACAACGGGCAGGGAATCGAGCTGCGGATGATATCCCTCAAGATTTTCATGCTCGGTGGCCGGGGCATTATCCGTCGGTGTTTCGAGGCCTGGCGCGGAAATGTGTTCTTGCGTTGTCATATAAAATTTTTAACCTGTTTGTAACACGATTCAGACATTAAACACCGACTTGATCCTTCGCCCTTGGCGTTGATTGGTCGACTTGATGATCCGCGGAGGCCATTTTGCCGGCGCTGACACTCAAGGGGATAAAGTTATGGCGCGGATTTTCCGGCGGCTGTTGCAGGGCCTCAAGGGCTTCACGGTTCACATAACTGCCGCCGAACAGCGTGGCCCGGGCGGTGGAAAGCATACCGCGCAGAGAGCCAAAGGTATCGTTGACGGCACTGGCTTCATAACCGCTGTGCACCATGCAGTTGGCGCAGCGGGGGTTACCCGATTCGGCGCCATATTTATCCCAACTGGTGGTTTCCAGTAGTTCGCTGAATGTATCGGCGTAACCATCCTGCAGCAGGTAACACGGTTTCTGCCAGCCAAAGATGTTGTAGGTGGGCATTCCCCATGGAGTGCAGGCATAAGACCGTTTACCCATGAGAAATTCCAGAAACAACGGGCTTTGGTTAAACCGCCATTTTTTGTCCCGATTGCTCAGAATAGTGCTGAAAAGCCGACGGGTTTTGGCGCGGCCCAGAAAGTGCTGCTGGTCCGGCGCTTTGTCATAACTGTAACCCGGTGAAAGCATCATGCCTTCCACGCCGAGTTGCATCATCTCATCAAAGAAGCCGCGCACGCTGGCGGGGTCGGCACCGTCAAAGAGTGTGGTATTGGTAGTGACACGGAATCCCCGTTTAACGGCTTCCTTAATGCCCTCAACGACAATTTCATATCCGCCTTCGCGGCAAACCGAGAAATCATGATGTTCTTTCTGGCCATCCAGATGGACGCTGAAAGTCAGATATTTGGAAGGTTTGAAGAGGTCAATTTTCTGCTTTAACAACAGCGCATTGGTGCACAGATAGATATATTTCTTACGGGCAATGAGTCCCTCAACAATTTCCTTGATCTGCGGATGCAGCAACGGCTCGCCGCCGGGAATGCTGACCATCGGGGCACCACATTCTTCAACGGCCTTAAAGCATTGCTCGGGCGTAAGTTGTGATTTAAGAATGTGGGCGGGATACTGAATTTTTCCGCATCCGGCGCAGGCCAGATTGCAGCGAAACAGCGGTTCAAGCATCAAAACCAGCGGATATCGCTTGCGGCCCTTGAGCCGTTGTGACATCACATACGTTGCAACAGTCCACATTTGTGAAATAGGGACGCCCATGAGTTCCTTTCCGGCCCGTATTATTATCGGCCAAAAGCGTAGAATTATAGCCTGCACATTCGCATACCGCCCGCCCGCGGCTTTTCCGGCAGTTTCTATCGGTGGGCACTTGCAATACAGCTACAGCCTTACCGGCCTCAAATCATACCGCCAAGGCCCCGCTCCGCCAAGCGGTTTGCCGGCCTTTGTGGAGGATGGGTGTGCCCGTTTTTCTCCGGATTTGGAAAAGCCATCCCAAACCAGCTCTGCGGTACCGCTTCCGGACGTAACGACCGCGGGTTTCCGTCTCGATAGTTGTCGGGATTACGTATATGGTTAAAACTTGTGGAACGCTGCGGCGGCGGCGGGCTGAGCGTTGCTCCACAGGATTTTCCCAGCACGGCTGCACCGCGATCAAAATGTCCCACTGAGACGCGGAGTCCGCGGAGGTAACGGGATGGCGTATTTTAAAGATCCGAATCGTAAGCAATTGCGACGTGGCCCCGAATGAGAGCCATGGTCTCATTGTTTTGGCATCCACGCCGAAATCCCTTAAGGCTGAAATATTGTTTAATTGCTTATTATCCATATCTGCACTTTCCTTTCCTGATATTGCCTCAAGCGGGTGTGGATCATGCGGAATATTCTGGGGGATTGTCGCTCTATGGGGTGAGTGATTGCTTTGCGAGATAATCGGCCACCGCCCGTTGCCTGTAATTCGGTTTATGGCAGTAGCTCCATAAACTGATCGACCGTTAATCCGCTGGCGCGGACCAAGCCACGCAGCGTCCCTTTGGCAACCTCCTTATGGTCAGGAACTGAAAGGGTTGCGATGCTGCCATCCTTGACCAAAATAATATGGCTGCCTCGTTGCCGCGCTACCCGCCATCCGTTGTTACCGAACGCCCGCACAACCTCGCGCCCACTGAGAACCGGGAGCGTCGCCATCAGACGGTAACCTCAACCTGTTGCGTTTCCACGGTTAACGGCAGGCCTTGTTCGGCACGAACCTCCAGGCAGGCGGCAATGGCCTGGCGAATATTTTCCATGGCTTCATCGCGTGTCGCCCCTTGGCTGATACAGCCCGGTATGGAAGGGCACTGAACCACCCAAATGCCATCTTCATCGCGATCCAATATTGTTAGAAATTTCATGATTTTATTGTAACTCCGAGAATGGCTGTTGCCAAACGGAAAAATGAGGTAAAGCTGGATCCGCAGTGCAAATACAATAGTGAAAACCAGCGGCCCATAAAGATGTGGCGAATTTCGTACAGGCAGACCGCAGGCGTAAGGCCGCTGGGCTAACCACGGGGTAATTCATCGTCATAACTCCAGTCCGGATTGTCGCATGATACTTTTAAGCGTGCCAACGAGAAAATCCATTTTCGGACGTGGCACGGTAACGAGTCCCGGCTTTTCCGGGTGCTTAAACGGATGGTGACTGCCTTCGTTATAATTCCATCGTGAAGTGGTGGGCGGTAATGTTCATGCCGTGGCGTAGATAAAAGCGATGCGCCGCAAAGCGTTGCACGCCTGAATCCAAAACCAGGTGTTTACATTTTTTTCGTCGTGCCTCGGCGATCAGCCACTGCAAAAGAAGTTTACCGACGCCTTGAGATCGCAAGTGCTCAGTTGTAACCAGATCATCGACATACATGTTGCGTCCACGTGAAAGATTTTCTGAGATGCGGTACCCCGCCACGGCACACACTTTCCCTGCTTCAAATACCGCGACTAGGCGGAATCCCGCGATCCGCTGCCGAGCAACGCGCTGAACAAACTCCGATTCAACGAGATGCGGTCGTAACTGGTGTATAACCGGAAAGCACGCCAGCATCTGTCGGGCCGTCGTCATCTTCTTTACAGTCATGACAATATTTTTCGACGCGCGAGGCACGATAGCAACCCCTTTTTTCGTAATCATGATGGCCGTTCGGCCAGGAGGTCCATTAACGGGACCTGGGCGCGGACAAAGTATATCCCGTGCCAATTGAATGGCAAATATGTTTCGCTACAATCACCACGTTCGTGATACGGTCTGAAATGGGCGCCCAAGGTTTTGCATGTTGGTGTTATATCCGCTGCGGCGGCTAATTTTTGGCACAGACTTGGAATTGCTTGCTCCCGGCGCTCGCATTTGCGTTGAGACTATCGTAGGATAGAAACCGGATATGGGAGCCGGTTTGAGAATATGGCGGGTGGCCGCGTTGCTCTCAAACATGCTCCGGAATTTGAACGGTCACGGACGATGAACCGAAACGAATTATATAGTCAAACACCTGCCTCGGAGTCTTTCATCGGGCGGCGCTTGGTGGTGTTGGTTGAAAATCCCGGCGAAGTGCCGCGGCTGGCGGCACGGCGCAAGCTCAACTCGGTGATCGTGGCGGCCAACGAAATCAGCCTTGATGCCATCGCTCAGGCGGTGGTCAGCTCGCCGCGAAAAGCGGGGGTGCTGGTTATTCCATGGTTGCCGCGTGCGGAGATTTTTCCGTTTCTACTGCGCGGTTTTCATCGCGTTTTACCGCTGCCCATTACCGCCTTTCCGGACAATGCAAAGCGGCTCTGTGAGGCCATCCAGGCCGCGGAATCGGCACGGTTGATCGGAGCGGTGCCGGATTTGGCTTTAGCGGCGATCACCGTTTTTCGAGCTGATTTATCCGCGATATGTCTGCCGACACACTGGTTTGAACAAGGCGGAGACAGCGGTTTGACCGATATTCGTGCATTAAAACTCGAGGAAGATGGTTCCGTGGTGAAAATCGGGGCGCGGCGTTGGCAGTCGCATCAGATTATCAGCGCGTTTGACGCCAATTTCCGCAGGACATTACGCCGATTGGAACTCACGCAAAATGACTCTCTGGGCGCATTGATTCGCCGCACGCGTAAGGAACGCCGACTGGGGCGTGAAGAATTTCCCGGTATTGATGCCAAAACCATAGCCCGTATTGAACGCAATGAAATCATGCGACCCCAGCGGGAAACGCTTCGATTGATCGCCCAAACACTGGGAATTCCCGTTGAACAGCTTATGGAAAAAATCACCCCGGCTGCCAGCGAATCCGGAACTCTGCATCCGCCGGTGGCCCATGCCGATGAACACTCCGCCAGCGCATAAGGGAAAAAATAATTACCTAGTAAGTGTATGGGTATTAGGTTTTGTTATGGCTGATATAAGCCATAAATATTGATTTTTTGTTGACCTTTTAAATTCCTATAGGTATTATGGGATTTGCTTTTTTGGAGTAGTTGAAAACATGAGCGTAGAAACCGGTAATGTAGTAACCGCCGAAGGCAAAAAACTTAATAAGGTCGAAGCCCTTAAACTGGCGAAGGACGGTTTGGATATATGGGATAATATTTTTCAATATGCCAAGGCCGATGTCGCCGAGCCGCTGGAAGAGCTTTTAAGCCCCAAGGATTATGAACTGTTTCAAAAGACCATTCCGCATGCCGGCAGCGCGGAAGTTATTCGCAGCGCCAAACGCAAAGCCAAGATATCCGAGGAAGATTTCGTTCGCCTGCGATGGTTCGGTATTTATCAGCATTTGCCCAATCTTTGCCACTTCATGCTCCGTATTCGTATTCCCAATGGATTTGTCAGTGGCGTGCAGCTTCAGGAAGTGGCGGATATTGTCGATCAATACGCCAACGGCTTTGCCGACATTACCACCCGGCAGTGCTTCCAATTGCACTGGTTGACGATTGAAGCGCTGGCGGAAATTCTTCCACGTTTAGAACGCGTGGGTCTGGTGAGCAAATTTGCCTGCGGCGATACGCCCCGAAATGTGGTCGGCTGTCCGCTGGCCGGTCATCTTGCCGCTGAAGTTATTGATGCCTCAGGCGTGGTACAAAGCGCCAATCAGATGTTCCTGGACGGCAACAAAGAATTCAGCAATTTTCCCCGTAAGTTCAAGACCGCCATCGCCGGGTGCCATCTGCATTGCCATCAACCGCAGATTAATGACATCGGTATGTTCGGCGTAAAGCGAATCAATCCCCACACGGGACAGGAAGAAGCAGGTTACGGCGTAACCGTTGGCGGCGGATTATCCAGTCAGCCCTATATCGGGCAGGGACTGCGGGTGTTTATCAAACCCGAACAGGTCCCGGCGGTGTGCCGGGGAATTGCCCACATTTTCCGTGATCATGGCTATCGTGAAAAACGGACGCGGGCACGTATGAAATATCTGGTCGCAGATTGGGGATGGGAAAAATTCCGCGAATATCTGGAAGCCGACATCGGCTTTAGGCTTGAGCATGATGACAATATCGCGGCACCGGAATTCGCCCCGCATACGGATCACCTCGGTTCGGGCCTGCAAAAAGAGCCGGGGCTTTCTTACATCGGGGTGCCGGTGGAACGCGGTCGTATCAGCGGCAAGCAACTGCACGCGGCGGCGGAAATATCGAATCGATTTGCCGGCAAAGGCCTGTCCAAACTGGCCCTTTCCAACAAACAGAATCTGCTATTCCTCAATATCCCGACAGATTCTGTGCAGGCAATGACCCGCGAACTTGATGCCGCCGGATTGCCGCCGCATGCACCGCTCTGGCGCACGAGCTTAATTTCCTGCACGGGTACGCAGTTCTGCAATCTGGCCATTGTGGAAACCAAAGAACGCGCCAGGCGCATTCTCAAACATCTGGAAGAACATGTGACCATTGATACGCCTATTATGGTCAGCGTTACCGGCTGCCCCAATAGTTGCTCGCAATATCAAATTGCCGACATCGGCCTGATGGGGGTGGTGTGCAATTTCCGCGGACAGCGCGGCACGGATGCCTATCAGATTGTTCTCGGCGGCGGCCTGGGCGCGGATGCGGGTTTTGCCAACGTGGCGCTGAAAAAAGTGCCCGCGGATTATGTTCATAAATCCATCCAGCAGATTGTGGAAGCCTACAAGGCCAATCGCCTTGACGAGGAAGAAAGCTTCCGGCAATTCGTGCAGCGCTCCGCGCCGGAACAACTTACCGAATGGCTGAACATTCCGGAAATGGCGGACGTGGTATCGATTTCTCCGGCGGCATACAAGAGTATCGGCAAGGATATTTAAGCACCCCGCAATATTCGTGATCAGGTTATCCACGGCACGCCCACTGATTATGTGAAGCGCTTCCAGATATGCTGCGCTTATAATCGCCATGGCCCCCGCCCGCTGACACCGGGCAATTTGGCGGTGCCTGATCGCCACTTAATGCCGCGCGGGAACTTGCTCGGCACATTGCCGCATGGTGGTTCCACGCCCGCACCCGCAAATTTTCCTTATTTGGATTGTTCTTGTGGACAATTCGAGTAAATAACCGATGATGATGGGGAATTGTTGGCCGGGGCCTGCACCGCCCCGGCATGGCATGAAAGGATTAACAGTAATGATGAAGACGGTAGTTCACGTCACACATGAAGCGGTTCAAAAAATCGGCGGCATCGGAGCGGTTCTCCATGGCTTGCTGACATCGAAACATTACTCGGAACATGTGGATCGCAATATTCTCGTCGGGCCGTTGTTTAACACCGACGGTCCGGCTGATTTACGGCTGGGACATGATGGCGAAGTGCTTTACAGTTCCATGGATGGCATAACCAGCCATCCACTGGCACCGGAATTAGCGGAGGTGGAGCGCAAATACCATGTGGATTTGATTTATGGCCGCAAGGCGTTTCATGACAAATTCACGGGCATAACATCGCATCCGGAAGTGCTGTTGATCAATGTGAATCATTTTGATCAGGCCCGGATCGGGATGTTTAAGTTTCATCTGTTTGAAAAGTTCGGCATTGAATCCAACCGGTATGAATATATCTGGGATTATGAGCAGTATATGCGCATTGCCGAGCCGGCGATTGACGCGCTATTGGCCATTGGTTGCGGCAGCGCATCGCACCCGGCGGTGATTTTTTCCCATGAATATATGGGCATGCCCACGGCCCTGGCGGCCCGGCTCAATGCGCCGACACACTTTCGCACCATCTTTTATGCCCATGAAGTGGCTCCCATGCGCCGGATTGTGGAATCTCATCCCGGCCAGGACATTGCGTTTTATAATGCCATGCGCCAGGCCACACGCGAGGGCCTGAATGTCAATGATGTATTTGGTTCACAGAAATTCTTTTATAAATACCCCCTGGTTGATGCGGCCAAACATTGTGACAACATCTTTGCCGTCGGTGATTATGTTGTCGATGAATTAAGGTTTTTGGATTCCGCGTTTAAAAAGAAGAATATTGATCTTGCATATAACGGCGTACCGGCGTTTGAATTAACGCTGGAAGAAAAAATGGCCTCGCGCATCCGCCTGCAACATTATTGCGAGACATTGTTGGGCTACCGCCCTGATTTTGTGCTCACCCACGTTACCCGCATGGTTCTTTCCAAGGGATTGTGGCGCGATGTGCGCGTGATGGAACATCTGGAAAAATTATTGCGCCATGAAAATCAGTCCGCCGTCCTGCTGGTGCTTTCCACCGAAACTTCCGCCCGGCGCACCGATGATGTGCAGAATATGGAAGCATCCTACAAATGGCCCACGGCACATCGTGAAGGCTATCCGGACCTTACCGGCGGCGAAGCGGCGTTTTATGCCGGCGTGCAGGAATTCAATGCCCGCAGTAGAAATGCCAAAATCGTCTACATCAATCAGTTTGGCTTTGACCGCCGCACGTGTGGTGATCGTATGCCCGCCGATATGGAATTTATGGACATCCGGCACGGATCGGATCTTGAATTTGGCCAATCCATTTATGAACCCTTTGGTATTGCCCAGATTGAACCGATTTCCTTTGGCGCCATTTGCGTCTATACCGCTTTGTGCGGATGCGCGGGCTTTGTTCGCCATGTTGCCGGGGCGGCTGGAACGGAAAATGCCATTGAAGTTGATTACACCCAATCCAGCGAAGTGCATCCCCACTCGATACAGGATTGCCTGTTGATTG
>JAJZVR010000002.1 GCA_021847065.1 Planctomycetota bacterium | reverse complement strand
CAACAGCGAGCGGTTATGTTCCCACTGTTGCATGTGCGGTGGGATGTTCGCCATAGATCACAAAAAAAAGGTTCGGATTAACAAAACGTTCCATTTCGGCCCACGGAATTTGTCCTGCTTCCACCAACCCGACGTTCTTAAAATTGCGGCTCAGGTAACAGTCCAGTTCTGTGATCCCATCAGCAAGATCGAAATCAAATCCATCAGACTTCGGGATAAAGTGCAGCACCAGACGGGCGCGGCGCGGTTCACAGAGGCATGTGCGAACGTGAATGTGTTTCTTCCCACACCAATCCATGACATACGCAAACATAAGATCAAGCTCTTGTTTCCACAAGTCGATGCTGATGTTTAATTGACAGGCTTCAATTAATTGTCGGCCAGTTCGGACGAACAGGTCATTATCAGATAAATGGAATACGAAATTGCGATCACCGTCCTGAGATTCCCGGACATGTATCGCCGATTTCTTTTCCATGTCAGCAGTCATATCTTTGAGCCCTGTTAAGCCTTGGGACCAGCAAGCGTTGCTGCTTAGTTTGATTATTATGGTACAGGTTGCGGCAACAGTCAAGTTTTCCGTTTCCCAACAACGGACGCCGAAGGCCATTTTCCTATTCCGCGACACCGACAATGACCATTGGCACGGCAGGGGTGGATCGGCCTTGGCGTAATCACAGGGCGCCGTGTTGTTAATAACTTTCGGGCACGGCGATGTCTATTTGCTCGCTTCGGCAGGGCTATCCGGACTTCAGCGTCGTCTTGAAAATTTGCACATCGTTCTCCCGAAGGTCATTACCGTTTACCAGCTTGTTGAATCGCCGGACCGCGTTGGCTTTTCCGCGGAATATGTCAGCACCGACGGCAAAATCGCGCCAGACGTTGACGACAATATAAAGTTCCTGATTATTTGTTGATTTCTTCATGGCTTTTTCCTTTCAGTAAGCGTTGGTGCCAATTAAAGACATTGGCATATTCAAGAAAACTCGTGCGTTCGGATAGTCCACTTTGGCGAAACGTGGGCCGGTACGCCTGCCGCGAAAATCGGTCTCGTCTTTTTTCATCCGAAACAATATAGAATCGCGTCGTGTTAGGATCGGTCAAAAGCACATCATTGAACCGTAGTAGGCCGGAGTAAATGGAAGTCGAGTGTTCCACCTCAAACAATCCTTCAATTGCGTTGCGGCCAGCGGCAATCCAGAGAACATCAATTTCTGAAAGAATAGTGGAAATACCACTGAATCCGTTTGGAATTTCTCCGCGGAGCCCAAATGGCGGGGTCAGCGACCAATCCAGTTTCTCCACATCCATCCTGGGGATAAAGATATCAAATCCTTTCGCCTTTCCAATTCCCGCCAATAGCGTCTGCACCTGCGAATGGGAAAGGTCGGGGAGATTTCGGATGCGGTTGGAATTTACGCTGTTGACCAAGGTCTCAAGCCCGGCGAATCCATCGAGATTGAATCGCCCCATCTTGGGTAAATAAAGTTCACGTGTTCCATGTCCGCAGATCAGCTGCGCCTTGTACTGGCCGTCATTGGCTGGTTCCGCACGTTGGAAGAGTTCTTCAAAGTCCGCGTATGGCACGAACAGCGGTGCCGAGCCATCATCCACGAAGAAACAGATATACGAGTTGCGCCCGGCAAGTTCCCGGAGGTCAACATCGCGGAGGCCGAAGAACGTTCGGCCGTCAGGATGCACTTTCGAATAGCGCAGGTACAATCGTGCCAGATCATCTCCGACGCTGAAGAGAGAATTACTCCCGGCCAACTTGTGCAATTCCCCGACCTGTTCCCTAATAGATGTTAGGAGAGCGGCTTTGTGGATGTTTGACATTAGGAGAGTCCTTTGTTGATTCTGTCGTGCCTTGCACAGCCCGATATTTTATCGCAATAGCAGGTAACGCGATACCGTTCGTTGGTATCCGAAGTTGCAATATGGAACTTGAACCCGCATAATCGCCGCGATATCAGGTAAGGAAATATTGCCCGTGAAATGGCGAGATGTTGTACTCAATGCTCTGCACCGATATGGCCAGCGTCATGGAACTCGGGCGATTGATCGCCCGACATTTCTTTCGGAAGAACTTCAGCCAATGACGGTCGAAGCAGGCAGCTTTGGCAAAACACCAGGACAAACCGTCAGCAGAATTCTCCAAGAGCTTCGCGACGAGCGATTGGTGGAGTTCCTCAGTAACGGAAAATATCTTCTCCTCGATACCCAATTACAGGTTGAAGCGGAAGACCTTCCGGACGAA
Organism: Planctomycetota bacterium; assembly: GCA_021847065.1. Taxonomy (GTDB): domain Bacteria; phylum Planctomycetota; class Phycisphaerae; order WQYP01; family WQYP01; genus JAMDCX01. The sequence goes on along the minus strand of JAJZVR010000002.1, from coordinate 37,802 downwards.
GCGATTGATATCGCTATCAAACAAGGAAAGTTGAGGGTTGGTGACATTGTTACGGAAGATGTGACGGTACTGGCCCGCCGACGTAAGAGCCAAGATCGCTTACGGGCGTTGGCATTGGATAACTACGAGCGGCGTTGTGCGTTCTGCGACGTGAAGGAGCAGGGCTTTCTGCGCGCGGCACATATAGCGCGGTGGGCGGACGATTTGGAAAATAGGGCCAATCTGCATAATGTGGTCAGCATGTGCCTCATCCATGACGCACTTTTCGAGCAAGGCTACTTTACCCTTGCTGATGACGCGAGCGTATTGATCAAGGTCGTCGCGAGCAAGACATTGGCCGTTGTTTTGAAGCGACATACAAAATTTCAGCCGCCCAAAGCCTTCCATCCAGCGCCACAATTCCTCCGGCAACACCGTGAGCGAATTAACTTTCAGTGGAACGCGTTCGTCCTACGGTGAATTATTCCGGTCCGCGGTCCGTCGATTCAGCCGACGGAGTAGATTACCGGAAACGTGTGCAGGTAATCGCCAAGCCCCCATGGCCATCCGGCCGAAAGAGATCAATCGACGTGGCTCTTCAAAAATACAGCCGCATCACAGCCTGCGGTATCAGCGACATCGGCGAGGTCCTGGTTACTTCCCCGCACCGTCCAGCAGCGGCGTTTCGTCGTCTTTGTCTTCGGGGGCTACGCGGGCTACGTTGACCAGGATATCGTCTGCGTCCAGGCGGATGAGTCTTACGCCTTGGGTGGCCCGGCCCATTTCACGCAGTTCGCCGGTTACGCCGATACGCACAACCTGGCCGTTGCGGGTGATCATCATCAATTCATCGGCATCATTAACCGGCTTGACCGAGACTACCGCCCCGTTGCGATCAGTGGTGCGGATATTAATAACACCCTTACCGCCGCGATGGGTCAGGCGGTATTCTTCCACACGGGTACGTTTGCCGTAGCCATGCTCGCAGGCGGTCAACAGTGTGACCTGATTGTCGCCATGATCCAGCCCCTGCGGCACAATGACCATTTCAACCACAGCGTCGCCGTCTTCAAGTTCAACGCCTTTTACGCCGCCGGCCTGCCGGCCCATATCACGTACTTCAGTTTCTTCAAATCGCACCGCCATGCCGCCGCGGGTGGCCAGGACAATCTGGTCCTTGCCGTTGGTAACGCCCACGCCGATGACACTGTCGCCTTTATCCAGGCCAATGGCGATAATGCCGCGTTTCATGGGGTTGCCATACGCCTTGAGCAATGTCTTTTTAATAATGCCCTTGGCCGTGGTCATTACCAGGTGCTTGGCTTCATCGGAAAAATCTCGCACGACCAGCACGGCGGCGAGTTTTTCATCCGGCTGCATTTCCACCAGATTGGCAATGGATCGGCCCTTGCTTTGCCGACTCATCTGCGGCACGTCATAAACCTTATGCCAATAACACCGGCCCAGGTTGGTAAAGAACATGAGATAATCATGGGTTGAGCCGATGAAAAGATGCTCAATAAAATCGCCTTCCTTGGAATCGGCACCGACAATGCCGCGACCGCCGCGGCCCTGCTTGCGGTAGGTATCCAGCGGCATGCGCTTGATATAGCCTTCGTGGCTGATGGTGACCACCACCTGTTCATCGGCGATCAGGTCTTCAATGTTAATATCCGTGGCATCGTTGGTGATCTGCGTGCGGCGTTCATCGCCAAACTTTTCCTTTAATTCAATGGTGTCTTCGCGGATAATATCCAGCACGCGTTTTTCATCACTGAGGATAAGTTCAAAATCTTCAATTTCACCCACAAGCTTGTTGTATTCTTCCGTGAGCTTGTCGATTTCCAAACCTACCAGGCGCTGGAGCTGCATGGATAAAATCGCATCGGCCTGCGCGGAAGAAAGTAACATGCCGCCAAGTTCTTCGGTAGCTTGATCAATGCGTTTCTTAAACGCTTTGGGGATCGCAGCTTTCCATGTCAGAGCTTCATCAATGGTGAAGCGTTTGCGCATGAGGTTGGCTTTGGCGGTGGGAACATCGGGGCTGATTTTGCGATTGCGCAACAGCTCAATAATGCCCATGACTTCAATTTTTCCACCGGTGGATTTGCCGTTGACTTCCTCGGTGTGAATATCCGCCAGCGCCAGAATCAAACCTTCCAGAATGTGGGCGCGTTGCCGGGCTTTTTTCAGGCGGAACGCGGTTCTGCGGCGAATGACTTCCTTGCGGTGCAGAATAAACTGCTCAATCATATCGCGGATGCTCAACGTCCGCGGCTGCCGATTCACCAAGGCAATGTTAATAATGGAAATGGTGCTTTGCAGCGGCGTAAATTGATAAAGCTGATTGATGACCACATTGGGGTCCGCATCGCGCTTCAGTTCCACCACCACTCTTACCGCGTGCTCACGATCCGATTCATCGCGCACATCGGAAATATCCTTAATCTGCTCTTCTTTTACCCGCTCGGCGATGGATTCAATAATGGTTTTTTTCAAAACCTGATACGGGATTTCTGTGATAACAATTTGTTCCTTGCCGCCCTTAAGTTGTTCGGTGTGTACCCGCCCGCGCACTGTTACCTTGCCGCGGCCCGTTTCGTAACCATCCACAATACCTGATCGCCCGCAGATTACGCCGCCGGTGGGGAAATCGGGGCCTTTAATGATTTTCATGAGGTCCCGCACACTGGTGGTGGGTTCATCAATCATTTTAATAATGCCGTCGCACACTTCGCGCAGATTATGCGGGGGCAAACTGGTGGCCATACCCACCGCGATACCCTGCGAGCCATTGACCAGCAGATTGGGAAATTTGCTGGGTAATACCGTCGGCTCCATCCGGACTTCATCATAATTTGGGATGAAATCAACGGTATCTTCCTTCAAATCCTCCATCATTTCCGCGGCGGCTTCGGCCATGCGGGCTTCGGTGTATCGCATGGCTGCCGGTGGATCACCATCCAGTGATCCAAAGTTTCCCTGGCCGTCCACCAGCAAATGCCGCATGTTCCAACTTTGGGCCATGCGGACCAGAGTGGGATAAATAACAGCTTCACCGTGGGGGTGGTAATTACCGGAAGTATCGCCCGCGATTTTGGCGCATTTACGGTGTTTGGAGCGTGGCCCAAGCTGCAAATCGTTCATGGCCACGAGAATGCGCCGCTGCGAGGGCTTCAGGCCATCGCGGACATCAGGCAATGCACGATCCATAATCGTGCTCATGGCATAAGTGAGGTAACTTTCGGAAAGTTCGGTTTCAATTTGCAGGTCGGTTATCCGGGATTCATTTTCGAGCATTATGGGGTTCCTCTACCGTTAATGGTGCGTGGCGTCCATCGCCGTCGGGGCGGCCAACTCCAGCCGCTAAAGATTTAAATCATTTTACCATAAAACCGCCGTTTGTGGCCACTGCTGCGCAGTTGGTCGGGCTTGTGGCGTACTTGCGCGAATGCAACCCGGCAGGCTACGGATCAACAACCATGCGGTGGCCAACCCATGGCATTTGCGAGGGTGTGGCTTTGTGTTTCAATCGGATATTCCACCACCGGCAAAGCCGGCGGCTATGTAAGGAATGCCAAGGCGGCACGCTGGTACGGAAAAATTGCCGCGCCCCATTTGCGATGGCTTTCCTATACCGCATTGGCGGGCAGTCCGGCTGGCGTTTATGATGCACATCATGAGTAGGACTTCTTGTATGATTAATCCGCGCTCCGCGCTGGGCTTTCTTTTGGCTTGTGGCTTAACCATGCTTGGCGGCTGTGTGGTCATAAAGAAAGGGCCGGTATATGTACCGTTGCATCACCCGAATTACCCCATTCCAAAATTGCAGCAGCCCAAACCGCAGAAGTCTGATAAGGCTAATGCTCCGCGCGCGGCGCTGATTCAGGTTATTGAAGTGAGTCTGCCCATTGGAAAATTCAGTCAGAACCCCAAAGTCTGGAAACTTTTAACCAAAGCCCCCGTCGGCCCGCGCACAGCACAACTTCTGGCGGCCAATGGGTTCAAAACCGCAGAAGGCTCTTTCAAAGCCTGGACCTCCATTCGTAAACTCATAAATGGTCCGGGGGTCACATCGCAGGCTGTGTATTGTCAGATCGCCAATATTGCTCCGGCGGTGCTGACGGTGCATTCTAATGTTCATAGCCAGATGCTCACCTACCATACCGCTGCCGAACCTTTGGTTGTACGCACCTATCGGAATTGTGATGATCAATTCCTGGCGGCGGCCAATTCCAATTCAAAATACGGAATAACGATTATCAGTTTGGAGCCGGCGGTGCGACTCGGAGTAACGCCTGCGCCTGCCGCGAATGGATATGTTGGCGTTCAACCGGGTGCCGGGCCGGTACGGCATGTCTTTTCCGATTTACAATTTTCATTTCTGCTGAAGCCCAAACACTTCGTCGTTCTGGCTCCAGCGGATGTAAGCGCATTAAATACGTCGATCGGCAGTTCTTTCCTGACGCAGCAAAACCATGTGCCACGGCGCGAAACCGTTTTGTTGCTGGTTCCCTTGGCCACACAGTAGGCCGTCAAATGACTCCAATGGATTTTATATATTCTCGAACGCTGGTCTCCAGTTTCCGGGGCACAAAGCCCGGAAAGTCCCGCGTTAACGCTGAAAGATCGCATACGCTGTCTTCGCCGGCCATCATGACCTGATCACGATTGAATGGCAGTCCGGGCAGCGGGAACATGGACAGGGCCGTGGCCAGCCAAAACGGTATGCCGAGAATCGCACGGCGCGGGCCAGGCAACGCGGTATTAAATACTTCCAGCATTTGCGGCCAGGTCATTTGGTCCGGCCCGCCAAGTTCATAGGTCTGATGTTCTGATTTCGTGGTTTCCAAGGCACGCACGAAAAGTTCAGCAACATCATCAACCAGAACGGGTTGTACGCGTGTAACGGCTTGCTGGCCCAGCAAGCCGCCACCAAAATAGGGCATGAAAAAAAATGGCGGTGCCTTTCCGGCATGCCACTGAACTACCATGGTGGTAAATTCACCTTGTGGGCCATGAATCAGTCCCGGGCGAAAAATTGTCCAATTCAATGAGCTTGCTTGCACCAATTGCTCCGCCCGCCATTTGGTTTTGTGATATTCCGCCCGGGCATTCTCCCGTGCGCCCAACGCGGACATATGAATATACCGGCCCACGCCCGCCGCCCTTGCGGCTTGCAGCACATTTTCGGTCGCCTGCACATGCGCCTGCACGAAACTTTGATGTCGTGTTTCCCGGATAATGCCCACGAGATGAATGACCCCCGCGCAGCCCTGCATGGCCATTTCCAAGCTTTGCGGCTCAAGCACGTTACCGTGCCGAAATTCTACGGAGGTATTATCGGGCTGCCGCAACGGCATCTTGCGCGCCAAAATTCGCGCCTGCCGGCCGGACTGCAACAATCGTCTGACCACACTTTGCCCCACGAATCCGGTGCCTCCGGTGACCAATATGGTGTCTTTTTTATCGGTTTGCATCATGGTCCTGAATCCCTTTATAGCCTTTCCTTACGGCCTGTTCTGGATGGCTTATTCTAGCCTGTAAATCAGATCGTGTTTCGGTATTTGGTTCTCTGTTGTTTCCCATCGCCCGTCAGGGGCTTATACTGATGTCCGCATGCTGGATTTTTTGCACACACTGCTGAATCGATTAACTGCCTATCCCTGGTGGGTTGTAACGCTGGAGTTGGCTTTAATTGGCGTGGTGGTTTATTGGGTGCTGGAATTTTTACGCGGTACGCGCGGCGCGCGACTCATTAAGGGCGTGGCTCTTTTTTTAATTATTGCCTACACCATTATCAAACTCGGCGGCAATAAATTGCCGCAGGTCGAATTTCTCTTCAGCCGTCTGCTGGTATTCACCAGTTTTGCCATCGTGGTGGTCTTTCAGCCGGAATTGCGCCGGGCCTTGATCCGCCTGGGGGAAACCCGCTTTTTCCGGCCCGGCAGTTCAGCCTCCCGGCGATTAATTGACTCCCTGTGCCAAACGGCCGAATATTGCTCGCGCAATCGCATTGGTGCCCTGATTGCTGTCGAGCGGGAGGTTGGCTTAGGAGCGCTTTTGGAGCAGGGAACCATTCTTAACGCCGATACAACATCGGAATTATTAAACACGATTTTCTGGCCCGGCTCGATGCTTCATGATATGGGCGTGGTGATCCGTGAAGGCCGAATCGCGGCTGCGGGCGTGCAGTTTCCACTGGCGGAGGGCGTTGAAGTCAGCCCGGAAATGGGGGCGCGCCATCGGGCGGCACTTGGCCTGTCGCAGGAAAGTGACGCGATCATCATCGTGGTCAGTGAAGAGACCGGCATTATAAGTATTGCCCAGCGCGGTGAGTTTGTGCGTGAACTCACCGGTGAACAGTTGCGTGAAAGGCTTACCAATGCCTTACAGAAATCGGAGCATTCTGTGCCACACCGCTCCGCTGCGTAAGCGGTTGCGGCGCTGCAACAATCAATGGTGTGTGCCGTTGATTAAACTTTATGGCCGTGTTGGCCTGAAAGAATAATGCCTATGCCACAACAACAACGCCGAGTCTTCGAGCGACTGAAGGTCGTGCCATTGACACTGCTGCTGACACTGCTGCTTTGGATGTATGCCGACGCCCATTTGACGGCCATTCAAAACGATCTCCCGTTTCAGATCAGCGTGGTGGTGCCCCCGAGTGATGCCAATGATATTGTGCAGATCATCAGCCCTTCCAATGGAGAATTCCACGTCAACATTCAGGGGCCGCGCGATCAGGTGCAGCAGATTCGGGATCAGGCGGATGGCCGAGCCATTTTTACCCATGATGACCGCAACAATCTCGCGTATGTTGTGCGGCACCTCCGCAGCTTAACCATCGGCCCCCAAAACTATATCAGTTCCGTGCGTGTGTTAAACGACTTGCCTTATTTCCGCCAGCGCCATGTTACGGTTATCTCCGCCACGCCCGCCCGCATCCAAATTGCTGTCGATCAAATGGTGTCGATTTCCCGACCCATTTCATTTTCCGCTCTGCATCATGTTTCCGCCAGCATTATGCCGGCTGTAGCGCAAGTGCAATTGCCCAAAAGCCTGCTGACCAGTATTGGCGGGCAGGATCAGTTGCGCGTGGTGGCACAGCCGTTGTCAGATTTGACCACCTTGCCGCCACGCACCCGGCAAACCATTCAGGCCCAATTGGTTGTGCGCTATCCCGGAGCCGTCAATACACAGGTGCATGTGTCGCCCGCCACAGCTCTGGTAACATTCATCGTGCCGTCTGAACCCACTCATAAATTGAAACTGGGCATCGTGCCGGTCTGGATTCGCGGCCCATCCTGGCTGGTTGATCGCTACAGCATATCCATCCGCCCGGAGACCGTGCCGGTAACGGTAGCTGGTTCTCGGCCCGCTTTGCAGCGCCTGGGGCGGAAAATGCTCATAGGCGACTTAGCTCCCGTGCGGGACCGGGTGGTTGCATTTTTAAATATCACACCTTCCATCACCACCACCGATGGCTGGGTAGAGCACCATATTCGCTACGCGCTTCCATCGGGTGTGACTCTGGTAAAAGGTCCACGAACCATATTATGCAGAATTTCATACCGCCCGTCGGCCATCCCCACAACGGCACCGTCGCCTACGGCAACGTCAGGGCCTGCCATGGCGCAATAAAACTCACCCCCGTATAACCAATTGTTGAGTTATACTCGTTGCGGCAACCAATGACACATTTAACTTGAACATTTGGCCGCAAAATCAGCCTTTTATTGCTTCTTTCGCCCCCTGTAATGTATCATCAGGAGCCGGGTTGAGTATATCCCGCTAGCTCAATGCGGAAGCGTTGAGTTGGAATTTCGTTATGGCCCCCGGTCAAACCGTATGGCACGCGTGTCAGAATTTTGCAAATTAAAATTACCGGCGCAAGTGATTCGCAACCAGGCGGAGAAACCTGCCCCGGAGGTTGCCAGCTACTCATCAAGCAAAGTTTTGCCCAGCTTCTGGACGCAAGGTTGCAGGTTCCTGTTTGGTCTTCTCGTCGGAAGCCGATCGTTGAACACCGGAGTACGCCATCGGCTACGGTACTAAGATAATATCGTCGCGTGAGGCTGGCTCTTCCATGCCCGAATAGACTAATAACGGCGGTCTACCCAAGGTCCAGATATTATCGTGTCTGGGGCCGACATCCGGCGTGCGCGTCCAGAAAACGCTGCCATCATCGTAAAGCACATTCTGTCCCATGCGATTGTGGTTCCAGGAATTCATATTCGCCTGCTGCAAGCCACCGCCGTAAAACAAAGGATTGCGATCCGCCAAGACCGCTACATGCCCGGCTTGGTCCCAGTGATGGTGGTAGTCGGATAATTGGTCTATGTAGCTATATCCAACAGTGGACCATGCTGGATGTTCTCCCGCGCGGTCAAAAGATGTCGTTGTTGCCGTCACCGCCGGGCAGATCATCCGCGTCCAGGGGGTGTAACGTGTGCGCGCATCAAGCATGGGGGAAAGATTGGCTAAATTGCAATGCGCATCGGCGGCTTGATGCACCTGCGGTGTCATGCTGCGCGGCAGCCAGTCATGATCGGCTGGAATGACCATGCTTGGAAGCATGCCGTTATTGTTGGCCGAATATTGCCCGAAAGCTGTACCCAGCATCGCCAGATTATTAGCGCACGCCGTCTGAACCGCCAGCGTTCGCGCTTTGCTAAGCTGGAAAATTGTCACCGTCAGCAGCAGCGCCGCCGCAATGAGCATCACCGCAATATCCGCCTTGCGCGGGTCCCATGTTCGCCCGTGGAGCCGGGTATTGGTAAGCATGGATTTGCCAGCGTGTGGCACCATTCGCGGCACGGCGACAGCGCCTGCGGCGGCCACGGTGCGACGGGTTAAATCCGCCGGCGGTTCCACGGGGGGCAACTGCGCCAAGGCGTGAATAATTTCCGTAAGTCGAGGCGGGCACACGGTATGGTCGAAGGCTTGCGCGCCGGTGTGATCGACGTTTCCGTGCTCAAGCATCGCATCAATGTAGGCAGCCTCATGATCCGCCAATGGTTTTTTCGGAATTTCCTGATTGTCATTGATAGGGTTTAACATGGCATCACCTATTTACTCCCGGTGCACCGGAGCCGTATCGCCCACGGTTATTAATCACGTTGCTTTCCTTCACCTAGCCGCACACTCCACGCTTCGCCAAACATGGCCAAGGCTGAGTGGAGGCGACTTTTTACCGTTCCCAGCGGAATTCCCAGCATTTCCGCGATTTCTTTATATGCGAAGCGGTTGTAGTAGCTTAACAACAGCACTTCCCGATAAATCGTCGGCAACCGGGCGATGATTTGCCGTACCGCAGCGGCGTCCTCCATATCTATTAAACGTTCCGGAGCTGAAAGCGTATCAGACTCCATAAGATCCAAAAATGTTCCCTGTTCTGCGTCATGGCCGGAGATATTATCCAGCGACTGAGTGCCGCGCCGCATGCTGGCGCGCAGATGATCCCGCGCTTTATTCGCGGCAATGGTAAATAACCACGGGCGAAACCGCCGCTTGGAATCAAACGTCACGGCGCTGCGATACACCTGAATGAATGTCTCCTGAAATAAATCCTCCGCTAAAGCCGCCTCATTGATAAAACGCTGCAAGAAGCTGAAAAGCTCTCTGCGGTAGCGTTCCACCAATTCGGCAAATGCGGCCTGATTACCGGCCACAAACTCCGCAACAAGATCTTCATCCGTGGCCATCAGGCTCTTCCTTTATTACGCGGAATATTGGTTTTGGTTCGATCCGCGCTTTATATTGTAAACGTTGACCCCGACGGAATTCATTTTCGCTGCAATTCGCCATGGGCATATTATTTTGTTTAATTCAACACAAACGCGAAAATATACCATTGGTTACTGGATTCATCCAATCAGCTCGCCTAATGTTTCCTCGTATGAACAGATTATCACAACATTATCCGCTTCGCATTTTTTATGATGGTCAGTGTCCGGTATGTAACCGGGAAATTCAACGCCATCTTCGGCACGATCTTCTTGGGCACCTTCAGGCCATTAACATCGCCGCGCCGGACTTCAATGCTACCGCCTATGGGCTGGACGCTCAACGTGTGCATGATGTCATGCACGTACTGACCGCCGACGGGCAGGCCTTTACAGAAGTTGAGGCGTTTGTATGTATTTGGAACGCACTGCCTCCGCGGTTGGATCGGCGGCTCCTGGTCGCGTTGCTGCGTTTGTCGCCCGTCCGAAAACTCGCGGACATCGCTTACCGCGCTTTTGCTCAAAATCGGGTGCGTCTATTCGGCGGTTGCGATTCAACGCGCTGCGGCCCAAGCCACGCGGTCAGATCAGACTCCGGGCAACAGTCATCATCCGCATTAAAACCCGCTCACATGCGGGGTCAATTTTCCGGGCCTGACGCAAAATAGACAGCTCTGCCCAACCGCCGGTCGATTCGCCCTGTCGTGCCAGCCAGTTCAACGCTAACGCCTCAAAAGTTAATAAAAGCGTTTCACGCGCCTGCGCATGGTGCGGATTACCCGGATGATAAACGCCCGGCATAGGAAGTATGGCCACGCGTGTATCAAGCCGGCCCGGCGCGATAAGCTTTCCGGCATCGCGTGTCCATAATACCGCAATACCTTTGGGCCGTGGTTGTGGGGCATGGGGGTTTTTGCGCCAAGGTGTGGTGATGAGCCAATGCTGCTTTTGTTCCACGATGCACAGCGATTCGACCGGTACATCGGTGGGCATGGATGGGGTGGGGGCATGATTCATGCCGGCTGCTTGAATGTCCAGCCACACGCCGCCAGCCTTGAACACCTCCCGCAGGGCCGCACGATGATCTTGGCTGTTGGCAGGCGTCATGGCGATGATGCCGTCGCAGCAGAATTGTCGAATTTGCCGCGACGCCTCCAGCAGCGGCAGATATATCCGTGCCAGCATCGCGGCATCGCGTTTAAGGAATGCCTGTCGCTCGGCAGACTCCAATTCTCTGCGCGCTGCAACATACCGTCCCGCCGCCAGCAGCCCCTGTCCGGAATCCCACAGCCGCGGCGCAAAATCCGCAGGCTGGTTCGCGATATGTAAATGTTCACCCGTGTCGTTGTTCATATATGTCGATCATGTTTGAAACCTGTGGATCTGTCAAAGCGCAGGTTATGCCCAAGCCGAGAACGGCTTGATCGGGGGCCTGATACGCCTGTCTTGAGCATACATCACTATCACTGTGCCGCAGTACTGCCTCCGGTGCGCATTCGCTGGCGGCGATCGCTTAAGGCTTGCCGGGCGGTCGCATAAAGTTGGTCCTGTTGCTGACGGATCAGCATTTTTATGTCATAGTCGCTTAAACCATATTTTTTGCCAACCGTCGCAATTAAGCGCTGTTCAGTGGGTGATAATTCGCCGTCCATTACCGCGGCGGCCACCATGGCTCCCAGCCAGCGATGAATTTCATCGGGCGTTTTGGGTTCTGTGATTTGCAATTCACCGCGCCGGGCCGCATCCATCATGCGATGCAATTGCTCATCGGTCACGCCGTGACGATCTGCCGTATGTCGCAACATGCGTTCTTCACCACCGTCGATATTGCCATTGTCGACCACCGATTTGACCATCCACGCCAGCAGGCCATTGGGCGGCGGCGGTGACACATTAAGCATTGCCGCAACCTGTTGCCGTGTTTGTGCGGGATCGGAAATCAGGTCATTACTTTGCGCCAACGCCAGAAGTAAATCCTGTGCCGCCTGTCCAGATACGGGCAGCATATCCAGAAGAATCCAGTCGCTGGAGCCATCGTTAAGTACCGTGCCGCAGAAACTGCACGCATTGGATGTATCATCCATAATCGGAGCGCCACAATTCGGGCAATGGGCGGAAGATATGCCCTTATTCGGATCGGTCTTGGCGTTATTTTGACGCTCCAGCACCATCAAATGCTGCGCCATATTGCTTTGCGGGGTTTTCTGCGCTTTTCCGGACGCATCGGTCTGATACCGTCGACTCGACCATCGCACTTCCACCAGGGCCTTATTCATCGGAGCACTTGCGAAAATTCCCATGGTCTGCACCGCACCCACGGCACAATCACCCCAGAACGCCCGCACGCCATTGGTTTGCGGCGCCAGCAGAGGGCTGTAGCTTTGGATAAATGTCGCTGCGGAAACTTTCTGTAATGGGTCCACTTTTCCCAGTCTGTCCGCCAGCACCTTCCGCCAGAATATCACCGAAACGCGATCTTCCAATCCGGCGAGCGTGAAATCCGGATCACGGGTTTGCAACGCTGTTACGCCGGGCGTATCACGCGATGTTTCCGGTTCCCACTGGGAATCCTGGGTTATTTCCGCCAGCACCCAGTCGTATTGGCCACTGCGTAACAAGGCGTGGCAACTCTGGCATTGGGCACCGGCATTGAGTTCAATCGCGGCGCCGCAGTTCGGACAATTTCCTTCAATCAGCCCGGCACCATTGGGGGTTTTTGCTCCCCGGCGGCGAAGAAACGTCCAATATTCCGTGAATTCTTCCGCTTCGCCCGATCCGGATATCACTCTGCCATCCAGTGTGGAAAGTGTTTGATCCACAGCCGAGGCGGTAATGCGGACGGTTGCGGAATCAAATACATTGTCATGTATCAATTGCACCATCTGTACTTGCCGCACGGCAATATTTTTCATTCGATCACGCACAGAATCCAGTTTCTGTTCTGTGAATTGCAGGCCGAATCTTTCATGTGTGCCATCGGAAATAAACGGGCGAATGGTTTGCAGGTTCTGGGCACACCACGCATCTTGAATTTTGAGGAAAGCAGTATTCACGCGGCCATAAAATTTTTGCAGATCAAAGGCCGGATCGGATTGCTGCAACTCAAGCACCGCCGCCGCTTCGGCGTTTTCATCCACCGCCGCAAGTCCGGCCTGCGTGCGCTGGTCGCGGACATAACCGGCAACGGAGATGTGTGTTTTATAATATAGAATTCCGGCCACAATCAGCACCGGAATGCCAATAACCGGATGCTCCAGTACCAGATATTCCACAATCCACCAGATAATAATTCCCCCGCCTCCGCCACCGCCCCCTCCGCTGTCACCTCCGCCAAAGCCACCTCCACCAAACCCTTCGCCGCCGCCCGCGCGGCCATGCGCCACGGTCAACGCGAATAGTAGAGGCACCGCCATTGCGAGTACCGGAAGAAGCTTCAAAACAATGGCGTAAATACGTTTCATGACAGGGAATTGTAATCGAATTTCCGGTTTTTACCCCATTTTATTCGCATAGCATTATTTGAACCAATTCCTGATTCGGTAATTTTCCGGACGGCGGTAATAATCTGCCAATTGTTTCCATTTAAGAAGGGAAAAAAAAGCCCAAGCGGTGTTCACCGCTTGGGCTTTGGACAAAGCATCTTGGATGGGGGAGGGAGAAATTACTTTGCCGCCTGATAAATTTCCGCAACCTTCGGCCAGTTCACGACTTCCCACCAGTTGGTGATGTATTCAGGCCGACGATTTTGATATTTCAGATAGTATGCATGTTCCCAGACATCCAGCCCGAGAATCGGCTTGCCGCTCAACCCGCAAACGGCCTCACCCATCAGCGGATTGTCTTGATTCGCGGTTGAACCAATGGCCAGTTTGCCATCTTTCAGCACCAGCCACGCCCACCCAGAGCCAAAGCGTTTGGTGGCGGCTTCTCCCAAACGTGTCTTAAAATCAGCAAAGGATCCAAAAGTGGATTTGATTGCCGCCGCCAAGTCTCCGGTCGGCTCACCGCCGCCGCCTTTTCCTTTTGGTGCCATGATCTGCCAGAACATGGTGTGATTGGCATTGCCGCCGCCATTGTTACGCACAGCTACCCGGATATCCTCAGGGATGGCCGAGAGATCGCCAATGAGTGCTTCGAGGCTTTTGGCCTCCAAAGCGGCCTTGCCGGCAATAGCATTGTTCAGATTGGTAACATACGCTCCATGATGCTTGCCATGGTGAATCTGCATGGTTTGCGTATCGATAACCGGTTCCAATGCGCTGAAGTCATACGGTAAAGAAGGAAGTTGAAAAGCCATGATGGTACTCCTAAAAACATATTGCCCAATGTGCGAGCCACCCACGGGCCGCAACGACGTTACTTATAGTTATTGTAGCACACTTCCGCAATGGTCAAATCGCCGGGCGGAGAATCCTTATTGCGATATCGAGTAATTCACCAGCTTATCACCCGATACCACCTTCACACTGGCCTTTCCCCCCTCATGCACAGTGACGCTCTTTAACCAGACGCGCATTTGTGCCGCCGAGTGCGTCCAGATCAGAATGTCATATGGAGCAGGCCCCAGTTTAATGGGTTTATTGAGTTGGCCTTGGGCATTGAGCGTTCTGGCCGCGACACGCTGTTTGGCCAGCATCGGCTTAAGAGTATCGCGGAAGTAACTGCGCATTCGCGTGAGCGAATCATTGGTATTCGTACCTACCTGAGAAGTCAGTAACACCGGCAGTATTTCCGCCCAGGGCGCATCATGCTGCAACCGCAAATTCAAGGCATTTTGATGGTACATCTGCACCATGCTGGTATTGGGATTTCCGGTGATATTTGCCGATGACCAAGGTGGCTTTCCAGCAGCTATTGCACGGCGAATGCGTCCGAGTCTCGCGGATGCCGATTGCATGATAAATCGCACGTCCGACATCCGCGTGCCGGCGGGAATAATCCACATATTGACCGGTGCCGATGACAAATTCTTGGCCGTCAATTGAACTTCAAGCGACGAATTGTTGTAGGGTAGTCGCGGATAATCTGAAGCCCGCAGAGGTTCAAATTTTTCGCCGGTCAGCCCCGTCAACAAATTCGCTTCCGCCGTTTGCTTCATACGTAAAACCAGCGGTTGATCATTGTCGGGAATAAGAAATACCCAATCTTGAACCACCCGACGGTGGCCATGAACGGTTCGGTAGTCATCGACCATTGGATCATTGAGTTTCAGCGGCGTATAATGGCGGCCATCCTCAAGATATCCGCTGGGGAAATACATTCCGCCGCCCGTAGTAACCAACTGCACTTCGGCGGGGGTTAATCGGAAATAGCCCTGGTCTGAACTTATATTCGGCTGGGCACTGCCATGATTTACTTCCGTACGAACCAAAATAACCTGCTTTCCGGCCGCTGGAATGCCATAGCGCTTGATCATTCCAACCGGTAATGGCCCGGCGAAGGGAACATGCAACAGGCTTGGCGGAAGCGCTTTGGCCCCGGCATATTGCACCGTATAGCGGTCAGCGTAAAACTGCCGCAACGGTTCCGGGTTGTACTTGCTGAAAGAATGTTCGCCCAAGCTTCGGCCACTGACCAATCCCCAAAGGCTCGTGACAAAACCATCCGGGTCCAGCCACAATCCACTGGGTGAATTACTGGCCAAATCCTGTGCCGTGCTGTATCGGCTGTAGCCCAGAATGCTGCTGGGCAGCGGCAGCATTTGCACGCCAACCATCACGGAGCCAATCAAAATCATGGCGGTAAAAAAACCG
The DNA here is from genome assembly GCA_021847065.1 of Planctomycetota bacterium. Classification (GTDB taxonomy): domain Bacteria; phylum Planctomycetota; class Phycisphaerae; order WQYP01; family WQYP01; genus JAMDCX01. The sequence continues at coordinate 22,342 of JAJZVR010000002.1, read as the reverse complement.
AATACCCCTCCCACAATGCGTCCGGGCCAGAGCGGTAATTCAACATCCCCGCGAACCAGGTAATCAAAAGCGGTGCGAATAAGTGAAAATGCGAGGAAAAATACCAGCAGAAAGGTAACCCCATACGCAAAATCCGGGCGATGATTCAGAATTGGTTTCGACCAGGACTGATAGACTCCCATCGCCAGTGCGGATGCGAAGAAGCTTGCGCACAGCAACAGCAATGCCGACAGCGGCCCCTCATTGGCCATGTAAAGCGCAAAGAGGATAATAAACAACAGTACGATGAATTGAAGAATCATCTATGATCGTCCAATGCGCTGCGGCGGCGAATCGTGGTCTGGCCAACCCCCGTTCGCACGCCTGTCCCAATCAGTCGTTTCCAACTCCGCTGGATGGCGCGTTTCCAGCGGACGTTCCGCCAGCCCGTGAGTTACCCGCGCGGCCGACTCCGGCCTGGCTTTGCCCCGGAGTCTGTCCGGGAATCTGTCCCGCCTTGCTGGCACCCGCCCGTGACGCCCCCGATGTTGTGGATTTCGCCTTTGTAGCCGGTTTTTTATCGGGGGTACACACACGAATAACTTCCTGGATCGACGTAATGCCCAAGGCAAATTTTCTGAATCCGTGTTCCACCAGAACCATCATATTGTTCTTACGCGCCAAGGTGCGAATTTCTTCCACTGGCCGCCCGGTGGCAATAGCTCTGCGAATTTCGTCGTTGATCACCAGGATTTCAAATATTCCCGTTTGCCCGCGATAGCCCAGGCTGGCACAATCCGGGCACTTAATTAAATTTCCCTTCTGGTCACGCGAAGGTTGCGTGTTGGCTTTAAACGCTGACAGGTCGCGGCCTATCGGCAAATTCAACTTCGCCAGCATGGCTTCATCGGGTTGATAGGCAATTTTGCATGTCGGGCACAGCAGGCGAATCAACCGTTGGGAAATAATGGCCCGTAACGGCGCCGCCGCCACCTGATTATCCGGCAGAACCTTACGCCATAATTCCAATGCGGTAAATGCGTCATTGGCCCGCAGGCCAACATAAACACGGTGTTCCTCACGCGAGTATTTTGCGATCAGTTCCGCAGTTGCCGCATCGGGGCATTGTGCCACCATCAAAATATGCGGGTCTTTCAGCATGAGGCTTTGCAGCGCTTTAGAGTGACTGGCATTGACCGCCGCAGGATCAAACCGGGTTAAGGAGATAGATTCAAAATCCGCCCGCGGATTAATTTCAAAGGTGTTAATGCTCGTGGTGTAAGCATCATGATTGGCCAGCAGTGAATAAAGCGTGGTGGTACGACCCATGTGCGGAGGCGATGAAACAATGACCAATCCTTCATTGCCTTTTAACACCTCACGTAATGCTGTGAGTTGTTCCGAGGACATGCCCAGATGATCCAGCGGCATTTTCCAATTGTCTTTGGCGTTGACTTGCAGCCATAACCGTTCACCGGCAGTTGTGCCGCTGGTATTGGCGGTCCAATGAACCGGATTGTTGTCCGCATCACGTGTGGTGAACGCGGCTGATTGCGGCCGGCGTCGCTCTTCCAGTGAAAGGCCGGTGAGCTGCTTAACGGCCTGAATCAACGGTTCGGCATTGGACCGTTGCATTCCAGATTGTGGATACGCCACGCCATCGGTGGTAAAGGACATTTCATACGCCTGAGCCGACGGCATAAGATCAATGCGCTGAGCCCGATTTTCCAGGCCCTGTATGAGCAATTGATCCAGCAGCACCACTCCGTTGTAACCGGGGTCTTCAACAGCCGGTAGATGCAGCGGCTTACCACCTTTACCCTCATACCGCAAACCCAGTTGCGAAACGGATTTTTTTGCCTGCCGCCCGGCAGAGAATTGCGTCATGTGCCCCGATATGGCTCCCAATAAATCCCCGGAACTCCCCAGAACCTGAACCCGCGTGCGCCAATAATAAGCCAACAGTGCCACAGGAATAAATATGTTAAGAATCAACGCAAACCAGAAATTTGGGATCAGCAGCCAAACCAGCAGGAGAATGGCTATTGACGCCAGCAGTACGCCTTTCCATAGCTGTGCCGGCTGTTCCGGCATGTTGGGAAGATCATTGTCAATCCAGACAAGAAAGCGGCCCCATAGCACCAGAACCGCAACCGCCACTAGAACATAAATGACATTTACGTACATCAAAGCAATTATTCCTGCTTCTGCGCGTAGCTTCAGACGCGAACCTACCGACCGCCAAATGCAAAACTTACCATGATTCGGCTAATTATGCCAGAGCCTTCTTCACGGAATCGTCCTTGACGCCGTATGTACCTCCAAATAAACTTTCCTGAAAGCACCAATTAATTTGTGCGGATTCCCTTCATGCGCATCCGCAATTCATCCGGATTCGGTGAAGCGATATACGCTTCTTTGTGTGTTATGGTTTCGCTGGCCACCAGTTCACACAACATGTCGTTAAAATCAATCATCCCGGCTCCGCGCTCCGAACGGATAACCTGCGTCAACTCATTTTCACGGCCTTCAAGAATATACTTTCTCACCGACGGTGAATTCAACATTACTTCCACCACCGGTACCCGCCCGACGGCGGGATCAATGGCCGGCACAAGCTTCTGGAAGATAATTGCCTTCATATTGTTGGCAATGGCTTGACGCATATTCATGTGCATGTCCGGAGGGAACAATTCAAGTACGCGCGTAATGGCACCGGGCGCACTGGCGGCGTGAATGGTGGAAAATACCATGTGTCCGGTTTCCGTGGCCTGTACTGCGGCCTGAAAGGTCAGGCGGTCTCGCATTTCGCCAATCAGGATAACGTCCGGATCTTCACGCATCATGTAGCGGATCGCCATTTCAAAGCTTTCCACATCCAAGCCCACTTCACGCTGGTTGATAAAAGCTTTCTGATCCACATACGTGTATTCAATGGGGTCTTCAATCGTAATAATATGGCAGGATCGACGGTCGTTGACCTGTTGCAGCATCGCCGCAATCGTGGTGCTTTTACCGCTGCCTGTGATCCCGGCCAGCATGACCAGTCCCTGCTCATTTTCCGCAATTTTTTCAAAGACCTCCGGCAGGTGCAATTGGGCAAAATTCGGAATTTTCGGGTTAATGCGCCGCGCCGCCAAACTTACCATGCCGCGCTGCCGGAAAATATTAACACGGAATCGCTCGGTAGGGGTGACAGCATACGCGATGTCCAATGAGCCGCGGTGCAGGAAATCATGCCACTGCTCGTCATTGAGCATTTCTTTGACCATGGCTTCAATTTCCGCATTGCTAAGCGGTGTGCCGGTGGTGGGAACCAGGCGTCCCGATTTTCGCACGCGCGGCAGCACATCGGCCTTGATGTGCAAGTCACTGCCTTCCACCTTGGTTACGACTTCAAAGTATTTATGTATTTTTGGCGGCCCCCCGCGCTTGGAGGATTCCGTTACTTCGATTTTTGTGCCCTGCGAGTCTTTGGTCATTCGATTATCATCCTTGTTACTAAAAGATAGAACTTACAACACAGCATCCTAAAAAGCCAGCCCATCGAGGGTTTTTAGCCCCAATGCTTCCTGAACGAAAAAGGGTTCCGCGTACTTGCGGCGAATCGTTCCGCCAAAATAGCCGTTGATATTCTCGATGTATTTGAGAATTTCCCATTGGGATTCCACCGTGCGCCCTGTGCTGAATTGAGATTCATAACACCGTATTGCCGCGAGTTTCGCATCCATGGCATCTGAAACATCCAAACAGAACGATGCTGGAAAATTAAACCGCAGGTGTGAACAGAAATAATAGATGAGTCTCGGCGGATAAAATGGTTCACCCGGAATCGTCGATTTTGTCAGTTTGGCATCAAAGCGGGCATCTTCGACAATTTGCGTGACTTGCCGGTGGTCCGGGTGGGCGTCCATCGGATATGGCAGAAACACAATATCGGGTCGAACACTGCGAAATATTGCCGCCGTGGCATGACGAGCGGCAATACTCCATGTCACTTCACGATTTTTCAGCCCCAGAGATATTCGTTTTACGCCCAATATTTCCGCGGCGGCTGCGGATTCTCTGGCCCGCACTTCCGGCGCGCCGAATGGAGTTGGTTCGCCGTTGGTCATATCCAGTAATGTTACATGATGCTTTTGTCTGGTCAGTGCGGCGATCGTGCCGCCCATTGCCAGTTCCTGATCATCGGGATGTGGTCCAACTACTAGAATTATCATGTCATCAAGCCCGGTAAACGCTGCGGAGTTTCTTTGCTATTTTGCGGTGAGCATTAAAGCTCAGCGGGATGCAAACGATTTCCAATGCTGGTTTCGCGGCCCAATATATTCCGCACGGGGGCGGATGAGCTTGTTATTGGAATATTGCTCCAAAATATGGGCAATCCATCCACTGGTCCGACTGATGGCAAAAATCGGTGTAAAAAGATCAGCCGGTATATGCAGGTAGTGATACACCGAGGCGCTGTAAAAATCGACATTCGGCTTGAGGTTCTTGGTTCGCATTACCATGTCTTCAATGCGCACGGACATTTCGTACCAGCGTTGCTGGCCCGTAAGCGTGCCAAGTTGCCGCGACATTTCCTTTAAGTGCCGCGCCCGCGGATCGCCATTTTTGTAAACGGCATGTCCAAAGCCCATGATTTTGTCATGGTTATCCAGCTTGGCCCGGATATAGGAATCCACGGTGTCCGGATTGCCGATTTCATTAAGCATCCGCATGACCTGCTCATTGGCTCCGCCATGCAGTGGGCCTTTCAAAGCGCAAATCGCGGCCACCAGCGCCGAGTGCATATCCGTCAGCGTTCCCGCCGCCACACGCGCTGCAAACGTACTGGCATTTAATTCATGATCCGCATGGAGAATGTATGCTTTATCCAACGCTCGCGTGGCCAGAGGTTCAGGTGAACGCCCGGTAAGCATGTATAAAAAGTTGGCGGCCAGATTCAAGTCCCGCCGGGGTACCAGTGGCTCGCGATCATTGCGGATGCGGTCATACGCCGCCACTACACTGGCCATTTGGCCCAGAATGCGGACTGATTTTCGCTGATTGGCCGCCGCGGACATATCCTCTGATTCCGCATCAAACATCGCCATGGCGCTGGCCGCGGTTCGCAGTGCTTCCATTGGTGTCGTACGTCGGGGAAACGATTTCATCATCGCCAGCAAACCTTCCGGCAATTGTGCCTGCTCGGCAATGGATTGCCGCAAATCGTCGAATTCCACGCGCGTCGGTAACCGTCCATTCCATAGTAGAAAAACCACTTCTTCAAAGGTGGAATTTTCCGCCAGTTCATCAATGGTTATACCGCGATAGGTTAAAATACCGTTTTCAATCGAACAGATCGAAGAGCTTAATGCAACGATGTCGCGCAGGCCTCCGCTTGCTGCCGCCACTGTTGTAGTAGTATTTGGGCTTTGGGTCATAACGGTTACTCCTGAACGCTCACCAGACCCATCAATAATACACGCTCGACGCGCAGGCGTATAGTTTTCAGCGCAATAAAAAAGCCGTGTGGAGGAGGGTGGGTCCACACGGCCTGGCGGAGGAGGAAACGAGTTTAAGTGATAGTGTATGGTGCAGATCACACCAGCACAGACCTCCACGTTGTGCCGGGGAAGCGGCGGGCCTGCGCCATACACAATCCATATTTTGTCATATTCGAAGGCCGCCACCATCTTTCAGCCTCGAATGTCTTGCACTCTCTGTCACCCCTGCGGTCACTGCCGCACGCGAGATATATATTGCAACTCTCGTGCCAGTGTGTCGCACTACTATTTTTTTTTGGTATTTTCTATCTAAACCAGAACCCATTTGCAGACAAACCGGATATTCCTTTTAAAAAACAGGACGTTTTGCCTGATTATTGGACACAATTGCTTAAAATATTAAAATTATCCCGAAAATAAGCGTTTGCCGAACAATAAGCCGCCCAGTATCGAATGCCTAAAGTTGATGCACGGCTTGCCTGCATTGCTTATACGTCATGCAATCAACAGGCTCCTACGCGTCCTTGCGCCCTGAAATCACTGTTTTTGGCTTGCGGTATTTGCTCTGGCAAGCTAAAACTGTTGCCGCACCCGATGCCGTGTGCGGGAAATTTTGCCCGTTTGTTTGAGGTGATCGACCCAACCAATCATAAGGATCAATTGTGAATACCACCGCCAGTAAGCCCGGCCTTTTTGACCCGCTGGGAAAAATTGAACGTTTTGGTCTGATCACTTTGCTGATCGGCGTTTTCGCTTTTGGCTGTGTTACTGAAGTTAGATCGGCATTTCTTAAAAGACGAATGACGGACGTGGATACTTATTTTCGTGCCGCGTGGGCCGTGCGCGTTCATAAGGATCCTTACAACGTCACAGATACCAATGGCTGGCACTACAATTATCCCCCGTTGCTGGCAACACTTTTGTATCCACTGGCCGATGCGCCATCCAAATTCAGCCGTGCCGGACTCCTGCCATATCCCGTTTCCGTGGCAATATGGTTTCTCATCAGCATAGGCTGCATCTGGTTGGGCAGTCATGTTCTGGCGCAGGCGCTGGAAAAGACCTCCACAGACCCCGCCGTGCGCAATATGCCCCGTTATTGCCGCCGATGGTGGGCTTTACGCATTATTCCAATATTGGTCTGCCTGCCCGCCATCGGCCGCGCGGTCGTGCGCGGACAGGTTAACAGTGAGCTGTTAATGCTGTTCTGTTTTGCCGGGGCCGCTCTGGCAACGCGAAAACGATTCTGGGCGGGCTTCGCCAATGGTCTGGCGGCGGCATTGAAAGTCTTCCCCGGTTTCTTAATTCTCTATGGTCTATCCCGCCTGCGATGGAGATATCTTGTTGGAATGGCGGTGGCTTTGGCCGTCGGATTATTTGTCATCCCCGGCATTATCATGGGACCCCATCACATGATCGCGGGATATCGCCGCTTTGCGCAGGTGGTTCTGGAACCAGCTTTTGGATTAAATCATAACACCTCGCGTGATAAGGAACTTCTGGACATAAATAAAACTGATTCAACATCCTTTGAAGCTATGATAGATCACACTGTTTATATTGGTCGCCATGCCCCCGCCCCGGCAAAATGGATGAAGCTTACGCATTGGGGAATCTCCGCTACGCTTGTGGCCATCACGCTGTTGGTGGAATATCTGCGAAGAAAGGATGACCCCATTTTTCGCAATTTGTTTCTTGGTGTGCTCATTACCATTATGATGCCCATTATCCCCATTTGTCATCCCCATTATTTTTGTATGGTGTTGCCACTTGTTACTGCGCTACTGGCCGCGCGCTGGGAACGCGACCGGACGCTCCCTTTGGGCGGGGCACTCGGATGGGTGCTGATTTTCTTCGCCGCGTCCCACATTATGACGGTTCTGCCACCGCCTTTTTATATTCTTCGTGGCCTGGGTCTGGTTACCTATTCCGCATTGGCGCTATGGGGTGCCGGCTTATTTGTCATGTGGCATTGGAAAACACCGCAAGAATTGCACGAATCTCCGGCCCTTGCATAACGCGGGTACCTGCCGAAAAGCGGACATTTTAACCTTGGTTAACTGGCGGACAATTTCGCCTTGGTTGGAAATGGCGTTCTGCTGAACTTCCCAAATCGGCGGTGAGCGGATACAGTCATTGAGTATCATGAAATCCTGATTACACTGAAATTATCTGGAGCTTTTTATGCAATATAACCCTTGGATGCCCGCATCCAATCGATATGATGCAATGGTTTATAACCGTTGCGGCAAATCCGGGCTCAAACTGCCGGCCATTTCTCTGGGGCTTTGGCATAATTTCGGCGGCGTGGATTTACTTGAAAATCAACGCGCCATGCTGCGCCGCGCCTTTGAATTAGGCATCACCCATTTTGATTTGGCAAACAACTATGGTCCGCCGCCCGGATCAGCCGAGGAAAACTTTGGCCGCCTGTTAAAACAGGATCTGCATCCGTGGCGTGATGAACTGATTATTTCAACCAAGGCTGGTTACACCATGTGGGCCGGCCCTTATGGGGATTGGGGATCGCGGAAATATCTGCTGGCAAGTCTGGATCAGAGTCTGCGGCGCATGGGGCTGGATTATGTGGATATTTTCTATTCTCATCGGCCTGATCCGGAAACACCGCTTGAAGAAACCATGGGCGCGCTGGATGCAGCCGTGCGGCAGGGTAAGGCGCTTTACGTGGCGCTATCCAATTACAAGCCGGCCCAGGCCCGGCAGGCGTTTGCCATTCTTAAATCTCTGGGAACGCCCTGTCTGATTCATCAGCCCCGCTATTCAATGCTCGAACGCTGGGTTGAAGATGAATTATTAACGGTGCTGGGGGAGCATGGCGTCGGTGCCATCGCGTTCTGCCCGCTGGCGCAAGGCTTGCTGACCAGCAAATATCTGCGGAATATTCCGGAGGACTCACGCGCCGCCAAATCATACAGCTTCCTCAAAGCGGACAAAATTACCCCGCAACTGCAAAGCCGCATTAAAAAGCTCAATGATATTGCCCAGGCCCGCGGACAAAGCCTCGCCCAGATGTCCCTGGTTTGGGTGCTGCGTGATCCGCGCATCACCTCCGCTCTGATCGGTGCCAGCAGGGTATCGCAAATTGAAGAAAATGTGCACGCCCTCGCCAATCGTGCTTTTACCCCCGAAGAATTGAAGGCCATTGACCGTATACTGGCAAGTTAATCCAGCTCCCGTGGTAATAACCCAATCCGGGAAATAAATACATGGAAAACATCGACTTAAATTTGGATCGACACGATGACAGCGTGGCCATGCCAACACCGGAGGCGGGCGATGTTATGATGTACCATGCGCCGGCTAAATTAAATCTCGGGCTGCGGATTTTTCCACGCCGTCCCGATGGCTTTCACGATATTGAATCCTGGTTTGTGCCCATTTCTCTTCGCGATACGCTCACGTGTCGCAAGGCCGAATCGCTAACCCTGCAACTCTCCGGACTCACGGCGGGGCTTTCAGATGAGCCGGAAAAAAATCTTGTCTGCCGTGCTGCGCTGGCATTGGCGCAGGCTGCCGATATTCAGCCCCACGCAGAGATCACGCTCCATAAACTCATTCCCGCCGGTGGTGGCTTGGGGGGTGGCAGTTCCGATGCGGCCACAGCTCTATTGGCGTTAAAACAACTATGGAATCTTTCCATATCGACGCCGGAGCTGTCCCGGATCGCTGCCACGCTTGGCAGTGATGTGCCATTTTTTATTCATGGTCAATCCGCAGTGTGCCGCGGACGCGGCGAAATTATTGAGCCGCTGCCCCTTCATCGTCTTTTGTTTGCCGTACTGATAATTCCGCCCTATGCGACGAGCACCAAAGAGGTGTATCAGGCCTTTGATAACCAGGCCATTGCGCCGGACGCAACCGCGATTCCCTGGCGGGAATTATCTCAACGCCCTGCCGCGGAAATCAGTGCCATCATTCGTAACGACCTTGAAACCCCCGCGTTTTCCGTAACGTTACCCCTCCGTGCCCTGCGCGACGAAATTAATGCAATCACCAATCGTCCGGTGCATCTCAGTGGCAGTGGCTCAACACTGTTTATCCTCGCGGATCAACCTGCGGAAGCCGACGCGCTGACGGAAATGCTCGAACGCCATCTGTCAGAAAATATCCGTGTCGTTCCGGTACGCATCGGCAACGCCTGAAGCACAAAGTTCGCGTTTCGGCTCTGTTGTACCTCCAGAATATCCCGCTGATTGCTGCTTTCACGGGCAGTTCAATGACGGGGCCTATTTCCCCGATACCCAATGCCGGAGCAGCGGCAGCACTGGCTCGCCCTGGGGTGAGTAGGCGCCGTAATCGGTCGGTTTGCAGCCCGGAAGCCATTCCCAGATAAAGGCTCCCTCAAAAGAGCCAGCCGGTAATGTTCTCCATACACGCACAAACGCCTGGTACGCAATGAACTGATTGTGCGGATTCACTAAGCCTGTCCCCACATAATCCCAAGGTTTGGCCAGGGTGTTATCCAGGTTGTCCCATCCGATTTCTGTAAACAGCATCGGCTTTCGCTCCCTGGCCGCAAACGTCAAAATGCGGTGTTTAATGCGTTGCCAGTGAGCAACAACCGCAGCGGTTGTAGGATCTTTGGAATCAGAGAGATCGTAATAGGAATTCATGCCGATGTAATCGAGTTGTGGCCAGAAATGAACATGTTGATAATGATCCCAATTGGCACTGTAGGTGAGTTTTCCGTGAAAACGCTGCCGCACCATGCGAATAATACGCAGCCATTGTGTATTAAACGGCTCAGTGGAAAGCAATTCACTGCCAACGCAAAAAATGTTCACATGAGCCTGTTGTGCCCAATCGGCGGCGGCCAGAATATATCCGCGGTAGCGTGCGAACCAGATGTTCCAGTTTTTAGGTTTAATGACTCCGCGCCAATCATCGCCGGTCGCATGATTCAACAGCAAAATGGGCATGAGCATGGTGTGTATGCCCAGATGATGGGCGGCAAGGAGAACTTTCCGAATCTGCAACGGCGTTAATGAAACCTGCGGATCAATATGAATATTATCAGCATGAACATCGTGCTGTCGGGCGTTGATGACAAAATTAATCCATGTGCAGCCCATGGCATGGAGTTGTGCAATGGCGTGCAAATACCCTGTCAATCCGTGCGGATTATCCAGTTGCATTGAAAAACCGCGGATCGGCGGTAAGCCGGAGATGGGAAAATGCAGGGGTGGCAACGGCGGTAAACGCCTCGTGATCGCTTTTTGCGGCCTTCCCATTCCCGTAACGCTGAGCATGAATGCCAAGGTGGTAAGCAGAACCATTCCACCAACTGCTATTTGAACAAATCTTCGCGGCAACACATCATCTCCGGGCCAAAGTGGTAGTTTGCGCCAAGAATGGTGAGCTTGCAAATCAGTTCTGCACGTCAGGGCGGTGCCGCATGGATGCGGTTATAGGTAAGAAATTCCACACCGGGAAGTTCCCGCTGGCTTTCCAAGCGCCATTGCGCCGGCTGCCACTGCGGAAACCACGTATCGCCAATGACGGGGGCGTCGAGTTTTATAATACTGATATACAGGCGGTCCGCCAGCGGCATGGCCATGGCATAAATTTCCGCACCGCCAACCACAAATAGCTCCGGTTCGCCGGATTTCTTCGCCACGGTGATCGCCTTATTCAAGTCTGTAAACCAGTGCGTGCCCGGCGGAATGTGTGCTGGAATCTGTCGGCTCAAGATCAAATTGGTACGGTTGGGCAGCGGTTTGCGGATGGAATCAAATGTCTTGCGGCCCATTAAAACCGTATGCCCGGTGGTAAGCCTTTTGAAGTGTTTGAGATCTTCCGGCACATTCCAGGGAAGTTGTCCGTTAAGCCCCATGACATGATCGGGTGTCATCGCGGCAATAAGACTTATTATCATAAATCACCAGCGACCCCATTTGCTTGATAAAACATTCCTTGTGTCCGTTTTATCAAGCTCTTCCATAATCCGTCGGCTTAAAAACACCGGCTTTCCTGCCGGAACACCCTGTATTATGCCATATTTTCAATTCCTGACAAAAGCGGGCACACCGCCTGGAACGGAGAGGGGCCTGCGACCGTTTCTGCAGCGCAACGGCGATTCAGCTAATGGGGAGGCGCTACGCTCAATGAACAATGAGTAATGAGATCCCGGCGCGCCGGGACAGTGGCCTTAATGAGATGCGGTGCTGCTCACCGCTTAAAATGTTTGGAGCCTAGCGGCGGCGGCTGCCGAGGTTTTAGGTTACAGGTGACGGGTGACAGGTTACGGTGTCACATCCTGACACGGATCATTATTGCAACGAACAACGAACAACGAACAACGAACAACGTTCTATGCGAATTTCAAGGGGGCCAAGAGGGCCAAGTTCAGGGGGCAAGGTGTCCAAGTTCGGAAAGTTGCGAAACACCTTGATGGTAGCGGGTTTAGTTCAAGGTGGCCAAGTGGGCCAAGTGGTTTTGGAGGCCCCTACGGGGCCAGGAGAAGTTAGAAGTTGAGTTAGAAGACTTTGCGAATTTCAACTTGCTCTAGAACTCAAGTTCGGGTGGCAAGGTGCTCAAGTTGAACAAGTTGATGGGAGCGTTGATTTTAGCGGGTGTTCTTCAAGATGCTCTAGATGCTCTAGATGCTCAAGATGTTTTGAAGGGGGGGGTAGCCGCTGCGGCGGCTAGATCAGGTGATCGTTGAACAGGTGAACAGGAGAGCGCGCGGAGTGGGCGCGGGCGGTTCGCTGCAACGAACAACGAAACGCTGCGCTCAACGAACAACGAGCAATCCCGATACGCGATTTCAAATCGCATCGCGACTACGGCATCCATGCTGCAGCACAGCGCGGAAAATCTTCGCGGAGCGGGTCATGCTGCGCTCAAAAAAAAAGCCACTGATCACTGATCAATATTTTCGGAGGCGCAGGGTTGCTGCGAATGCTATAGATGAATGCGTGCGGGGATGTCGATTCCAAGTAGGACAGTATCCTTCATTGGCTTCTATCTTCCAACTTCATCCATCTTCCAGTTTCACACTGGTGGCGTATTATTGTCTTGTCAAACAGCGCCGGCCAACGCAATGATCGATGACCACTGATCACTGATCAATAGACAGGCAAACGCAGTGCGGCATCGGAACAATCATTTGTGGTTCCGGTGCCGTGGAAGGCTATAGGGTTGCAGCGAGAGGGATAATGCGCAACTGGGCTAAAAAGTTAGGGAATTTGGCCCCTAGTGCTCTGTCACGGACCCAAACGAGAGGCTCTGTTCGATATGAGGCTATGCGCCTCTGCATGGGGCACCAAGTCGCAATCTCACAACTCCACTTGCTGCATCCTGATCCGCTCCAAGTTCCTCCTGCCTGTCGCCCGCATGGCCCTAAATCATTGGCTGACCCGCGCCCGAAAATGGCCATGCCCGCAAGAACGATCAGGCCGTCCTGCGGCGAATCAGCAGCAATCCCAAAGTACCCAATGCCAGCATGACCAGCGCACCGGGTTCCGGTACGGAGTTAACGTACGAATTAATAAACGACTGATTCACCGTCTGGACCTGACTGGTGGTCAAAACGCCGCTGTAAACCTGCAACTCCGCGATGTTGCCGGTGAAAAAGCCAGTGGCCGGCGCTGCTCTGGCGCCGATGAGATTGATGGCTGCGGTGAACGGACTGCTGCCGGTGGTGGTTCCGTCGGCGCTGCCGTTGAAATAGAACGTTGCGTTACCCACGTTGTCAGTGGCGACGCCGATCATGCTGAATGCGGTAGTCGGTACGCCCGTATTGGACGAGCCAAACGTGGTTGCGCCGTTACCCAGCAGTTGGTAGTTGATGCCCTGCGTCGGACCAATGAAATATTTGACCGCTCCCGATGGGCCACCCACCAGATTATCATCGAGGTACACCGCTTCCGTAGGCTCGCCAAAGGCCAAGATGGTGTACCCGCTGCCCGGCGCCAAGCCGGTCGTGATGTCCAGGTATTCCTGCGGGCCGAAACCTGCTACGAAACTGACCGCTGAAGAGCCGTTGGGCGTGGCGTTGGCCAGAAGTGTTGGCGCGGTTGCCGTAACAGGTACGGTGGCGTTATTGCCATTACCGGATGAATCAGTCCAAACACCCGTGATGGCGTTGTAGTTGACGGCTTTGTAATCGACGAGCAACACGGGTGACGCCGAGACGGTGGCCAGAGTCGATACGCCCACCGCCGCGACTGCGAGCATCGCAACGCCCCATAAAGAACCACGGGAAGCTGAAACCCTTTTGGTAAACCTATTAGCCTGCTGCCTATGAGAGCACCCTAAACCGCCCACGGACCTAATGGGCTGGAGGTTGTCCCGACACATCGGGATGGCCAATTGAATGGATGTTACGCCGGTATTCATAATATTCTCCTTAAAGAACTAATCTCTAACTCCGGACTTCCTGCTCCGCGCACTGCGTACAGGGACTCCGAATCACTCAAAGCCAGAGCATCCCGATTCCATCGGAACGCATCAACGATTCTATTTCCGCGTTCAGGCGCTATTTTTACGCCCTTGGCAAAAAAACGTCGATCGGATGGGCAGCAGAGCAGTTGGCCGTTCCAGCGCGCCGAGACCCTATTTTTCGCACAATACGAAAAATAATCACATCCGTGCGATCAGGCGAATAACCCGTTAATGCTTACAACCCATCATCCGTGAATTTGCGTTTTGGACAATCCTGCGGCCCAACCGGCCACGACATTCCTCAGAAGTTACAGTCCTTGCCGGTGTTGAACTCCCTCGGAAAGGTTAACCATCTATATACATCGTTTCCTTTAGAAAGTCAAGAAAAATCCACCGATTTTCCGGGCAATGCAACTCCTTTTTCTCCTGTCGCTTTGCGGCGAATCAGCAGTAATCCCAAGGCACCCAATGCCAGCACGGCCAGCGAAGCGGGTTCGGGCACCGCCTCCACGGAAATACTGACCGGATCGCCAATGAGATACATGCCGCCGGTAAGCTCAAGTATCCCGCTTTGGCCAGGAGCCACTCCGAGGAGATAGTTGGAGCTATACGTATCGGGCACCAGCGAGACAAATGGGCCGGTCACGCTTGCTAAATACTTCTGATACTGCAAGGATCCGAGATTGACGGGTGTTCCATAGATAGTCACGCCCGTCCCGGTGTTGACGCTGGTCGGAATCCACCAGTAATTAACCTGCGCGCCGAACTCCGCCGATCCGCCGGGCAGAAAATTGCCGAATACCAGGTAGGGCCGGTTGTTAAGGGTCGCGCCGGCGGTAAGCCCGTTGAGGTCCACGCTGTAATCAATGGCGAACTGCACGTCCTCGTAGGCATAGCCGGTGGCGGTGGTGGGTTGGTCCAAATACATCAGCGTTGACGTGCTGTTGCCCAACCGGGCGTAGGCATTGCGCGTGTAAGTACCGGAGGTGCCGTAGCCGCCATAAATGTGATAGTCGGCAGTGGTGATGCCATCCGTAAATGGACTGGCCGGCGCATGGCCCACCGGTGCGGTGAAGGGAATGTTTACAGTAATCGGAGGATTCGGATTCGGAAAACCAGCATACAATGGCGGAATGTTGGGCAAGCCCCCCGGGCTATATGGCAATGCGAAACCAACCGCAGTCCAGGGCGGACTAAGCGGCAGTTCAGACTGCTGGTAGGTGTCGCTGGTGGAACCGAAGAACCCTTCGACATTCGAACTGATAACTCCCGTGATTGCTCCCGGGGACGTTTGCGTACACACCGCCAGAGCGGCAACCGCGCCGGCCGAGGCCAAAACACTTAAAAGATTTTTAGTAATCATGATAGACTCTCCTTAAAAAGACACTTAAAAATTTCCACAAATAAGCGGACTACGCCTGATAAAACATTTTCCTCAACATCGTCACCGCCTTCTTGTCTTGACCCTGAAACTCCAACCAGGAACCTCGTCCGCTCTGCTCTCTACTTTTTCGGACCCATTTTCCCGGCGCAGCCGCGCCGCTTCCGCAGTAACATTCCCGCACCGGCGAACGCCAGCAGCGCCAGTGCACCGGGTTCGGGGACGGGCGGGTTGGAACCCAGCGTTGAGTTGCCGAAAACAATATTCGGATCAAAACTCGCTCCATCCAGACCGGTGGTCACGCTCAAAGTAAAGCTCAGACTCAGTAAATTGTTGGTCGGCACGCCAATGCCTATCGCACCGAGGTCGAGGGTCTGATTGGCAAAGTAAGTGTCTGCGGCACTGAAAGTTAGAAACGTCTGGCGCACGACAACCGTTCCATTTTGGTCAATCTGAAACGTCACCGTGCCGTCCCCGGTCGAGGAGGCGCCGAGCAGGCCGACCAGCAAATGCTGTTGGGGGTTGGCAAGCTGTACGAGGTTGATCGTCCAGTCCGTTTCCATGCCGTAGTTTTGATCAAAGGGATTTGTGCTCGCACCCACGGAACTCATCGCCAGCGTCATCAGCCCGATCATGTCGCTCTTGCCGCCGACATCGAAGTTCTGATTCACCGTGGGGTTGCCGCCGAGTACCGCTTTCACCAGCGAGTTACCCGGCATCACGGTGGCGTAGGCCACGGCTTGTTTGCCGGTCATGTTTAATTCCGCCCGCATCGGCGAACTAAAGTTGGCGAACGCTTCGGTGGAGGTGGTAAATCCGTAAAAAACCGGGGCCGTGGCACCGGCGGTCACCCCCGTCACCATGTTACCCCCGGCTGTGGCCTGACTAACACATCTGCCACCACTGCCGGTCCCGGTGGCGTCAGCCAACGCAGCGCCAAAAACGTCCAGCAATGATGGCGAACGCCAGACGCCACCACTGGAACCGCCGGCGGCGTGCGCGTTCACATAAGCATACCCCCCGTTACTCGATCCTACGGCCGTGGCGATGGCGCTTCCGCCGCCAGCGGCGTTGCCCAAGCCGTTATCAACGTTGCCACCGGTACCGCCGGTGGCGTAACTACCGACGCTCACCCGGCTGTTGCCCGATGCGGTGCCACTGCCGTTGGCGGTGGCGTTTCCGCCGTTACCGGCGGTACTGCCGGAACTGGTGCTGTTACTCACATAACCGCCGCTCCCACCGGAAACGTTGGCGGCGACTGAAACATTTTGACCGTCAAGCGAAGAGTCGCCGGTGGCCGAGCCGATCGCGTTTCCGCCATTGCCGCCATTGGCACCGTTGAAGCCATTACCACCGGCCCCACCTTCAGCATTTGCGGTGGCATGAGCCCGACCCACGGAATTGTTGGCGGTGGCGTTGGCTGTTGCCGGAGCGCCCGGGGCAGCGGTGCCGGTGGCGTTGTTCTGGCCACCGCCGGCACCGCCATGAGCAAACGCCACGAGACCAAGCCCGATGGTTTCACCGCCGCTGACGTTGAGGTCGCTTTCCGCGCTGCCGCCGGAACCTGGCGTTCCGCCGGCTGCGGTTCCGCTGGCCGTGGTTCCGCCGGCTCCGCTGCCGCCGCCCATGACATTCTGCGTCAGGGAAACATAAGCGCCGGATCCGCTGATGGCGTTCTTTATGTTTTCATTGGCCCCATTACCGCCATCGCCGGAGTGCCGGCCGGAGCTCCTTTGAACGTAACCGCCTTCTCCTCCCCTAACACTTCCGGTCACGTATACATATCCGCCATTGGAACTTCCCGTAACGGTCCCCAATGAGGCCAGGCCACCGCTGCCGCCGTTACCTGACCCGCTGCCAACGTTGCCGCCATTACCGCCAGTGGCGGAAATAATCACGTTCACCCGGCTATTGCCCAACGCGGTTCCGGTACCGCTTGCGGTAGCCATGCCGCCATTACCGGCGGCACTGGCGGAGTTGGTGTTACCGCCGACGGATCCTCCAGCGCCTCCATAGATGTAGGCAGAGGCGTCAACGCTTTGATTGTCCAGGCTGGTACGGCTGGTGGCCGAGCCGATGGCGTTGCCGCCCTGGCCGCCGCTGGCACCATAAGTGCCACTGCCGCCGCTGCCGCCAGTGGTGCCGCCGGCGGTCGCTCTTGATGTGGCGCTGCCGAGGTTATTTGTGGCAATCGCATAAGAGCCGGCACTGCCGCCGGAACCTCCGAAAAGGGCGGGAGAATTCACCGCGCCGTTAAACGGGCTGCCGGTACTCCCGCCGTTGCCGCCAAAGGCGTTTGAGATCGAATAAACCGCGGTGGTATTGGATCCCGAGTTTCCATTGGTGGCTGTGGCTTTACCATATCCGCCGTTGCCCCCGGCACCGCCAGTGGTGCCTTCGAGGTTGCCGTCGTCGCCCTTGCCTCCGTGGCCGCCGTCGGCGGTGGCCGAATTGGTTGCGTCGGTGACGGTGTTGGCCGTGGCCGTAGCGCTGCCGCCGTTTTGGCTGGGGTTACCATCCGCGCCGTTTTTGCCACTCCGCGCGACGTTGTTGGCGTAGCCAAGCCCCGCGGATGGCGGGGTCATGATCGCTGCGGCAACGAACATGGCCAATAATCCCGGCGTGCCGGGACGGGCACGATTCTCATTTTTCGATTTGGCGGGCATAAAAAGTTCTCCCGGTAAAACAGTGTCAAGCATTCGTATTCCGCGCATGCGGGGCCATCGGCTTTGTCCCGTCTACGCGGTTCTGCGCCGGCGTACCGGCAATACCAATCCGCCCAAGGCCAAGAATCGCCAGAAAGTTCCGAACCTGCTCAATAAAACCTCTCCATCCCTGAAAACATTTCAGGCAAGTGTAAACAGTAGCTGATAATAAAAGTGACGCAATACGTATTCCTACGTATACACTTGCGCCGGCGACCCACGAAAACGTTGCTTTTATTGGCATTTATGCGCGCGGAAATCACGACTCCACCAAATCTTTGCAGGTTATTTGCAGCTCTTCAAATCTAAGATTCCGACCTTTTTGGCGGCCAATATCGTGCGTCGTATTATCGCTGTAAGTGATTATAAATGCCATAGTTACAGATCGTTATGGCGCTGGTTGTTGTTGGCAAATTGTCCTTTGATCGGATGAGATAAACACTCCGCAAATGACGATGCAATGCAGGAAAAACGCTTTCTTTGAGCTTTCGCGGCAAAAAGGATTAAAGAAATCGGCTGATCCTGGAAGTGCGACCACGGAATTCACGGATTTTACGGATTGGGGGTGAGCCATCCACGCCGCGCCGGGACAAGCTCCGGTATTCTGAGGAACGTGGACGCGATATAAATGGCCGCTTAGTCACAGATCCGTGTGTCATTGCAACAAACTGCTGATAAAACAAATACAACATTTAGATGTATATATTAGTATAGTTGTCCTTTATTGTTCGCCCCAATATATCCATAATACATACTCTCCAAAAACCGGTGAACTTGCAAAAGAAATCCGGATATTACACGTTAGCCAGTGCCCGCCGACGCACCAACAATCCCAACCCTCCGAGCGCCAGCAGCGCCAGCGGTGCACAATCCGGTACGGACGTGGTCACCGACGCGGCGAATAATCCGATATTGGCATTGCTTGCCGCCGGTATTGCCGGATTCGCCAGAGTCACTGTTACAATATCGCCGGGGTTGCCGCTGACGTTAAGCGTGAATATGCCCTCCAGATGAGTGGGATCGCCATTTTGCTGCAACGCGGATTGCGTCACCGATACGCTGGCCATAGTGCCGCCGCCGCGCCGACATAATCATAAAAATAGACCGTCAGCGTCTCATTGGGCGCAATGATGGCTTGCGTAAATTGTTCCGATGCGCTGTTCGCGCCCGGTCCGGCGTTCGGGTCAATGTAGACGTACTCATCGGAACTGCCACCGCTTCCGGTAGTTACCACAGGTGGTGTACCGCTTGTCGCGTTGGAATATTGTAAGCCCAGCAGGTCTGTCGCGCTGTTGCTGGCGGCCTGCCAGTTCAGCAGGTTGTTGCCGCTCGGGCTGGTAATATCGGAAATGGTTTCCGAGCCACCGGTGGGGGCATTATCCCAGATGGCGTTGCCGGTGCTGTAACTGGTTAAATTGCCAACATTACCATAGCTGAATATCTTCCAGTCAGCCGCGTTGCTACCCTGGGTAACGTCGGCAGTATACGTATAACTTCCGCTGGCATTAAGATAAGGGTATGCTGAGATCGCGGTACTGCCCGTACCGCTGCCATAAAGCGTTCCGAACGTAACGCTGTCGGCGTGGGCTGAATTTGTTGCGGCTATCAGTGCAAGCCCGGCGCAGCTGGCTAAAAAAAGTGCGAATGTTGAACGATTTGTCAACTGCAATCTCCTGGAAAGAGCTTCGTATTAACATGGCCCTTGGCCATCCCGGTTTTGGCTCATGGGTCTCATCGGCCACTGGTGTAATCCTGACTTCTTTTTCCGCTTCACCAGCAAAATTCCCGCACCGGCAATGGCCATCATCGCCAGCGCCGCCGGCTCCGGAATAGTGACCGCGAACACCGTGCCGTCACCGAAACCACCGGCGAGCGACAGGTTGCCACCGTATTCCGTCGTGCCGTACAGGGTGCTACCGGAGAGGGTCAGGCCAGCTTCGGGGCCTGCCCCGTTCGCACCAATGAACGACACCAGGGTGGTCGGTGTGCCACCGGAAACGGACATTGAGAACGCCGTGCCACCATAGTGGGCACCACCGCCATTTGTCGTTCCGTATAGAATGTTTCCGGAGAGGGTCAGTCCATCGTAGGGTTGCCAGCCGTCGGTGTAATTGAATGACGCCAACGCGGTCGGAGCGCCACCGGTAACGGGCACTGAGAACACCGTGCCATAGCCGCCCGTACCCCCAGCGAGGGTCGTGCCGTACAGTGTGCTGCCGGCGAGGATCAGGTTGCCGTCGGGGGTTCTCCCATTGGTGGAATTGAACGATGCCAGCGTGGTCGGTGTGCCACCGGCAATGGGCACTGAGAACACTGTGCCATCACCGTTGGCCCCACCACCGGTCGTCGTGCCGTACAAAGTGCTGCCGGAGAGGTTCAAACCAGCGTCGGGATATTTCCCGTTGCTGCCATCGAACGACACCAACGTCGTCAGTGTGTCACTGGCAAAAGCGGGCGAGACCACAGCGGCCAGACTGATTGCGGCAATGCTGATGCCACCGATGCCACAACTTGTTTTTCTGATCATAAAAACATTCCTTAAAAAGAGTGTGTTCTCTTTCTGCCGGAGAATCCCGATCATGGAATACTCTCCGGCGGAAATTTATGGCCAATATCGCTGAGCCACCCAATTGGAACAATCCAAAAGGGCAGAACTAAACCTTCGTGCAACGACGACGGCGCAGAAGCAGCAGGCCTGCTGCCGCCGAAACTGCCAGCAGCGCCCATGAGGCTGGCTCCGGAGTTGATATTTCAAACACGGTTCCATCATTGTTAGCACCGCCAGCATTCGTCGTGCCGTACAGCGTGCTTCCGGAGAGGGTCAGGGCACCCTCGGGGGCAGCCCCGTTGGTGCCATTGAACGATACCAAGGTGGTCGGTGTGCCACCGGTAATGGGCACTGAGAACACCGTGCCATCGTTGTTGGCTCCACCCTGGGAAGTTGTGCCATACAGGGTGCTCCCAGAGAGGATCAGGCCAGCGTCGGGGCCCGCCCCGTTGATGCCATTGAAAGTCGCCAGAATGGTCGGTGTGCCGCCGGCGACGGGCAATGAGAATACTGTGCCGTCACTGTTGGCACCACCTCCGGCCGTCGTGCCGTAAAGGGTGTTGCCGGAGAGGATCAGGCCACCATCGGGGCCTGACCCGTTAATGCCATTGAAGGACGCCAGTGTGGTCGGTGGGCCACCAGCAGCGGGCAGTGAAAATACCGTGCCGCCGCCGTTGGGGAAGAAACCAGTACCGTAGGGACCACCATAGGAACCTCCTGCGAATGTCGTTCCGTACAGAGTGCCGCCGGAGAGGGTCACGCCAACGTAAGGTATTGCCCCGTTGGTGCCATTGAACGTCACCAGGGTAGTCGGCGTGCCACCGTTGATAGGCAGTGAGAAAACCGTGCCATAAATGTTGGTGCCACCGGTGTATATTGTGCCCCAGCCACCTTCGGATGTCGTACCGTACAAGGTGTTACCGGCGAGGGTTACGCCGGCGGCGGGGAATTTCCCATCGCCACCTTTGAACGACACCAAGGTGGTCGGCGTGCCGCCGTTAACTGGCGCTGAGAACACCGTGCCATAGCTTCCGGCCCCGCCGCCATCGCCCGTCGTTCCGTATAGGGTGCCGCCGGAGAGGGTCACGCCAGCGGGGCCGTACCCGTCGGTGCCGCTGAACGACACCAGCGTAGTCGGCGTGCCCCCGGTGACGGGCACCGCGAACACCTTTCCGCCATTGTTGGCACCACCGAATTGCGTCGTGCCGTAAAGGGTGCCTCCGGAGAGGGTCAGGCTAGAACCGGGGTATGCCCCATTGGTGCCATTGAACGACGCCAAGGTGGTGAGGGTGTCACCGGCGAAAGCGGGTGAGGCCACAGCGACAAAGCCGATTGCGGCAATGCCAATGCCACCGATGCCACAACTTGTTTTTCTGATCATAACAACATTCCTATATAAAAGTGCGTTCTCTTTCTGCCGGAGTATCCCGATCGCGGGATACTCCGGGGCGGCACTTTATGGCCAATATCATTGAGCCACCCAATTGGAACAATCCAAAGGGGCAGAACTAAGCTTTCGTGCAACGGCGACGACGCAGGAGCAGCAGGCCTGCTGCCGCGGAAACCGCCAGCAGCGCCGATGACGCCGGCTCTGGAATTGTGACCGCGAACACCGTGCCGTCACCGTAAGCACCGCCGTAGTATCCCGTGCCGTACAAGGTATTGCCGGACAGTGTCAGGTCGCCGTAATATGTTGGCCCGCTGGAGCTTCCGGTATTAAAGGATAACAAGGTGGTTGGTGTGCCGCCGGTGATGGGCACTGAGAACAAGGTGCCATAACCGTAGGCACCACCCGCATCCGTCGTGCCATACAGGGTGCTGCCGGAGAGGATCA
>JAJZVR010000171.1 GCA_021847065.1 Planctomycetota bacterium | reverse complement strand
CCACAACATCAACAAAATCCACCACGATCCATTTGGCGGTTTCATAACCATTGGATCGCCACGCCGGAAAGCCGTTTTGTTTACCATGCGCGATCAGTTCATCGCCCACCGTGCGCCGCTGCCGATCGGATGTTCCAGTGGCGATAAGAAAGTATTTCGTTACCGGTGATTTTTGCCGCACATCCAGCAGCACGACGTTATGACAGCGAGTCTGATCGGCCAGACGGGCCAGATCAATTGCAAATTTCAATTCCGGGTCTTGGGGTTGGGTATCAGCCATAATGAATTCCTCGCATTCTAAATCAATGGGTATTGTCCCCCGCCGCAAGGATCGTGTAAACCCTGCGCACTTAGATCACACCAAATATATCCGTTTTCAATCGCTTCAACGAATAAAAACCGATGATCCCCCAAAAAAATCACCTTGGGATGCCAAGGAGCCTTCAAGAGGATAAAATGATGGACTTGGCCAATGGCGAATATATCCGCATGGCCTTTATGAGGAATGGAACGACCGATGGCCAAACTTGGCGTCAATATTGATCATGTGGCAACCCTGCGGCAGGCTCGGCAGGGCACAGAGCCGAACCCGGTGTGGGCGGCGGTGGAAGCTGAACTCGGAGGTGCGGATTTAATTACCGTGCACCTGCGGGAAGATCGGCGGCATATTCGGGATCGGGATGTGGAGCTGCTGCGGCACACCGTTCAGGTACCGCTGAATCTGGAAATGGCGGCACTGGATGAAATCGTTGCCATTGCCCTGCGCATCAAACCGGCCATGGCAACGCTGGTCCCGGAAAAGCGCACAGAAGTGACCACCGAGGGCGGGTTGGATTTGGCGGCAAACGCTCCGACCATCACCACGGTGGTGGGAAAGCTCACCGATGCCGGTATAAAATGCAGCGCCTTTATTGATGCTGATCTGCGGCAGGTTCATGCGGCACAACAGGCGGGCTTTGCCATCTGTGAATTGCACACCGGCCCCTATGCGCTGGCTGTGGCAGGCAGTGCCTATGATAGAGAACTCGAACGCATAAGGGCCGCAGGAGAAGAGATTTTGAATTGCGGCATGCAGCTTAATGCCGGGCATGGCTTGAATTACACCAATGTGCAGGCCATTGCCCGCCTGCCTCACTTAAGCGAACTGCATATCGGCCACGCCATTGTAAGCCGCGCGATATTCATCGGTCTGCGTGACGCGGTGGCAGGCATGAAAATCGCCATCAGCAACGTGGACTAATATTTAAACAGCTTTGGAGTTTGAACATGTTTCATGGCACATTTACCGCATTAACGACGCCCTTTCGCAACAATGCCTTCGATGTCAGTGCGTATGAAAAACAAATTGGGTTTCAGGCCCAGCATAAATTACAGGGCATTGTTCCGGTGGGAACCACGGGCGAATCGCCAACGCTTTCCCATGCGGAGCACAAGCAGGTTATTGAAACCGCGGTGCGTGCGGCGCGCGGCACGGGATTAAAGGTGATTGCCGGAACCGGTTCCAACAGCACCGATGAAGCCATTGAACTCACAGCGTTCGCCAAATCCGCCGGGGCGGACGCGGCACTGATGGTCAATCCATATTACAACAAACCCACCCAGGAAGGCCTGTATCGCCACTTCAAAGCGGTGGCGGAAGCGACAGATATTCCAATTGTGCTGTACAACATTCCCGGCCGCACGGGCATAACCATGACGGTGGCTACCATGCTGCGGCTGATCAAGGATTTTAAAAATATCGTCGCGGTAAAAGATGCGGCGGGTAATATCGACCTGACCACCGAGGCCGCCGGCGCGGGCCTGACACTGCTTTCCGGAGATGATTCCATGACCTTGCCCATGATGGCCGTGGGCGCCAAGGGCGTAATCAGTGTGGCCAGCAACATCGTGCCGGGGCAGGTTCGCAGTCTGGTGGATGCGGCGGCGGCGGGTGATTTCGCCGGTGCGCTAGCCATTCACCATAAACTCTTTGCGCTGTGCAAAGCGCTGTTTATTGAAACCAATCCAATTCCGGTTAAAACAGCCATGGCAATCCTGGGCCGGGACACAGGAGATATGCGGTTGCCGTTGTGCGAAATGGCCGACGCTAATCGCAAACTGCTGAAAAAGGCACTCGTCCAGGCAGGGCTGTTGACGGGCGAAGCCGTGTAATATCATGGAAGATGGCGTTATGGATGGGCGATAAGTGTCATTGATTACGCTCGGCATTATTCGGAACTCGCGCAGAGCGACAATTTGACTTCAGCGGAATATTGGTATACAATTAAACTAATGAGTGCAAAATCAAATAAGGAGACTACATGATAAACTCCAACCGATCCACCACACCCGCCCAAGATGTGGCACTGCTGCTGATCCGGCTGATCATTGCAGCGATCTTTTTATATCATGGTTCGCAAAAACTCTTTGGGGCATTTGGCGGGCCGGGCCTTAAGGGCTGGCATGACGTTATTGTCACGCTGGGAATGCCCATGCCATGGGTTAGCGCCATTCTAAGCGCGTGCGCCGAATTTTTCGGCGGGTTGATATTCCTTGTCGGTACGGGGTTACGCATTATCGCCATTCCATTGGCGATTAACATGATGGTGGCGACATGGGTGACGCATGTCCACGGGTTCAATGTCCTGAATAACGGCTGCGAATACCCGTTGTGCCTGCTGGTGATTGTTGCAGCAATGTTCATCATGGGGCCGGGCCGCTACACCTTGGGGGCCTTATTCCGCGGGGTGCGCCCAGGCGGGGCATGAGGGCAACAGCTTTCAGTGTGGGGCTTTGAGCCTTCAGCGTTCCGCGTTCGACAGACTCAAATTCCATAATGGATTATCCAGCCTTTACCGCAGTTGACGACACCGGATTTTCCGCACCCTTTGGGGCAGCAGTCGATTCCACCCGACCAAATATCATGCGCCCGGCTGATGTCTGCACGGTGTTGTTAATCATCACCGCGACTTCCTGTCCCAAGAAATCCCTTGCCCCTTCCACCACTACCATGGTGCCATCATCCAAGTACCCCACGCCCTGTTGCGCCGCCTCACCGGGTTTGATAATCCGAAGGCGCATGGTTTCACCGGGCAGCGCGGTGGGTTTAATGGCGTTGGCCAGTTCATGGAGATTCAGCACCTGAACACCATGCACCGCCGCGACTTTATTAAGATTAAAATCATTGGTGACAATGCGGCCATTTTCCTGCTTGGCCAAAGACACCAGTTTCTGATCCACACCGACCAAATTAACATCCACCAACGTACCATCCCAGATATGCACCTCCACTTTTGGAAGCGTTTGCAGGCGATGCAGAACATCCAGCCCGCGCCGGCCACGTCCTCTTTTGAGCTTATCCTGCGAGTCGGCAACCGTCTGGAGTTCATTGACCACAAAGCGTGGCACGATAATTCGGCTTTCAAAAATTCCCGTTGCGGCAATATCGGCGATGCGCCCGTCAATAATAACGCTGGTGTCAAGCACAAAGGGACGGGTACCGCGCTTGCCACGGGTAAACTCCACATAGGGTATTACAAAGCGGAAATCATCGCGCGTCTGGAGAATCAGCGATACCGACAGATAGCATGTAATAAGTCCCAGCAGCAGTTTAATGCCCGTAATCAGAGGTTGCTCGCTGCGTAATTGCGCGGGAACAAAGAAAATTTGTAACACTTCGCTGATCAGATAATCCAGGGCCAGAGCCACAAGAATTCCGACAAGAATGCCAAAAAACAACCCGGACATCGCGGCCAGATTTTTCCGCTTAATTAAAAAATCCAGCATAATAACCGCAATGGCGATGACGACTGCCGCCACCATCATGATGTAGGCCGCATTACCGGCGGCGACGGTAGAAGATAAAAACGCCAGCGCCACCGCTGCCACCAGCGAAATAAATAAAATACGAATGACCGCAAGAATCATAGCGACTCCGAAAATTATAATGGCCCGCCCGCGCCAGCGGGAAATGAATTAACCACCATTGTAACGCCGGAATCCTTTACGCCAAGACAACGGACAGACAACGGACGAATGCAGGCTAAGCAAGGGGCGA
Organism: Planctomycetota bacterium; assembly: GCA_021847065.1. Taxonomy (GTDB): domain Bacteria; phylum Planctomycetota; class Phycisphaerae; order WQYP01; family WQYP01; genus JAMDCX01. The sequence continues at coordinate 4,615 of JAJZVR010000171.1, read as the reverse complement.
GCGACGGATGCCATCAGGCCCATCCATTACTCCCGGAACCGTGGTGCAATGAAAGCTAAAGTTCCTGATGCGTCGGGATCAGCGCAGCGTCAGATACCGCAGCTACCAGCCGTGATGCTTCCGCATTAGGCTAACGAACGCTCCGCGCCATGTGCCGCGCAGAGCTAATGAACCGCGGCCACAGTAGCCGCTGGATTCTCATCCAAAGAGCATTGCTGATCGAGGAATTTTAACAGCACGGCGAAACCGACTGGACGCGCCTTATCCGCCAAGCTCATAAACGCGTGGCCAATGTTGGGGATCATAACCACCCGCACCGGAACGCCATTTTTCTTCAATGCCGCCGCCATTTCCGTGGCTTGAAAAGCCGGAACAAGGCGATCCGCCAATCCTTGTACCAGTAGTGTTGGCACGCCATCATGGGCGTAAAATACCGGTGAGGCGGTCTGCAAACCGTGATGAGGGTGCCGTTTTACCCACGCCCCCACATATTTGAATACAGTTTTATAGGCCCATGACTTTTTCGGAAGCAAATTAATAATCGATGAATCGGTTGGTGTATAAAAACCAACCACCGCTTTCACGTGTAATGGCACATGGGGGTATTGCGTGGCGGGAAAGCGATCCGCTTTGATGGTATAAGCAGCCATCAGGGCCAGATGCGCTCCGGCGGACAGCCCCACGGGAATAATCTCGCTGGAATTAATCCGATATTTTTTTGCGTTCAGAATCATCCAGGCCAGAGCATCTTTCACATCCTGAACATCCTTGGGAAATGCTCCCCCCTGCCGAACCAGACGATAATTGATGTTAAAAACCACCCATCCGCGTGCCGCCAGACGTGGTGCCAGAAAACTCACGCCGCCGTCATGGTTACTGCCTCCCGCCCAGCCGCCGCCATGAATTAAAACAATGGCCGGATGCAATCCGTGAGAATCAGGCAAATAAAGTCGTCCGTTACGAATTAAGTCCGCAGGGTGCACATAAGAAACGTGATGGATCACCTTATAAGTCGGTTCTGGCCCGGATGCTCCAGTAGCGACGGACGAATCGCGCATGCCGGGGCATAAAGTTAACCCAAGAAAGAAAAAGGGTACTAAAACCAACGCAAGATTCAGTTTTCTAAACATTTGAGCTATATCATGCGTCATACGTAGTCCCGAACAACCGATATTAAAGCCGCGTGACAGTTTACAAAACCATCCTTGTGTCAATAATAGCACTGATTTCATAATGGACAATGAGAAAAAGGATTATAATTTGCGGGCGATGTTTATCACCCTCTGCCCCGTCAGGGCCAAGCCGTTGGAAATTCCATCTACTGGTCTGACGCAACATCCCGCAGAGTTGCTGGCGGGACAGGATGTTGGCGTAACCGTGGTGGAGTTACAGCCATTCCAGTTCGGGAGGCGACATTCGCTTGATTCCGCGAACACCGCAAGCCCAAAATCGGCACGGTCGGATAATGTCGGCTTAGATATACATTGTGTAAAGTGGCCCGTAGTGGCACGGGGCAATTTGGAAAAGCCGGAGAAATTCTGGCCCCGTGCGGGTTTTGCGTTTCCTTTTGTATGTTCGAATTTGGTAGACATTTTACATTTACAGCACTATGACATTCTGGTCGCCGATGAATTACAATTTAGCGGCTATGTCGCATGGCGTTTGCGCGAAATCACGGGCGTGCCTTATGTGATTATTTGCAGCCACAGTGACGTATTAACGCTCCAGACACCCAGGCCGGCGCGCAACAAGTTGCTTGAGGCCATCGGGCGGGATGCGGAATTTGTGCTTGGCAAAAGTACGGATTCGGCAAAAACCAGGCAGCACGATCCGGCAATGCGTCTTGGTTTCATTGAAAACAGGGATTTATCCGGAGAAAAGATTAAGGAACTGCTGCAAGAGGCGGTGCGGCAATCCAGCGAGAGTTTTGACTGGTAAATGTTCTAGTGCGTGCCGCGACGTAAAACAGTAAAATACCGACACGCTGTGGTACTGGTCTGCAGCGGGCCACAGGCGGAGTATAAACAGCAATGCCCCAGCAGCACGTTTTGATTATCACCGGCGGACTATATCATGATTTCCCGGCGATCGCGACATTCCTAAAATCATTGCTGACGCAGCACGCCTTTCAACTGGCGTTGCATGATCGTAACGTAACCAGCGAACCGCAGCGCATCAAATACCGTCCCAGCCAAGGATATCGATATTATGAAAATATTGCCGATCATCTCGGATTGGATGATCCGCTGGAAATCACAGCACAGAAGGCGGCCCGTGTGATCCATGTATTGCACGCCATAGATACATCCGCACGAAGCGGAAAACCTGAAGCGGTCAGCGGGGAGGGCCGATAGGCCATGGGCAAAACGCTGCATTGGTATATTCTTCGTGAACTGCTGCGAATGTTCATGCTCACAAGTTCGGTGCTTACGACCATTCTGGCGTTTGGCGGAACGTTTCGTTCGCTGACCAAGCAGGGCTTGACGCTGCTGCAACTGCTGCATGTCTTGACGGACCTTATGCCGGCGATGCTGGCTTATTCCATTCCACTGGCGGCGCTGTTTGCCGCCGTGATCGTGTACTGGCGACTGGCAACGGATAACGAATTAACCGGTGCCCGGGCCAGCGGCGTAAGTTATGTGTCATTGGTGATGCCGGCGGTAGTGCTGGGATTGACGGTGGGGTTGGTGGATATGGCGTTTGTCGGATACGTCGTGCCCCGATTTCTGCAAAAAACATCGCAGGTTGTTCAGATGGATGCGGCATCGATGTTGCTGCACAAAGTGGATCAACGGCAACCGTTCAATTTACAAAACAGATTCGTCATCTATGCCAACCGCGCCTATCGCGTGCCAACTCCCCAAAATCAGCAGCCGCCGCCGGGCGTTACCCGCAAGATTATTCAGTTGCGCGGCCTTGCGGCCATGCCGCTGCAGAATGGACAACCCTCATCAATTATTATCGCCCGAGCGGCCAATGTGATCATTGATACCAATCGAGCACTCAATGAGGTCAGTGTCGGCGTGCAGTTGGCGAACGGCACCGCGTTTAATCCCAACAGCCTGCAGCAGATTCGTGGCACCGTTCGCTATCTACCACCGGATGGCAAACCGGAACCCATCGGTTCACTGCTGGACAGCAAACCAAAATTTCTCGATTTATTCCGCCTGGCCAAGCTTGATCGCAATCCGTTGCTTTTGCCCCGCATCGCCAAAAATTTCAGCACTTTGTTGGGTGAATTACAGGTCCAGAGCATTTCCAAGTGGTATCTGCGCCAATTCCAGCCCGGCAAGCCGGTGCGATTAACGCGCCGTCATGGCGTGGCCATCGTGCAGAGTCCGGCGGCAACGCTTACCGGCATGCATAATAATTTGCTGCTCACGGCGGCCAGGGGCATCCCGGTAGAGGTACAAATTATGCACCACGGGCGGGTAACACAAATTTATCTCGCCAATCAGGGAGCACTTCTGCTATCTCGACAGGAATTAAACCAGGAATCTACAGGTACACCCGCCCCCAAGGTGACTTATGTGGCAGCCCTGAAACTCACCGGCGATGTCCGTGAAAAAAATATTGGTTTGGACAGCAGATTTCATGCCGGGCCGCCGTTAATTGTCATTTCATCGATCCATCCCGTAGTGCCGGACACAGGCATACCCGCCATTCCATCAGCACGCAAAGCTTCGCCCATAGTCGCGCAGCTCATTACCACAATTCATAATCAGGAAAATCGCCTGCGGCGACAAATCCTGTCCGAATTTCAGAGCCGCGCGTCGTTCGCCTTTTCCTGCATCGTGCTGGTTATTCTGGGAACGGCGCTGGGAATTATCCTGCAGGGCCGTAATCCTCTGGCGGTGTTTGTCATCGGGGTGGTGCCGGCGATGGTACTGGTACTGTTGATCAACACCGGCCGCGAAATGATCGCGCGAACACCGAATTCCGACATACCCGGAACGGTGGTGATCTGGGCGGGCAACGCCATTATTCTTATATTGAATGTCGTGATTTATTCCCGGCTCTTAAAGCGATAAACTGGAACAGGCATGAAAATACTTGATCGATACATCATCCGCAATTACCTCATTAACTGCGTGCTGGCACTAGGCGTGATGATCGGCATGTATATTTTACTGGACGTGATTGTCAATTTTAATCTTTTTACCAGCGGCCACACTTATCAGCACGCCACTGCATTTCAGGCCTTCTGGGGATTGCTGCGTGAAATAACAACATTTTACGTCTATCGCACACTGGTGATTTTCGCCATGATCTCCGGCATTATTCCGCTGCTGGCCGCCGGGTTTACCATGGTGCGCATGACGCGCAACCGGGAACTCATTGCGCTGCTGGCCAGTGGCGTATCGCTGTATCGGGTGGCGGCACCGATCATCCTGTGCGCTGTGGGCTTTAACATTCTCGTGGTAGTGGATCAGGAAGTGCTCATGCCGGCCAACATCAACAAACTTCTGCGCAAACACGGGCATGTTTCAACCTCTTTTGTCGATCATGTGCCGATTTATTTCATTCCTGAAAGTGATAATTCACTGGTTCTGGCTTCCAACTATAATGCCAAAACCAAGACCATGCGGGATGTCCGCATTATCCAGCGGAACCG
>JAJZVR010000170.1 GCA_021847065.1 Planctomycetota bacterium | reverse complement strand
TTCGCACTGCCTTGTGCTGTTATTGGCGGCGATTCCGATACTGACCACGGCGGGATGGATAAGTCGTATTACCTTTAGCACCGTGATAAGCGTATCAGTCGTGCAGTTGGCTTTCGCTATTTTCACCGTTGGTTTATCCGCATGGATTTCCACGCGCAACACTATTGGCGGAGTGTTCTCATCCGCCGCTGTGGTTGGACTGTTTCTGCTGCCTCCTGCAATCGCGCTGATTCAAGCGTCCACATTTCCCTGGCTTACCGGTGGTGTATGGAGCAACTGGATTAGAGTATTTCCCGCCACGATGATTACCGCGGTCTGTGAACAGCCAGTATATTTGCCCGGTATACTCTGGATCGCCGGTATGTACGCGATAATCGGAACTCTCATTTTGTTTTCAAATCCCAGGAGCCGGTCCACGTAATGGGGCGTCTTCCAGAGTTTATATGTTGATCGTTTACGTCATGTACTGAATGTTCCGGTGCAGCGTCAATAACCTTTGTTTAGCCGCCAGTTTGAAGAACTTTTCAATTCCCTGCCGACATCGGGGCGTGACCGCATACTGGAGATACTCGGTGAAATAGCGCCGGGCCAGATCCGCAGGCCAGCGTTTTTCCTGGGCATATTTCTCCACGAGATGATCGGTCATTTCTCCGCCGCGTCGGCGTGCTTCCGCCAAAAGTGCGGCCAGTTCAGGATTGGCCTTATCTGCCGGCATCATCCACATGGCGAAAACAAAGGGCAGACCTGTGAGAAGTTTCCACTGTTCTCCCAGATCAAGTTGGAAAGGATATTGAACGTCTGATGGCGCGCCGTTTACTACTTTATCTCCAATCAACAGCAGGGTTTGAGCCTCCGCTGGTGGAGGGTTATACATATTGGCGGCGATAAGTTCCGGTTCCCGCTTATACAATTCTCGTAAAATAACCTGCGCGAGAATGACGCTGGTGTGGCTGTCGGTATCGGCATATAAATGCGTAATTTCTGTTGCGGGAACTTTTGAAAAAATGCGTACCGTCAACGTAGGCCCATCGCAACAGATGGCCCCACCGGGAGAAAGGACAACGGGTATGGGGCAATTCTGATAATCCACAATCGGCATCAGGGCCGCATCCACCTGTCGGCTGGCCATTAAGTCCACCAGACGTGCGGGAACGGCAAAGTGTACTTCCACATCGGGCCGATCCACCAGTGGATCAATAAGAGGTTTGGAATTCAGGTATGAAACGCAACCCACAACAAAGCGTCCAGATTTCGCGTATTTCGTCACGTACAACTCCTGTGTTGGCCAGTGTCAACAATGGCCGCAGTATTATGCAGTATAATTCAGTATTGGATAGTATTAAGTCATTATCCGGCGGCAGCGGGGCGGTGCCGTGCTTGATCAGAAGCATCCTTAAGTAAAAATCATTCACGGGGCCGCTTTCCTGGCTGCGTCCGCAGGATCGTGGCGATAAGCCAAAATACGAACTTCTTCCATGGTAATCATGCCGCCTTTGACCATCGAATCCAGCAGTGGTAATAATTTTTCGATTTTGTCGCGCGCATCAACAATTTCAATGACAATCGGCAGATCAGATGACATCACCAGTACGCGATCATTATGAATCACGCTGTTGGCACCGAAGCCCATGGACCCCTGCAAAACCGTGGCACCGCTGATGCCCAGTTCTCGAGCTTTCATAACAATGGCTTCATGCAGCGGCTTGTGTTCAAAGGTGTCCGATTCACCAATGAATATCCGCAATAAAACGCCGGTTGAATCGGTGTGCATGTTCAATACCCCTTGAATATCAGGCAATGTGCTCAATGGTTTAACGCTGCTCAAAAGCTGCGTCTGATTGTGTACTTCTTGTGTTCCGGAGCGGTACATCACCACAGCGGCGCGTTCCAGTGTGGCCATGCCGTGATGCACAATTTTTTCCGTCATGTCATGCAGAAACGCGGTGATTTTTTCTCCATCATCCACGCATTCAACAATAACCGGCGAATCGCCTACGAGTTTAAATTCAGAATGGCTTATTAATCCCCGGGAGCCAAAGCCCATGATGCCCCTTAAAACAGTGACGCCCGCCAGCTTATGCTTGGCCGCCTGCTGCACGACACGCTCATACGCCGGTGCAAAGCGATAAAGATCCGCACTTCTCATATAGAGCCGTAGGAGAACTCGTTCACCAACCATTTGCTTGTCCGCCTTTTTCACATCACATTAGCTCATCCGCTGGCCAAGAATGACACCCAGTCGCACCGCGATAATACCAATCATGACACTTCCGAGAATGTAGAGCATTCCACGCATGGCCTGCCCTTCACTTAACATTCGATCCGATTCAAACATGTAGGTTGAAAACGTCGTATAGGCTCCAACGAAGCCAACGGCGATACCCAGTCGGATTGGATCGGGAATCTGTAACCGCGGCTGCGCCCAAGTCAGGAACCATCCGAGAAAAAAAGAGCCGCTGATATTGATAAACAATGTTCCAAAGGGGAACAGCGCCGAAAACCGGCCAAAGAGCCGGGCAACGCCGTACCGCGCCATGGCACCAAAAAATCCGAACACCCCGATGGACAGCCATATCAAAACCGCTTTTTTCACGCCATCATCCCCGTTATGGATCCCAGAAACACAAAAACCTCGATGGATTTAATCCGCCGAGGTTACAAAATCTCCCAGCGAAACATTTCGCCAGGAGTCATCAGTTCCGGAAATCCGGAACAGTTCAGGTGAACTCCATCACCCTTGGAAACGTCATTGACAGGATGATACTCGTGGCCTGGTGCTGAAGTCAACAACATGCCGTGATCTTTGCAGGCGACAAAATGACAAGATGATGCGGTTCACAGTTTGAAGGGAGTCGGCGCTTCACTTTAACGAGAAACATGTCCGTTAGTGAAAATAATGTTACGCGTTTGACTTCTGGCTGCCGATGGATATACATATAGTTAACGAGTATAGGTGGTGGAGTCCGCCTTAAAACCGCTTCTGTTCCGGAAGCCAATGACTCCTGTGGCACAACTTGGTTGTGCTTCGGGTTGCTGGTTTTTGAACAGGGGTACCAATGCGGATTCTACTTATATCAGACATACATGCCAATCCGTGGGCACTAATGGCGGTGGCCAAAGATGCGGGAAACGTGGACCACGTTTTATGCGGCGGTGACTGCGTGACCTACGGCACGCGTCCGGTCGAAGTTATTGCTTGGCTGCGGGTACATAATGCGATTACCGTGCGGGGAAATCATGATGATGCCGTGGCGTTTAATCATCATCCGCGCGCTGCCCCCGCCAAGGCCCACCTGGCGCTGACGCTACGTGACTGGACGCAATCAAAACTCGAACCGGCGCACATTCAATGGCTGGCGCGACTGCCGCTGATTATTACCTGGGAAATTTCCGGGGCGCGGTTTGTGATGGTTCACGCCACGCCGCCCGACCCGCTCTACGATTATCGCCTGACGCCCGACGCACCGGACCACCTTTTTACTGCAGCTCTGGCCGGGTTCGCGGCCGATTTTGTGGTTCTGGGCCATACGCACCTGCCTTACGTGCGTAAGCACAACAGGATGACCGTGGTTAATCCCGGCTCTGTCGGCCAACCCTTGGACGGTGATCCTCGAGCCGCATACGCGATCTGGGAAGATGGTGAAATTACGCTGCATCGCGCGGCGTATGACCAGCGGGATTTAATTAACACACTAAACGAATTGGGATTAGATGATGATCTCTATAGCAGCCTGCGGAGATCATTTGAACTGGGAAAAATGATTTAACTTTTTTATACGGGAGTATTTATCATGACTGGAAAAATAGCACACGCCCGGGCAATCGAAATTCTGGACTCGCGGGGCAACCCCACGTTAAAGGTCTATGTTACGCTTTCTTCCGGGGTCACGGGAGCTGCGTGCGTGCCATCGGGAGCCTCAACCGGGGAAAACGAAGCGGTCGAATTACGTGATGGCGATGCCCATCGCTATGGCGGCAAAGGGGTTTTGATCGCGGCGGAAAATGTGAATGCCAACATATCTTCTAAAATTGCGGGCCTGGACGCACACGATCAGGCCAAGCTAGACCAGATGCTGCGCGAACTCGATGGAACCGACAACTATAGCAAGCTCGGTGCCAATGCGATTCTGGGTGTTTCGATGGCGGTTGCACGGGCGGCGGCGACAGAATCAGGACAATCGCTCTACCACTATCTCGGTGGGCAAAACGCCCGCGTCCTGCCGGTGCCGATGATGAATGTGCTCAATGGCGGTAAACATGCGGCCAACAGCGTTGATTTTCAGGAATATATGATTGTTCCACTCGGGGCACCGAACTTCGCCGAGGCGTTACGCTATGGTGCGGAAACCTATCATTCACTGGCGGGTATTCTGCGTAATCGGGGGTATGGCACGGCGGTGGGCGATGAGGGCGGCTTTGCCCCGAATCTTATAAGCAACGAGGAGGCATGCGAATTGCTCGTGGAGGCGATCACGCAAGCCGGGTATGAGCCGGGGACGGATGTGGCCATCGCCATTGATCCGGCGGCCAGTTCATTTTATGTCAAGGGGGAGTATGATTTGAACCGTTCCGGCCAGGGCCGGCGCACCGCCGAGGAAATGTGCCAGCTTTACGAGTTGTGGACCAAAAAATACCCGCTGGTTTCGATTGAGGACGGCCTGGCGGAAATGGACTGGAAAGGCTTTGCGGCGCACACCGCGTCGCTGGGAGCGAAAATCCAGATTGTCGGCGATGACATTTATGTTACCAACACTAAATTTATTCAGCGCGGTATTGACACCAAAGCCAGCAATGCGGTACTCATTAAGCTCAATCAGATCGGCACAGTATCGCAGACCATTGAAGCGATTGCGTTATGCCGTAAAGCGGGCTGGAATTTTGTTATATCCCACCGATCGGGTGAAACGGAGGACGCGTTTATTGCGGACTTCGCCGTGGCCATGGGCGGCGGCCAAATTAAAACCGGCGCTCCCTGTCGCAGCGAAAGGGTGGCCAAATATAACCGCCTTTTGGAGATTGAACTGGAGTTGGGATCGAAGGCTATATTTAAAAATCCCTTCAAAGTTCCGGCAACTACTGGCAGATAAGGTAGGATAAGGGGAATATGGCACGGATGATATTGTTCAATCTGGTTCAGGTGGCGGTGGTGATGTTTTTGTCACCCCTGGTGGTGGGTATTTTGAATCGGCTCAAGGAACGGGTGGGCAGTAAAAAAGGCCCCAGTATTTTTCAGACCTATCGGGATATATGGAAACTATTTCATAAAGACCAGATACTTTCCAGTGAAAGTACCTGGATTTTTCGGGCCACGCCGTATGTCTGCTTCGCGGCACCGATTCTGGTGACGATGTTGATTCCCGTGCTCACCAGCTACCCGCTCTTTTTTGCGTTTATGGGGGATATGATCGGCGGCGGCTTTGTTCTGGCTCTGGGCGGTTTTTTCGCCACCATTGCCGCCGTGGATACTGCCAACCCTTACGGTGCCATGGGGGCCAGCCGCACGCGTATGGTGGGATTTCTGGCGGAACCGGTGTTTATGGTGGTATTTTTCACCGTCTGTTTTGTGGCCAATTCCACAATTCCGTATATCGTGCAACAGAAATGGGTGCATCCGGAATCCAATTTCTTTAATCCGGCGCATATTCTCGTGGCAGTAGCATTTTTTATGCTGATCTTGGCGGAGACCGGGAAAATTCCGGTGGATAATCCCTCGGGCCATTTTGAACTGGCGATGATTGACGAATCCAAATCATTGGAATATTCCGGATCCGGTGCCGCCTTGATGAAATGGGCGGGCAGCATGAAGTTTTTCGTACTTTTGTGCATTTTTCTCAATGTTCTTATTGCGCCTTGGGGCCTGGCGTCCGGGACGACTCTAGGCGATGTGCTATTGGCGATTCCGCTGATATTTATCAAAATTCTCATTGCGGTGGGGTTGATTGTGATCGTGGAAAGTTCGCTGGCAAAGTTGCGGCTTTTCCGGATCACCGCGTTTTTGGGGTTGGCGTTTGTGGTGGCGGTGGCGGCGGTGCTGACGCGGATGATGACCACTTGATCGGGATAAGGTGCGGCGATGACTCCGGATAAAATTGCATGGATCAACCAACTGGTTCTGTTAACGGCGGGATTTTTTCTGCTGTGCAGTTTCGGGCTTATCGCCGCATCGCAGGTGATGGGTTGTCTCCGCATTTATGTGATGCAATCTTTGCTGCTGGCGGCATCCGCCGTACTGCTGGGAATTGACTATCACAGCACGGATTTATGGATTGTGGCGGCAGTTGCGATAATAGCCAAGGTCTTGCTGATTCCCTTTCTGCTACGGCGAACCGCGCGGCAGGCCATGATTGCCCGGCGGGAATTGCAACAGGTTATTAACGTGCCGATGTCGCTGCTGATTGCCCTGGCACTGACCGTACTAGCCTATTATCTGGTCGGCCCCATGCTGTCCGAGACAACCCCGGCGGTTCATGCAAACCTGCCAATCGGATTTGCGGCCGTGCTGATTGCTATTTATACGATCACGGTGCGGCGGGAGGCATTGCCGCAGATGTTAAGTTTGTTGGCCATTGAAAATGGGGCGTTTTTTGCGGGTATTGCCATTGCGCCAAATTTTCCCTTGATCGGGGAACTGGCTGGTACGTTCGATGTGTTGATGGTGGTTTTAACACTGGGGGTACTAAGCACGCAGATACATCGGCTTTCCGGTAGCACTGAAGTTGGTACTTTATCTGAACTCATGGAGGATTGACAGGCGTGCTTATTTGGCTGACTTTCATCATGCCCCTCTTGGCGCTGGTGGTTACCGCCAGCGGTACGCCGCTTGTTTTAGCAGGCTGGATTTCGGCCTTTGCGGCGTTAGTCAATGTGATCATTGCGGCAGTCCTGGCGGCCCATGCCGCTGATGGAGCGCCAGTGATTGCGATTCCGCACTGGCTGGGGGCCAACGCCTTCGGTGCGTTGATCCTGCTGCTGGAAACCCTGGGTGCCTTGACCGCCCTGATATTTTCGATTGGTTTTCTGGCGCAGCACGGCGCCCCGGCGGGTCGGAAACGCCGTTATTTTATCTGGTTTAACTTGTTCCTGATCGCCCTGTATGCCGTGCCGCTGCTGCGGGAAATTGCACTGGTATGGCTGGCGTTGACGTTGACAACACTATTTTCAGTTTTTCTGGTGAGCTTTGAGCGCACGCCTGCCGCGTTGGAAGCCGGATGGAAATATGCGTTGCTGACGATTTTGGGTGCGGCGATTGCCATTCTGGGAATCCTGCTGCTGTATTGGGCGCAAAGCCGGGCCGGATTCACGATATTCACATGGGGGCAATTGCGGGCTTCGGCCCCAAAACTATCACCGGCGATTTTGAATATCGCATTTCTGCTGATTTTAATCGGCTTTGGAACCAAGGCGGCACTGATTCCTTTTCATGCGTGGCTTCCGGATACATATAGCCGGGCACCATTTCCAATTTGTGCCATGCTGTCGATTTTGGAAAGTGCGGCGATTCCTTATGTGCTGCTGCGTATTGCGGCGGCGGTTCATCTGGCACCTGGATCGCGGGCGGATCAGTGGCTTATACTGTTCGGATTGGTATCCGCCGGCGGAGCGGCGTTGCTGATTTTGCAAACGCACGAATACAAACGCTTGTTTGCATACTCCACCATTGAGAATGCGGGCATTATTTTGACCGCCGGTGCGATGGCATCGAGCGCTGCCCGTCATGCGGCAATATGGCAGATCATCAGCCACAGCGTGACCAAACCTCTGGTATTTTACGCTGCGGGGATCATGTTCCTGCTGGTGGGAAAACTGCGCATCAGCGAAGTGCGCGGCGTGTTAAGCAGGTCGCCATGGATCGGTACGGTAATGATGGCAGCGGGTCTGGCTATGGCCGGGGCACCGCCATTTGCCCTGTTTCTCAGCGAACTGGCCATTCTGAAGGCCGGTTTGGCAAGTCCTCAGGCGTGGGCCGCGATACTGCTGGCATGTTTTATGATTATTTCCTTTTGCGCCATCACATTTCACCTGTTTCGGATGGTGTTGGGCAAACCCGGTACCAGCGAAGCTGCTGCAGATACGTTGCCCACCACGATTCCCCGCAGTTGTATCGCGGCGCTGATTATTGCGGCGGTTCCCGTGGTAATACTGGGCTGGTATATTCCCGCGCCGCTGGCCCATTGGTTAACTGCCGCGACCACATCATTGGGAGGGCGCATGCCATGAATCAACCATTGAATCACATTGATCAACAGATACCCATCGCCCTGCGCGAGGAGTTGGGAGATAGGGTGTCCGGTATTGTTGAATTGGAATCCGGACTTTTGCTTGCGGCGGTTTGCCGCGCGGATGCCCTTCCCAGTGCGGTGGCATGGCTGGTGGAGCAGCGGACATATCGCTTTGCGACACTGGTTGTTCAGGCACTGCCTTCAGGCGATCAATTGGATTATTGGTTTTACAAGCCGGACAATGGGCCATGGGTCAAATTATCTGTTCGGCTTTCAAGTGACGCAAGAGAGGTTCCTTCGGTCAGCGAACAAGTTCACGCCGTTGACTGGCATGAACGACAGGCGGAAGATCTTTTCGGCTTGGTATTTACAGGCCATCCGAAGCTTGGCGATTTTGTTCTCCATGAGGAATGGCCGGAGGGCATCAACCCGATGCGGCCGGAATTTAATGTATTCAAGCCAATGGTGGAAAAAGAGGTTGATCCGCAATGGCGTCCGGA
>JAJZVR010000169.1 GCA_021847065.1 Planctomycetota bacterium | reverse complement strand
CAAATTCGTAGTTGTGGTTCTTGGCCCATTCCAACTGGGATTCCAGCAATTGGCGTCCAATGCTTTTGCGGCGAAAATCACCATGCACGCCTAAGAGCCAGGTGTAAAAAACCAATGGCTTTAATTCGAAACCAACGCAAAACCCTACGGGGCGATTATCGAGTGAGGCCAGCATCGCCAGGACGTTGTAACGGCCCTGAAACCGTCGGCGGAAATAATTTTCGCTTTCCGGTGGCCGGAATACCTGATTATATAATTCGACAATTACAGGTAATTGCGATTCTGTAACAACTGTGATATCTGCCTGCGTCATAGACCTTTTCCATTGCTCCAAAAACCCGGGCCATCCCTCGCGTGCCAGCCTTGCCCGTAACCGCCGGGCGTTTTTCCTCCGCCACAGTTAATAATAGCCGATTCGCCTCGCCCATGAAAGGCCGAGCGGGGCCGTTGGGCGTTGGGCGGTTTCTGCGACGCCAATGATCATGGATCAATATGGTAACGGACAACGAGCAACGGGCAACGAGCAAAGGCCGGGGAAGTAGAAGCTAGTAGCTGGAACCTAGAACCTAGAATGTTGACATACGAAGTTTTGTTATCCACAAATTGAGGCATGGAAGCCGAAATCTGCGATGCGACAGGAGGAGCGGATCGGGATTTTCACAGATTGGCACAGATTTTTAGTACGGCGGGGAAATGGGACTTTGGATCGCGCGGGTATTATTGCAACGGGCAACGAATCGGCATTTGGAGTTAATGGGATGGGCGGGTGCTTTTTTTGGCGTTGAGTTTAATGGTCAGCAGGTCTTTGGCCGGTGATGTGCCGAGGATGTCCTGTTGAATAATTGCGATGGCTTGACGTTGAACCCGCCAGACAAAATGGGTATTGACATCGGACAAATCAACCCAGCGGTAATTGTCATGTTCTTCGTCAAGGATCACTTTGGTATTGGCGGCGATCTCGGCGGCGAATACGGGCAGAACGGTAACGCGATCTCTGGCGCGGTGATAAAAGCTTTCCAGATATTCCACCTGAAAAAATCTGGTCGACACGAGTTGCGTTTCTTCCTTGAGTTCCCGCAGTGCGGCGGCGATGGCGGTTTCATTAGACTTTATTCCACCATAAACCGTTTGCCATGTGCCGGCATAATCACCTGATCCAACGGCGCGATGCAGTTGGAGAAATTGTGGGCCGCCGGGCAATCTCCGAAACACATAAACTGCCACGCGATTGGATTTTACTTTTGGCATCAAGCAACTCCATTATTACAGCTGTGTTGTACCACGATATGCCTCTATTGCCAAAGCGTCTCCGCTTCGCTGACTATCCCGGCGGCTCGGTGTCCAACCAAGCCGAACGCCAGGGGGCGGTGCGGAAAACGGCAATATTTTTCGCCAGAAGGCGTAATAAGCGCAGAAAAACTGCGCGATGGAGGACGAATTGTTGATTTTTGCTTGATTTTCGTCCGATATATACCTAGAATTTCAACAAAGCGCAGGATTTCTGCGCTATGTGTCCGGGAGGCTGCTAGGAGGCCGGTATGTTAATTGAATTTTATGGGCGAAATTTTGGTTGCTTTCGCGATGAATTCCGCTTGTCCATGTTGGCCACGGATATTGATCCAGATTCGGACCGGGGCATTGTAGAAGTTGCGGTGCGGGGCGATGAGGAGCCACTGCGACTGCTACGGGCAGCGGCGATTTATGGGCCGAATGCGTCGGGCAAATCGACGGTGCTGCGGGCGGCGGAGGCGCTTTCTTATCTCATCGGCGCAACGGCATCGCTGGAGTCGGATTCTAAGTTGGCACCGTATGAACCATTTGCGTTGGGAGCGGACGGCGAGAAAACACCCGTGCGGCTCGGTGTTAAAGCTGTAGTTGACGGCACCGTTTACGATTACGAGGTTCAGTTTTTCAGGACACATTTTGCTACCGAGCGGCTTAGATTGCTTCACGCGGATGGTGGGGCTACCGATCTGCTGGAGCGCAATGGTCAAGACGTATCCGGCGAATGGACCAGCGATCCGCAATTTGCGTTGATATCGCAGAGTTTCCGCCCCAATGCACTGCTGCTTTCGCTGGCGGATCGCTTGGCTCCGGCGCTGGCCAAAAACATAGCCGTCGGTATTCGCCGCCTGCTGGCGGCACGCCAACATTTGAATGCCGGATTTGGCTTCCGTAGCAGGAACGATGCAGCAAAACGAGCGTTCGCCGATAAGACGTTCGCGGATTGGTTGGCTGCACGTCTGAAATCGGCCGATGTCGGGGTGGTTGACATGAAGCCGGAGGAGTTTGAAATTCAGGTGCCATCCTCGGCTGACGAGGATGATCAGGCTGCGGGAGGCGCTGATCGTATCATGAAACACAAATCCTACCAGATCAGCCTGAGACATGGCACCCCAGAAGGAGGCTTTGCAGTTCCGTACCACCGCGAGTCGCGCGGCACGCAAAGGCTGGTTGACCTCGCGCCGTTGTTATACGACTTGGCGCATGAGGCGAGCCCAATGGCAGCCTTCGTCGATGAGTTACACGAGTCTCTGCACCCAAAGATGCTGGAAGCAATCATTCGCGAATTTAACTGTGAGACACCAATGAATCAGGTGCGCGGACAGCTTATTTTCGCGACGCACGAGACGGCGTTACTGGACGGGGAAGCGTGGACGGCGCTGCTGCGGCGGGACCAGATTTATCTGACCGAGAAGGACGCTTCGGGCGCGGCTCGGCTATATTCCGTCGCTGAATTCAAGGAGCGAAACAACCTCAATATTCGTCGGCGATATTTGCAGGGGCGGTATGGAGCGCTGCCATCGTTGGGAGCCATTTCGGATTGAAGCCGCGACCCGCGGCCGGACCACAAAGGAATAAAGTTGAAGCAGAATCGCTATCTATTTTCGCGGCCAAGCAATACAGCATTTACCGGCATGATCGTAGCGACATGGAAAGGGGGCACGTCTGAGCGGCCTGACAAGCGGAGCCATACCAAGTTCGTAACATTTTTGTTGCGTAGCCGAATAAAAGCCGACATGAATTACCAGCGTAAAATTCCGGACTGATTTCCGGACGGCGCTATTTTATAAAGCCAAGGGGACCACCCTCAGCCAAACCTGGGGTGACGCGGTTTTGCGCATCAATGACTCGTGAGCTTCAACCCGACGACAACCCAATAATGCAGGCGGCGCACGGCGATTATAGATTATGATTTACACTGCCGTTTTAAGCTGTTTTAAGCAAGCTGTTTTAAGCAAGCTGTTTTAAGCTGCTTGCGGCTAAGGCCGGTGGGGCATACAATTCTTTCAATCTGTAAACGGTTCCCAGCTTTTTTAGGTTTGGAGAATGGCGATGTTATCAAAACTCGACTTCTGTGCTGTCGTCATTATCACCGGGGCTTTGGGTTGTGGGCCCGCGCTGGCAGGGGCACCCATGCAGCAACTCGAAAATAAAGCAGCCAAGGGGGACACCGCCGCCTTATCGCAATTACGGCAGGCTGCCCAAGAGGGAAACGCCAATGCCGCGCTTAACGTCGGCATCCTTTATGCCAAGGGCCAAGGCGTACCGCAAGATTATGCCACGGCAATGAAATGGTACCGTAAGGCCGCGATAGCGGGAAATGCCGAAGCGATGGACCGCCTCGGATTGCTTTACACTAACGGCCAAGCCGTGCTTCCAAATTACGCTAAAGCCTTAGCCTGGTATCGCAAGAGCGCTGCGGCGGGTAGCGGGCGGGCGATGTGCGATATCGGATTCCTTTATCAGTTCGGCAAGGGCGTTGCAAGGGATTACGGCAAAGCTTTGAAATGGTACCGTAAAGGAGCGGCGATTGGTAATGCCATTGGGATGAATGACATTGGAACGCTTTACGTTCAAGGCGATGGCATGCCCAAAAATTTTACCAAGGCCATGAAATGGTACCGAATGGCGGCGGCAGCGCACTACGCTTTCTCAATGTACGACATTGGCCTACTTTACGAAAATGGCCAAGGCGTGCCCCAAAGTTATGCCAAAGCTGCGGAGTGGTTTCACCGAGGTGCAAACGCCGGGAGCCCAGCGGCAATGTACTGTATAGCCCTTCAATACGAAAACGGTGAAGGCGTACCACAAAATTACGCCAAAGCCATTAAATGGTACCGAATGGCGGCAGCGGCTGGAAATGGGCTGGCGATGAATAATATCGGAGTGCTGTACAACAATGGCGCGGGCGTACCTCAGAATTATCACAAGGCAATGAGGTGGTATCGCAAGGCTCTGGCGGCGGGTTCCCGCGGCAATACCATGTACAGTATTGGTCTGCTCTACGCCAACGGCCAAGGTGTGCCCCAAAGCTACACCCGCGCCTTGCGATGGTACTTAAAGGCCGCCGCGGATGGGCAAGCAGAGGCGATGAATAACCTAGGATGGATGTATCGGGGGGGCATCGGGGTAAAGCGAAATTATGCCACAGCGGCGCAATGGTTTCACCAGGCTGCATCGCGCGGTGAGCCAAGGGCGATGAATAATCTCGGCGAAATGTACCAAAGTGGCAAAGGGGTGGCCCTGAATTATCACAGGGCCATGGTTTGGTATCGTAGGGGAGCCGTTCTTCGAAATGGCGATGCGATGTGTTCTATCGGGTTGCTTTACGACAAGGGCCTAGGTGTCCGCCGAGACTACGCCAAAGCCATGCAATGGTATCATCGGGCGATCGCGGCAGGCAGCAGCACCGCGATGTATGACCTCGGCTACCTTTATGAGGCAGGCGATGGCGTAACCAAGAGCTACCCCACCGCTTTGACTTGGTACCGTTTAAGCGCAAGGGCGGGCAACGGGTTGGCAATCGAAAAAATTGGTTCGCTCTTTGCGAAAGGCCAGGGAGTGACACAAAGCTATAGCGAGGCGATGAAATGGTATCGCCGGGGAGCTGCGGTTGGAAATGGCGGCTCGATGGCGGAGGTTGGCATACTGTACGCAAAGGGTGAGGGTGTCGCTCGGAATCCCGTGACGGCCATGAAGTGGTATCGCCGGGGAGCGGTTGTGGGGAGCGGGCTGGCAATGTACAACATCGGGGTGCTCTACGCCGACGGGCGTGGCGTAAGCTTGGATAATTCTAAAGCGATGGAATGGTTCCGCAAGGCGGAAAGATATGGCAACCCTGCGGTCAAGGCCGCCGCCGTAAAAATCCTTCGGGTGCTGCATGCGCCAGGGGCCATCGTTCCAAGGGCCCGCTCGCACGCCCGTCCTGTTGCGACGGGTAAACAGCCTACCACCGAAGATGTTATCGGGAAGGCGGTCCCGCGGAATTATGCCGCCGTGGTCGACCGTCTTCGGGACGCAGCGGCTCAAAACAGTTCGTCGGCCATGTACCGCCTTGGCAAGTGCTATGCACGCGGATGGGGAGTACCACAAAATTACAATACGGCCTACGAATGGTACAAGAAATCCGCTGCTGAGAATAATGCCTCAGCTATGTACCAGTTAGCCCGCATGAATCAAATTGGGGAAGGAATAACCCTAAATCTCAAGTCTGGTCTCAACTGGCTGAAAAAGTCCGCCCGCGCGGGGAGCGTATTAGCTATGGACCGTTTGGGCGACATGTATCGCGACGGCAACCGGGGTGTGGTGCGCAATTTACCGCAGTCACTTAGATGGTACCGCCGGGAGGCCGCGGCCGGGGGTCTTTGGGGTTACTACGAATTATCCGAATTCCACATCATGGGCTGGGCAGCAACTAAGAGCATGAAAAGGGCGATCTATTGGAATAGCAGGGCGATGGCGGCAGCGATGCCCTTGGCGGTACGCGGAAACGCCAATGCCATGACCGTGGTGGCTGAATGCTATCTTAACCAAGGAGATCGGGCCAAGGCTCTTTCCTGGATCAAGAAAGCCGCCGTGACCGGAAATGTTACTGGAATGCTATTACTCGGGGAATGTTATGAGGGCGGCCCAGGTACGCAGCACAGATTTGCCCATGCCTTTCTATGGCTCAGCCGTGCCGCCAACGAAGGAAATACCGATGCCATGGTAAGCTTGTCCGAACTTTATGCGGCGGGCAAAGGTACCACCCGAAACTACAGTCGCGCGTTGAGTTGGGCAATGAAAGCGGCAAATGCTGGAAGTCCGGCAGCGATGCTTTTGATCGCCGGTCTTTACCACCACGGCATGGGCGTTCCCGGCAATTTGGCAACATCGTTCGCTTGGGTGCGGAAAGCAGCTATGACCGGCGATCCGGAAGGCCTATATTTCCTTGGAATACAGTACGCCCATGGCTACAGCGTCCCTGTAAATAAAAACCTCGCTCGGAAATGGTTCGAAAAGGCCGCAGCGGCCGGAGACCAAAAAGCGGAAAGGCAGCTTGCGAGGTAGGGGTAGGAAGTAAAAGGACTTCGCCGGTCCGGACCGTAGCACATATTCCGCCCCGACTGGCCGATGCGCAAAATGCCACCCCGCACCGCATTGGTACGCAACACGCCTGCAATACCGGGGAAATCCACCTATTAAAAGCGGAAAATGCGGCGGGCTTTGCCCCTTGCGGGTCGAACGGCTGTACCGCTTCGTGACACTTCGGGAGGCATATCCTCTGGGCGTCCCACGATGAATTTATCGACGATGCTGATGCTGCTGTCACTTTGTCTGTACCAGTGTCAGCAGGGCGTTACCGCCGGTGGCGGATTTAACGGCGCTGTATTGGGGAAATATAATATGCACGCGGCGATTGGCGTGGTTAAAGCCGGCGGCGAACAGGGCCGCTTTAATTTCTGACAGGCGTTGCCGGGCAATGGTGATCATGGTGCCGCGGGTGCGGCGCGCGGTTTGGCGGCTGGCTCCGGGAGCGAGCATATTGGCAAGATAATTCAGAGCCAACTGGGCACGGGCGATTTTGGCATCCAGGCGAGAGAGGCGGATGATTCCAGCGTTAATGGCGGCGCGGGAAAGACTTATTGCTAGGTCGCCGCGCAGTGTGCCAACCTGCTGCCGCCGCTGAAGCAGCAGGCGAGTTTTTCGACCTTGCAGCGCGGCGATCATTTCCAGGCATTGGCGGTGCGTGGGGTTGGCACGAAGAGCGGCGACGGCGACATCGGCGGTGGAAATTTTCTGCCGGACAATAACCTGCAGCGAATCATGCCGCCTCAGGCGTCTGCCCAACGCCTGCAGTAGAGTCCAATCCTGTAAAGTTAAGGCGGTGGAACCGGGGGAAAAGGCAAGTTTCACAGGGGGTTCTTGGATCGCTTTTAATTTGCCGGAGCCAAATAGTCCCGCCAGACCACCGGCCAGTTTGAGCGGTGAACTGGCAATACCCACAGCAACCGCTTGGGCCATATCGGCAAATAGTTGGCCGGTGACGGCGGAACGTGAAAAATTATCGCCGTTGATGGGCACGGAAAGCGGAATGGTTATTGAGCCATCGGGGGCTTGAATGGCGGCGATGGCGACATCCAGTGGTGCCGGCAGATTAAGCAGCTTTGCCAGCAGCCCGTGCGCCGGCTCGGAAATATTGAGATTAGACAATACGAGCTTGGTATGCAAATCCATGCGATTGTTGGCGTGAAAACGCAGATTGCTGGAGCTGTCAAAGGTACCGCCGGTAAGTGTTATGCCATATTCTTTAGCCAGCGGCTCTAATTCCGGCAGGTATAGTCCATTAAGCGCAAGTGTACTCCAGCCCTGGAGATGAGGATACAGATATACTTGTCCATTGGCCGCTAGCTGTGAAAACAGGGCCTTTTTCGGTACCGCCACCATATGCGCTGCTGAATTGCCGGTCCGAACGACACGCACAGGCCGAACTGGTTTGGCCGGCCGGCTTGTAGCAACAGCCGACCGGGCGTGTAAGATGCGAACAGGTCCGGCATACGCGATGACATTGAAGCGGATCGGCATACGCTTGATCAAAGCTACGGTGCCAAGATTGCGCACCTGGGCTTCCAAAGCGGTCAGGGGAATTCCGATATTGGGCGTGGTGGTGCGATCAATATATTGGGCATTAATTCCGGTGACAATTAATCGCTTGATTAAAATCGCGGGCAACCGAGGATGGATCGCCAAAGCATGCGTGGCAGGTTGCGGGGTTGCGGGTTTTTTAATTGACACCTTAATAACTTTTTTAACGTTTACTGAAGGCTTGCCGGTCACGGCGGGAACTGCCGGTTTGCCGGCCTGAGGGGTACTGATTTTGACGGTTTTAATGGTGAGATTTAGCTTTGCTTTTGGCATAGAGGCATGCGTGAGTGCCGGGGCGGATTTCATTAACATACCCAGAATATGCAAACCCGCCGCATCGCGGACAATGCGGAAACTGGGGGTGCGCACGTTCAACAGCGCGATGGTGACAGCCGGCAGAGACGGCTGCACTTTTATTTTCTCGGCATCCAATTCCGCGACGCCCGCGAGAACCGGGCCATTGGGTTCAGCGGAAAATGCGACATGAGAGACTTTCGCACTGGCCATGAACTGGCGATGAAAATTAAAGGCAATAGGCGATCGGCGGTCCATTTGCAATTGCAGGGCGCCATCGGCGGAAAATTGGCCATGCGTTAACGTATTAACATTAAAGCTCTTGCCCAGCGCGGGAAATCCCTGCGCCAGGCCGGCACCGCGAATACCACTGATAACAACGTGAAGTTTGGCGCGGGGATTATTGGCAAAGGGTTTGAGATGAATTGACATATTCACATTGTGCGCTATGCCGTTGACCCGGGCAGTTAGTTGCAGTGCGATGGCGGCGCCGCGGGCCGGGGCAGTTCCCAGGCAACGTATGGGGGCGGTATTTCGCAGATCAACTGCGGTGATG
>JAJZVR010000168.1:4618-8761 GCA_021847065.1 Planctomycetota bacterium | reverse complement strand
TCCAATAATCGCGATACCGTCTGCGGCCACTGTATGGCCGGACGAAATCCCCGCCACTGCGGCTGGGTCATCAGAAGATTTAATCGCGACTTGTACTGCATGACTCATGGCAAACCTTTTTCCGTGTGCGTCTCCGGTAACATTCCGCAGGGACTTACTAGCAAAGGCCGTACCGCAAGCTATTTTATACCACGATCAAAGTTATAAGTTCAAATAAATAAATGACTTACGATTATTTTAATAATATAAAATATTCTCTGGGATCAGGATATTTCGTCTGCCACTCTCATCAGGATTTACTTTGATTCTGCCGTCTTGGCAGAGGCCGCCTTGGCATGGCCCGCACCACAACCAGCGCATCGCCCCCATGCCGGGTTCAAGCGCGTTGCGATTCCTGCCATAACTGCACGACGTTCCAGAGCTTATTTCGCACCGGGGAACATTTCATTGAAATATCCCGGATTTGTGGGCTGCACGATAGGGCCGGAGGCGTTCGGCTGGCTGGCAGGCGCGGTACTATTGCCATTGCCGGATGTGGCCTGATTTTCCAGCGGCATGCCGCCCATGGGGGTCAAGCTTGGTTTAAGAAACAGATAATACAATTTCCCTTTGCTAAGTTCATAGCCCGCCTGCGTTTGGGCAACCGGGCCGATTCCCATGTACATATCCGCACGCCCGGCCGCCCGGATGGCCCCCCCGGTGTCCTGATCCAGCATGAAGCCGGTATAGGGTGAAACAATGCCGGAGGTGTTCGGTGCGTTGGTTTCCACAAACGTCAAAGCGGCACGCGGAAAAATACTCTGGTACGGAGGAGCATTAATGGTTTTGTCCGTCGCCAGACTCCGATGGGCGGTCACTTTTACCCCCAAAGATCCCAGAGGCCAATGCGCGGGATTGTAAAGCTTCAGAAAGGCCATGAAGTGATTTTTCATAATATCACGTTCAACCTGCTTGGGGTGCATCTGGAAATACGTTTGAATTGCCGGCAGTGAGAGTCTGCGGGCGCTGATTTTTCCCTGCTTAACCAGCAATTCACCCAATCCGGTATACGTGCGGCCATTATCCCCGGCGTAGCCGATGGTGATGGTTTGTCCCGTTGTCAGGATCACCTTAGCCGAGCCTTGAATTTCCGCCACATAAGCATCCAACGGATTGGAGAACCATACCAGCTCGTCACCAGTTAACAAATGCTGCTGCAAAATCTGCTCCCGGGTTGGGTACGGCTGATACGAACCGCCGGGCATGCGTTCTCCGAGAATCTGTCCGGTAATCGGGTTGCTGACAAGATTTTTCGGTCGCTTATAAACCGGATAACGGTAGCGGGACGTTTCCGTCAGGCTGCCATACAGAATCGGCGTGTAATATCCGGTAAACCAGACGCTGCCGCGATCGTCATATCCTTTGGCAATGTATACATCATAGCGCGAATCAATAAGCTGCTGAAATTTAGCCGGCGACTGCACATTCCGCAGCATGTATTTGAAATCAAAAAGAGAAGCCAGTTCCTGACTGTGGGTAATGGGGCCATCGGGGAAAAACTTCTGGCTCGATGGGGACTGCATGAATTTAATGGAACGATTAATCGCTTTAATCAGTCCGGTCTTATCCATAAAGGCGGCCTGCATATTAGGATACTGCCCCTCCGGCACTTTGCGCAGACCCCATTCACCGGGCGCCAATTCGTGATCCACATTCATCAGCGGTGCTTTGATGATGGTATTGTTGTGCGTAGCGCACCCCGCCACAGCCAACACACTGATTGTCAACAAGCCCATGATTCGACGAGTAATGTTTTTCATGCGTGATCCTTCACTACCAATATAGTCCTGCATATCCATACGTACAAATCCGCCCGTGCAGCGCCAACCATGATCATATCATAACAATTGTTCCGCTGTTTGCAGCAACGTATCGTCCTGCCTTATCGCCCCACCCCGGCACAAACGCCAAAATCAGTTGCCAATCATGTTCCAACCGCGGAACGAGCATCGATCTACCCATTAGGGTATGATATTTTCACAGCGTGCCGATGTGTTCGAGTTTACACGCGGCCATTTCCAGCGAGAGGATAGTCATGGCGGATGAGAAACATCCAAAAAACGGCGTGGCGGAAACCCCACTTGTGTCCGACGGAACCGGGCTGATCGCCGGCGATTCCTGGCTGGAGCCTTATACGCCGCAACTGCGTCAACGTTGGAAACATTATCTAAAAATGCGGGAAGGCATTGAAAAAGCCGGAGGCCTGCTGGAATCGGTCAGTCAGGGGCATCACTATTTTGGATTCAATCGCGGCAATAAAGATGGGAAAGCGGGAATCTGGTACAGAGAGTGGGCACCGGCGGCAGCACAACTGCATTTAATCGGAGATTTTAATTCCTGGAACCGTTCCAGCCACCCCATGACCCGCGATGCGTTCGGCGTATGGGCGATTTTTCTGCCGGATTTAAAGCCGGGTCAAGCAACTCTGACTCATGGCGGCAAAATTAAAGTACAGGTGGATTCCGCATCCGGGCGAATGGATCGCATTCCCGCTTATATCCGGCGGGTGGTGCAGGTGGAACATTCCACTGATTTTGTCGGGCAATATTGGAATCCGCCGGAGCCTTACAGCTTTAAGCACCCCTGGGCACCGCCGAAAAAAGGCGGCCTGCGTATTTATGAAGCCCATATCGGCATGGCGCAGGAAGAACCGAAAGTCGGAACATTCAATGAATTCACGCGCAATGTCCTGCCGCGGATTGCCGATCTGGATTACAACGCCATTCAACTCATGGCGATCATGGAGCATCCGTATTACGGCTCATTCGGGTATCACGTCAGCAATTTTTTTGCGGTTTCCTCACGCTTCGGCACACCCGAAGAACTTAAGCACCTGATCGATAACGCTCATGGCCTGGGCCTCGCGGTGCTGTTGGATGTGGTGCACAGCCATGCGATAAAAAATCTCAATGAGGGGTTAAATCGCTTTGACGGTTCGGAATTTCAATATTTTCACGCCGGTGCCCGCGGGCAGCACATCGCGTGGGATTCGTTGTGTTTTGATTACAGCGTTCTGGAAGTTCAGCGGTTTCTGTTAAGCAATTTGCGATTCTGGATGGAAGACATGCACTTTGACGGATTCCGTTTTGACGGCGTCACGAGCATGTTGTATCTGGATCATGGCCTGGGCGCCAAATTTGCCAGCTATGACAGTTATTTCGGCTCCAACATTGATGACAACGCTGTTGCCTATCTGCAAACCGCCAACGAGCTGGTACATACGTTACGCCCCGAAGTCATAACCATTGCGGAAGATGTTTCCGGCATGCCCGGCATGGCCCGGCCCGTGGCCGAAGGCGGAATCGGATTTGATTATCGCCTGGCCATGGGCGTCCCTGATTACTGGATTAAACTGCTGAAAGAACAGCGCGATGAAGATTGGAATCTCGGCGGCCTGTACCACACGCTGATGAACCGCCGCCACAATGAAAAACATGTCGGGTATGCGGAAAGTCATGATCAGGCTCTGGTGGGGGATAAAACGCTCGCTTTCTGGCTTATGGATAAGCAGATGTACTGGAACATGAGCAAATTGCAGCCGCATCCGATCGTCGATCGGGGCCTGGCTCTGCACAAAATGATCCGGCTGATTACTTTTGCTCTGGCCGGGGAAGCATATCTGAATTTTATGGGCAATGAATTCGGCCATCCGGAATGGGTCGATTTCCCCAGGCCGGGAAACAACTATTCCTACCAGCACGCCCGGCGGCTCTGGTCGCTTTCCGATCGCGACGATCTGCATTATCTGGGCTTGAAAATATTTGACCGCGCCATGCAATGCCTGGATGAACAACGCCACGTTCTGCAAGACCCGTTTATTGAACAGATTCTGGTCCATGAGGACTCCCGGCAACTCGCGTTTCGCCGTGGGCCTCTGGTGTTTGTGTTTAATTTTCACCCCACCGAATCATATACCGCACTGCGTATTCCAGTGCCGGACCCGTCCGACTACCGGCTCATTTTAGATACTGACAGCCCGGTGTTTGATGGCTTTGGCCGTGTGGCCGGTGATGTGGTATATCCCCGGCAGGATGTCCCGATGTATGGCCGCAACCAGAGCATACAGATTTACCTGCCCTGTCGCACAGCTCAGGTGCTCGCGCC